>NZ_JBISHH010000020.1:0-6201 GCF_045066735.1 Algibacter sp. Ld11 | reverse complement strand
TGAATTTTGATCCATGTACTTACAGTAATTACACGGCTCCAAGTAATCTAGATTTATTACTTCAGGTTTTAGATGCGGATAGTGATGGTACTCCGGATCATTTAGATTTAGATTCTGATGGAGATGGTTGTCCAGATAGTTTAGAAGGTGATGCAGGTTTAGTATATGCTAATTTAAATAGCGATGGTAGTATAAACGCTTCTGTAAATGATAACGGAATACCTATTGCAACAAATGTTGGTGCCGCCGGAGCAGGAACAACTGGTCAGGATGATGTGTCATCAACAAATGATGCCATACAGGCTGCAGAGTGCGATTCTTGTAATACCTCAAGTTCTCTTTATTCTGATAATGATAATGATGGTATTGGTAATGATTGTGATTTAGACGATGATAATGATGGGATTTTAGATGTCGATGAATGTTATGAAAGTAATGCAACTAATGTTCTACCAGATGGTATTCAAGACGGAAATTTTCCTGTTGGATATTGGGATGCAGAATATTATGACGGTTTCTTTGCTATAGCCGGATCAACGTTTGGGAACAGTAATCAAGATAGCCAGTTAAACGGTAGTGTTGGAACACCTGTTTTTAAAGGCGAAGCCTTTTTAGGTATAAATTCATTTAGTTTTACAGACTCGAGATCATATTCACAAACAGGACCTTTCGATACCAATACAAGTACAAGTTTAGTTCCTGCTAATTATGTGGGCTCAAATTCAGATAATATTACATTTCAACCTTACTATCAAACAATATTTAAAAGGCAGTTTACTTTGCCTGGTCAATTATCATTTGGTGGTCCTGGTTTTGGCGTTGATGATGTTCTAGAAGTGTTTGTTAATGGATCGAGAGTAAGTTTTAAAGCATTTTGTTGTGGATCAACTTCAAGCCCGAATACAGCAGAAAGTATTACGGTAAACCCTCAGGATGAAATTGAAATAAGATATACAAATTTGGGATATATAGGGGGCTACTCGTTTAATTTTGAATTTTCAACAGCTTGTAATAATGATATAGACGGAGATGGCGTTCCGAATGGTTTAGATTTAGATTCTGATGGAGATGGTTGTCCAGATAGTTTAGAAGGTGATGCAGGTTTAGTATATGCTAATTTAAATAGCGATGGTAGTATAAACGCTTCTGTAAATGATAACGGAATACCTATTGCAACAAATGTTGGTGCGGCCGGAGCAGGAATAACTGGCCAAGATGATGTGTCATCAACAAATGATGCCATACAGGCTTCAGAGTGCGATTCTTGCAATACCTCAAGTTCTCTTTATTCTGATAATGATAAAGATGGTATACCGGATGGTTGTGATTTAGACGACGACAATGACGGTATTTTAGATGTAGATGAATACAATAAAAATTGTGGAGCAAGTTCTTCTACTAATATACATTTTACAGATTCATCGCACAACCAAATAACTGCAAATAGTAATGATGGAGACTTAATAGCCTATATTAAAGACTTTGATAGCGATGTTACAGCTATAGCTACGACAACAATAGGTTCAGGTAGTTTCGGAGCTACTTCTCCTAATTATACCGACGGTACTATACAGGTAGATATGCAAAGTCGTAATTCAATTAATGGTGTTACCGGTACTTCAACGGAAATTGTATTTTCAGAACTCATACTATCATCAGAATTTAATGTAAGAAGTTTAGCAAGAAATGGCTCAGGTTCTTATAACGAAAGTCAAAATATTAAATTTTTTAATAATGGCGTTCAGGTTGAATTCCCTGCTGTTATTTATGCAACAAGTGGTACAGTAGGTACAGGAGCTTCTTACGACCCGGTTAGTGGAGATGCAATAGCGGCAATTGTAGGAGGATCGGCGCAAGAAGCAAATTTTAGATTTAATATAGATAAGCCCATAGATAGAATTGTAATAGCTCAGGCATCTGACGCGAATGCCGATAATATTGGTTGGAGAGTTAGTATTTTGTGTCCTTTTTATGCGGATACAGATGATGATGGTATTTATGATCATTTAGACCTCGATAGCGATAACGATGGCTGTTTTGATGCCCTAGAAGGCGATGCAGGTTTAGTATATGCTAATTTAAATAGCGATGGTAGTATAAATACTTCTGTAAATGATAACGGAATACCTATTGCAACAAATGTTGGTACTGCAGGAGCGGGAACAGAAGGTCAAGATGATGTGTCTTCAATTAATGACTCCGTACAAGCTGCAGAGTGCGATCCGTGTAATAGCTTAAGTTCGCTTTTCTCTGATAATGATTTAGATACTATTGGCGATTATTGTGATTTAGATGATGATAACGATGGTATTTTAGATACTGTAGAGCAATCTTGTGGAAATGGCACAGAAGCCATATCTGCTGCTGCGGTTAATGCATCAATCGATAATGTTGCATTGCATGATGGAACAAATACACCACAGCTATTAACACAAAACTTTACTGTTCCTGGTTGTCCTGTGGATGGTGATGCTATATCTTACACAGTAACCGCGTTTCCGTCTAGAGCGGCCTCTAATAATGTTAATATATGCGCAGATGTCGATTCGTTTAAAGGATTTACTAATGCTGCTTATGGTGATAATATTGGTATCGATAAACTTGCTGGTTGCGATGGAGGAATTAGATACCGAATTGAGTTTACTAGTGGTGCCGAAATTTTAGACCTTTCAAGTCTTTCACATGGTAATTTAGCTGCAGATGAAGCTTTAATTATAACTTCTAATGTGCCTTTATTTGGGCAAACTTATAAAAGACCTGATTTTAATGCTAGTACAGATAATACGGGAACAAATGGTGGGCCAACCGTTAGCGGAAGCGGAACAAATAGTGTAGCTTTTGATAATGTTGCTGGTGGTTTCGGAGGGAATTTGAATGTTTGGGAAGTAAACTCAAACGGCGAAAAAGTAGAATGGGTAGAAATTGACTATTACAGAAGCTCAGGTTCTACTGCACTTTCATATGAATCTTTTACATTAAACCATGTAGTTCCTTGTGATGCAGATTGTGATGGTATACCTAATTATTTAGATTTAGATTCTGATGGAGATGGGTGTAGTGATGCCGATGAAGCTTATAACAATATCGATGCCGATGATAATGATACGGGAATTTATGGACCAGATACACCAACATTAGCAAATGGAGGTGTCGATGCAAATGGATTAGTAATTTTAGCTGGAGTTACCGGAAATGCATACAACACAATACCTGCAACTACTGCCGGGGGATTAAATACTTTTGAAGAAGGAATGACCTTAGCTATAGATACAGCACCTTCAAATGAAGTAAAATGTGAAAAAGAAACAGCGCAGTTTGATGCTGTTGCAAGTGCTGCACCAGTTGCGGGGAATACTGGAACTACTGCAAGTACAGATGTTACCTATCAGTGGTCTGTTAGTACTGATGGAGCTACTTATTCTAATTTAGCTTCCGAGACAGGTACTGTGGCAAGTGGGACGACAGTTTCACTCGAGTTAACAAATGTTACTAATACCATGGATGGAAACATCTATAGAGTCGTTTTTACAAATGAGGCTAATATTTGTTTCGCTGAGGCGGAAGCTACCTTAACCGTAAATCCTTTAGACGATGCCAGTTTCAGTTATGCAGCTGCCGCATATTGTTTAGATGCTACGGATCCAACCCCAACCATTACAGGGTTAGCCGGCGGAACATTCTCAAGTGGAGCAGGTTTATCAATCAATGCTTCAACCGGAGTAATTGATGTGAGCGCATCAACTCCTGCAACTTATACAGTAACATATACGTCGGCGGGAACATGTCCAAATACTTCAACAGCTTCAGTAACAATCAATGCTTTAGACGATGCCAGTTTCAGTTATGCTGCTGCCGCATATTGTGTAGATGCTACGGATCCAACCCCAACAATTACAGGGTTAGCCGGCGGAACATTCTCAAGTGGAGCAGGTTTATCAATCAATGGTTCAACCGGAGTAATTGATGTGAGTGCATCAACTCCTGCGACTTATACAGTAACATATACTACGGCGGGAACATGTCCAAATACTTCAACAGCTTCAGTAACAATCAATGCTTTAGACGATGCCAGTTTCAGTTATGCTGCTGCCGCATATTGTGTAGATGCTACGGATCCAACCCCAACAATTACAGGATTATCAGGCGGAACATTCTCAAGTGGAGCAGGTTTATCAATCAATGGTTCAACCGGAGTAATTGATGTGAGCGCATCAACTCCTGCAACTTATACAGTAACATATACGACGGCGGGAACATGTCCAAATACTTCAACAGCTTCAGTAACAATCAATGCTTTAGACGATGCCAGTTTCAGTTATGCAGCTGCCGCATATTGTGTAGATGCTACGGATCCAACCCCAACAATTACAGGATTAGCCGGCGGAACATTTTCAAGTGGAGCAGGTTTATCAATCAATGGTTCAACGGGAGCAATTGATGTGAGCGCATCAACTCCTGCAACTTATACAGTAACATATACCACGGCGGGAACATGTCCAAATAGTTCAACAGCTTCAGTAACAATCAATGCTTTAGACGATGCCAGTTTCAGTTATGCTGCTGCCGCATATTGTGTAGATGCTACGGATCCAACCCCAACAATTACAGGATTAGCCGGCGGAACATTTTCAAGTGGAGCAGGTTTATCCATCAATGGTTCAACGGGAGCGATTGATGTGAGCGCCTCAACTCCTGCAACTTATACAGTAACATATACTACGGCGGGAACATGTCCAAATAGTTCAACAGCTTCAGTAACAATCAATGCTTTAGACGATGCCAGTTTCAGTTATGCTGCTGCCGCATATTGTGTAGATGCTACGGATCCAACCCCAACAATTACAGGATTAGCCGGCGGAACATTTTCAAGTGGAGCAGGTTTATCCATCAATGGTTCAACGGGAGCGATTGATGTGAGTGCATCAACTCCTGCAACTTATACAGTAACATATACGTCGGCGGGAACGTGTCCAAATAGTTCAACAGCTTCAGTAACAATAAATGATGTGCCTAATGCTCCTGTTATTACAGGAGACGGACTTCTTTGTAATACTGAAACGACGACTTTATCAACAACAGCGACGGGAACTATAATATGGAGTTCAAGTTCTCCTGGAGTAGCATCGATTGACGCTAATACCGGAGTAGTTACTGCTGTATCTGCAGGATCAACTAATATTACTTATACAGTATCAGATGGAAATTCTTGTTCTACTGAATCTCCGGCATTCACTATTATTGTGAGCTGTATCGATGCTGTAATTAATGACTTCACAGCAACTCCAGTAGATGGCGTTGCTGGAGGAACAGCAGGCGATGTTACAGCCAACGATACCTTAAATGGCGCAGCTGTAGATGATACCTTAATCAACATCACTTTAGATAATGATGGCGGATTAACGGGCGTTACTATCGATGCTGATGGAAACGTCATTGTACCAGCAGATACAGACTCAGGAAACTACACCTTAACGTATACCATTTGTGAAAAAGCCGTACCAAGTAACTGTGATACCACGACAGTAGATATCGTAGTAGATGGGACCATCGATGCTGTAATCAACGACTTCACAGCAAGTCCAGTAGATGGCGTTGTCGGAGGAACAGCAGGCGATGTTACAGCCAATGATACTTTAAATGGCACTCTAGTAGATGATACCTTAATCAACATTACATTAGATAACGATGGCGGATTAACGGGCGTTACTATTGATGCTGACGGAAACGTTATTGTACCAGCAGATGCAGACTCAGGAAACTACACCTTAACGTATACGATTTGTGAAAAAGCCGTACCAAGTAACTGTGATACCACGACAGTAGATATCGTAGTAGATGGTACTATCGAAGCTGTAATCAATGACTTCACAGCAAGTCCAGTAGATGGCGTTGCCGGTGGGACAGCAGGCGATGTTACAGCGAATGATACCTTAAATGGCACTCTAGTAGATGATACCTTAATCAACATCACATTAGATAATGATGGCGGATTAACCGGCGTTACTATCGATGCTGACGGAAACGTCATTGTACCAGCAGATGCAGACTCAGGAAACTACACCTTAACGTATACCATTTGTGAAAAAGCCGTACCAAGTAACTGTGATACCACGACAGTAGATATCGTAGTAGACGGTACCATCGATGCTGTAATCAACGACTTCACAGCAACTCCAGTAGATGGCGTTGCCGGAGGAACAG
>NZ_JBISHH010000019.1:0-1086 GCF_045066735.1 Algibacter sp. Ld11 | reverse complement strand
CGCGCTCGTTGCTTCGTCATTTCCTAGAATTTCATCATCATTTAAATCTTGTTCTGTACATGATGCGAATGCTGTTACTAATAAGCCTAATATGAATGTGATTTTTAATGCTTTCATTGTTTTGTGTGTTTAATGTGAATTGTTTCGCTATTTGTTTGTTACCTATTCGTCGATGTCGCCGCCTGTGAATTCATCAATATCTCCGCCTGTATCTGTGTTCTCGGTTTGATTTCCTGCTAATACGCTATCATCGTTTAAGTCTTGCTCTGTGCATGATGTAAATACTGTTACTAATAAGCCTAATATGAATGTGATTTTTAATGCTTTCATTGTTTTGTGTGTTTAATGTGAATTGTTTCGCTATTTGTTTGTTACCTATTCGTCGATGTCGCCGCCTGTGAATTCATCAATATCTCCGCCTGTATCTGTGTTCTCGGTTTGATTTCCTGCTAATACGCTATCATCGTTTAAGTCTTGCTCTGTGCATGATGTAAATACTGTTACTAATAAGGCTAATATGAATGTGATTTTTAATGCTTTCATTGTTTTGTGTGTTTAATGTGAATTGTTTCGCTATTTGTTTGTTATCTATTCGTCGATGTCGCCGCCTGTGAATTCATCAATATCTCCGCCTGTATCTGTGTTCTCGGTTTGATTTCCTGCTAATACGCTATCATCGTTTAAGTCTTGCTCTGTGCATGATGTAAATACTGTTACTAATAAGGCTAATATGAATGTGATTTTTAATGCTTTCATTGTTTTGTGTGTTTAATGTGAATTGTTTCGCTATTTGTTTGTTATCTATTCGTCGATGTCGCCGCCTGTATAATACGCGCTCGTTGCTTCGTCATTTCCTAGAATTTCATCATCATTTAAATCTTGTTCTGTACATGATGCGAATGCTGTTACTAATAAGCCTAATATGAATGTGATTTTTAATGCTTTCATTGTTTTGTGTGTTTAATGTGAATTGTTTCGCTATTTGTTTGTTACCTATTCGTCGATGTCGCCGCCTGTGAATTCATCAATATCTCCGCCTGTATCTGTGTTCTCGGTTTGATTTCCTGCTAATACGCTATCATCGTT
>NZ_JBISHH010000018.1:0-1431 GCF_045066735.1 Algibacter sp. Ld11 | reverse complement strand
TCTAATTCTCCATCTGGATCGGCATCTACGCCACCGCCATTAGCTACTAATGGATCGATCGTTACTGCGCCTGCTACATTTGCTAAGCTCTCATCATTCTCGGCTGTTGGTGCTTCGATTACGTAATCTACTGTTACAGTTGCGGTATCACTTAAACCAGTTTGTGTTTCGGTTAAGGTATATTCTATTGCTGTTGGATCATTCGTGAATCCTGCTTCTGGTGTGAATGTTAAATCATCCGTTGCTGGATCGTAAGTCCAAGTTCCCTCTCCTGGTACAATTAACGTTAATGGATCGCCATCGCCATCTGAATCCGTTGGATCTAGACTGATTACGGCATTACCTGTTCCTGGTGTCGTATCTACTGGGCTACCATCACTTAACGTATCGTTTGATGAAATATCGGCTATCACTGCTGGATCACCGGTATCTACTCCTGTTACACTGTTGTCTTCTGCTACTGGTGGTAATTCATCATAGGTTACCGTGATTGTTGCTGGATCGGATACATTACCTTCTGCATCTTCGATTGTATAAGTAATCGCTGTTGGATCCGTTGTAAAGCCTGCTTCTGGTGTAAAGGTTAACTCGCCTGCTGCATCTACACTCCAAGTTCCTTCGTTTGGTACAACTAAAGTCGTCTCTTGTGTCCCTGGTGTCGATGGATCTAAATCGATAGTACTTGCTACAACTGCATCACCATTAGTATCATCACTTACAATATCAAATACTGCTGGTGTTCCTACGGTGTTGCCGTTACTTGTATTATCTTCTGCTACTGGTACATAATCTATAGTGACTGTAGCATCATTAGATACATTACCATCATTATCTTCTACATTATAACTGATAACCGTTGGATCGTCTGTAAAAGTTGATAACGGTGTGAATGTGATTGCGCCTGTAGTTTCATCTACACTCCATGTTCCTTCGTTTGGTACTGCAAAACTAGTAACATCGCCATTGGCATCGGTTACAATACTTGTGGCATTTGTTGGTGCTACTAAGCTTACCGTTGTTGGGTCTATTGTGCCATCTGGATCGGCATCTACGCCGCCGCCATTAGCTACTAACGGGTCAATAGTTACTGCACCGGCTACATTTGCTAAGCTCTCATCATTCTCGGCTGTTGGTGATTCGATAACGTAATCTACTGTTACAGTTGCGGTATCACTTAATCCAGTTTGTGTTTCGGTTAAGGTATACTCGATTGGTGTTGGATCATTCGTGAATCCTGCTTCTGGTGTGAATGTTAAATCATCCGTTGCTGGATCGTAAGTCCAAGTTCCCTCTCCTGGTACAACTAACGTTAATGGATCGCCATCGCCATCTGAATCCGTTGGATCTAGACTGATTACGGCATTACCTGTTCCTGGTGTCGTATCTACTGGACTACCATCACTTAACGTATCGTTTGATGAAATATCTGCT
>NZ_JBISHH010000017.1:2500-5574 GCF_045066735.1 Algibacter sp. Ld11 | reverse complement strand
CAAAAAAAATCCTCAACAATTTCTTGTTGAGGATTAAAAAAGGCAACGACCTACTCTCCCACAAATGCAGTACCATCGGCGCTAATGGGCTTAACTTCTCTGTTCGGAATGGTAAGAGGTGAGCCCCATCGCTATAACCACCTTAAGTTATAGCTGCTCGCTATTAGATTTTACTCTTTTAGCATACAGCGTTTATCGCTATGGATAAACAAATATCTTAACATATTGAAACAAAAATCATGAACTTATTTTATAATACTTCTAATTGTATAACTTTAAAAAAAAACAGGCGTACAATAAGCCTATGGGTTATTAGTACTACTTGGCTATGACATTACTGCCTTTACACCTATAGCCTATCAACGTGGTAATCTTCCACGACCCTTTAAAGAAATCTCATCTTGTGGTGGGTTTCGCGCTTATATGCTTTCAGCGCTTATCCCTTCCCAACGTAGCTACTCAGCAATGCTCCTGGCGGAACAACTGATACACCAGAGGTTAGTCCAACTCGGTCCTCTCGTACTAGAGTCAGATCCACTCAAATTTCTAACGCCCACTGTAGATAGAGACCGAACTGTCTCACGACGTTCTGAACCCAGCTCGCGTGCCACTTTAATGGGCGAACAGCCCAACCCTTGGGACCTTCTCCAGCCCCAGGATGTGACGAGCCGACATCGAGGTGCCAAACCCCCCCGTCGATATGAGCTCTTGGGGGAGATCAGCCTGTTATCCCCGGCGTACCTTTTATCCTTTGAGCGATGGCCCTTCCATACGGAACCACCGGATCACTATGCTCTACTTTCGTACCTGATCGACTTGTAGGTCTCTCAGTCAAGCTCCCTTATGCCATTGCACTCTACGCACGATTACCAACCGTGCTGAGGGAACCTTTAGAAGCCTCCGTTACTCTTTTGGAGGCGACCACCCCAGTCAAACTACCCACCAAGCACTGTCCCTTCATTGAAGGTTAGACTCTAGATAAGCAAAGGGTGGTATTTCAACAATGACTCCACAACGCCTAGCGACGCCACTTCAAAGTCTCCCACCTATCCTACACATTACTTATCCAAAACCAATACTAAGCTATAGTAAAGGTGCACGGGGTCTTTTCGTCCCACAGCGGGTAATCGGCATCTTCACCGATACTACAATTTCACCGAGCTCATGGCTGAGACAGTGTCCAGATCGTTGCACCATTCGTGCAGGTCGGAACTTACCCGACAAGGAATTTCGCTACCTTAGGACCGTTATAGTTACGGCCGCCGTTTACTGGGGCTTCATTTGAATGCTTCGCCGAAGCTAACATCTCCACTTAACCTTCCAGCACCGGGCAGGTGTCAGGCCATATACATCATCTTTCAATTTAGCATAGCCCTGTGTTTTTGATAAACAGTCGCCTGGACCTTTTCACTGCGGCCACCCCGAAGGGTGGCGACTCTTCTCCCGAAGTTACGAGTCTATTTTGCCTAATTCCTTAGCCATGAATCTCTCGAGCACCTTAGAATTCTCATCCCAACTACCTGTGTCGGTTTAGGGTACGGGCTGCTTCTCTTGCTTTTCTTGGAAGTCGATTTGCTAGATTATCACCTTGACCGAAGTCTCAGTGTACTATCGCGGTGTTACCACTCGCTTCAACGCACAATTCCGTCTGTGCGCACTAACTTTTCGCCTCCGTCACTTTTAATGAGAGCAGGTACTGGAATATTAACCAGTTGTCCATCCACTACCCCTTTCGGGTTCGCGTTAGGTCCCGACTAACCCTCAGCTGATTAGCATAGCTGAGGAAACCTTAGTCTTTCGGTGTGCGGGTTTCTCGCCCGCATTATCGTTACTTATGCCTACATTTTCTTTTGTAGCTTCTCCAGCATGACTCACATCACACCTTCGACGACACTACAATGCTCCCCTACCGATATTTCTATCCCATAGCTTCGGTAATATGTTTATGCCCGATTATTATCCATGCCGAACCGCTCGACTAGTGAGCTGTTACGCACTCTTTAAATGAATGGCTGCTTCCAAGCCAACATCCTAGCTGTCAAAGCAGTTCAACCTCGTTTTTTCAACTTAACATATATTTTGGGACCTTAGCTGATGGTCTGGGTTCTTTCCCTCTCGGACATGGACCTTAGCACCCATGCCCTCACTGCTGATGATCATTTTATAGCATTCGGAGTTTGTCAGGAATTGGTAGGCGGTGAAGCCCCCGCATCCAATCAGTAGCTCTACCTCTATAAAACTATAAATCAACGCTGCACCTAAATGCATTTCGGGGAGTACGAGCTATTTCCGAGTTTGATTGGCCTTTCACCCCTACCCACAGGTCATCCGAAGACTTTTCAACGTCAACCGGTTCGGTCCTCCACTGTATGTTACTACAGCTTCAACCTGCCCATGGGTAGATCACACGGTTTCGCGTCTACCACTACTAACTAAGCGCCCTATTCAGACTCGCTTTCGCTACGGATCCGGACCTGAAGTCCTTAACCTTGCTAGCAACGGTAACTCGTAGGCTCATTATGCAAAAGGCACGCCGTCACAGCACGAAGCCGCTCCGACCGCTTGTAAGCGTATGGTTTCAGGTTCTATTTCACTCCCTTATTCAGGGTTCTTTTCACCTTTCCCTCACGGTACTAGTTCACTATCGGTCTCTCAGGAGTATTTAGCCTTATCGGATGGTCCCGACTGTTTCATACAGGATTACTCGTGTCCCGCACTACTCAGGATACCACTATATCCACGTTCTTTACTTATACCGGACTATCACCGTCTTTGGTTTGTCTTTCCAAACAATTCTAATTCATTACGCTTCTAATGTCGTGGTCCTACAACCCCAGCATTGCCGTAACAATACTGGTTTGGGCTAATCCGCGTTCGCTCGCCACTACTAACGGAATCACTTTTGTTTTCTTCTCCTCCGGGTACTTAGATGTTTCAGTTCTCCGGGTTTGCTTGCCTTACGGCATGACATATCTTCAATATGCCGGGTTGCCCCATTCGGATATCTACGGATCAATTCGTGTGTGCCGATCCCCGTAGCTTTTCGCAGCTTATCACGTCCTTCATCGCCTCTG
>NZ_JBISHH010000016.1:0-7064 GCF_045066735.1 Algibacter sp. Ld11 | reverse complement strand
TTAGTAAGGTAAACCCTAGTTATAAAATTATTTATTTCAATATGTTTTTATTCTAGGATAAAAACGTAATAGAAGAATATTGTTTAAAAATTAACTGCTTTTTTATAGGTTTTTAACACAGTTCTTGAATAGTTGCGGGTTTGTATGCGAGGATTTTCCGAAGGAAAATCAGACGTTACAAACACGCAACGACCCTTGATTAAGCACTAAACCGCAATTATTTTTATACGGTGTTAGGCAACGTTTTTTAATTTTCACAAGGATATTTTTCAATATCAGATTTCGTTAACGATTTGAAAATTGTTTCGCTATCGGAAAGTTCAGTTTCTCGGTTGTCAATTAGTTTGTTTTTCCAATAGTCAGTTAGTTTTTCTAATTCAGGTTTCGAAATACTCTGTCCTTTATTTTCAAACCATTCCCAAATTATTCCATTATAAATATAATGCCAGCCAATTAAATTGTCACAATTTTTATAAATATTCTTTGTTCCAAGTCCGATTACTTTATATTTTTCAAAGTCATTAATTCGCGTGAGAATTATATGAATTCCGATTGATTTTTCAGGATTTGATATTTGTCCTAAAAGTTGTTTGTTGCTTATTTTTCCAATTTCTACAAGTTCGTTTGCAATAGTATCATATTCTTTCAAAACTAGAGCATAGTTACAAGTAATTGGAATTGTTTCCCAATTCAGTTTTTCTATAAGTTCCGTTACTCTCAATTCGGTTTTAGATTGTCCAAATGAGAAACCACAAACTAAAATTATAATCAATAATAATATGTTTTTACGAATGTTCATTCAAATGTTGCCTAACGGTTACGTATAAGAATAGTGCGTTGTTTGTGTGCGAGGATTTTCCGAAGGAAAATCATAAGCAACCAAACGCGCATTAACTCTTGGTTAGGCACTAAACTAAGCATTATTTTTATACAATGTTGCCATGCGTGGTATTTTTTGTCGGGCTTACTTTACAAAATACTTGCGTTTAATTTCTCAAAACCTAGAATTTTAGAACACGAGTAAAGTCAGTCGTGAGTAAACCTTGCGTTACGTTTGGCAAAAGTCAGATATTTTTTCGCAAGAGTAAAGTCAGTCGCACACAACAGTTGCGATTTGAATAGTCAGAAGTCAGTTGAGTGAGATTTTTTTAAACCACTTTTAAGCTCTTTTATATATTTTTTAGAGCTGAGTGAGCCATGAATGGCAACGTGATTGTGTATGGTTAGTTGCGTGATTAAACAACTAAGTTAGTAAATAAATCACAGATAGAATATTCCGCAGGAATGTTCGTAAGTAGGCTTAAAATAAGCAATTAATTATACACGGTGTTACCTGCAGTTTTTTTATTCAGATTTCACATAATTCGACAATACTAATACATAAAACATCTCATCTATATTTTCTATGTTTTCAGGTAAGAAATGCATAAATACAATATTCTTATTATCGACTTTTCTAATGCTTAAAAAGTTCGAACTATATGTTAAAGATTCAATTTGTTCTTTTGGTAGAATTTTCAATAAAGCTTTGTCTTTTATATGGCATTGAGGTTCGTTGTAATGTAAAGTTAATTCTCCTTTGCTTATTTCCCATTTTCCACTTGTAATTTCGTCATTGTCTACAATGTTAAATTTCCCGTCATTTGTTATTTCAATTTTCTCAAATACTTGTAAGTTGTATGGCTTTTCATTCGATGTTTTAACGCTGTTCAAATTCCAACTTCCAATTATTTCTTTACTAAGTAATAAACTGTCCTTTTTAGTTAACAATTTCAATCTTGTATCTTCCAACATATGCATATTGATGGAATCTAAATTTTTAGACATTTCACTTTTTAATAGAACTTTGCCTTTTGGATTTAGAGAATCATAAACCACAATTATGTCTTCTGGACTTACTTGACCAAATCCAAATGTACAAGTTAGAATTATTAATAAAGTGATTAGTTTCTGTTTCATCCGTTGCGTTTTTAATTGCAGGTAACGGTTACGTATAAGAATAGTGCGTTGTTTGTGTGCGTGGATTTTCCGCAGGAAAATCATAAGCAACCAAACACGCATTTACTCTTGATTGAGTACTAAACTAAGCATTATTTTTATACAATGTTGGCATGCGTGTTTTTTTTGTCGGACTTATTTTACGACAGATATGCGTTTGAATTTAGAAAAGTGAGAGTTTTTTTGAGCATGAGTAAAGTCAGTCGCGCGTAATCTTTGCATTTCGTTTGTCAAAAGTCAGATGTTTTGCGCAAGAGTAAAGTCAGTCGTAAGCAACAGTTGCGCTTTAAATGGTCAGAAGTCGGTTGAGTGAGTTTTTTAACCACTTTTAAGTTCGTTTATATATTTTTTTGAGCTGAGTGAGACATGAATGCCAACGGTTTTGTATAAGATTAGTGGCGTGTTAAAGCATCTAATTTAGCAAATAAACACCAGATAGAAAATCCGCAAGGATTTTCGTAAATAGGCGAGAACTAGCCATTAATTTTATACGGTGTTGGCAATAGTTTTTTAGAACATCGCCTGTTTGGTTTTACCAAATTTCAATTCAATTTGCTTTCCATTAAAAATCAAAAACTTTATTTGGGCATTTTTAGGTGCTAAAAACGAAAGCCATAATTTTTTTGTTTCTAGCGCTTCGAATTTCACAGTTGTATTTTCAGTTCCAGCCATTTCGACACCTCTATTTACTTTCCATAGTGGTGATTTCATATCATTTTGATCGTTTGCTATAAAAAAGTCACCAAAATTAACTTCTCTTGGCTTTGAACTTTTATTTGTCATGGTAATTGTCAGGTTAACATATTTTGCATCCTCACTTCTTATAAAACTTGCGTTTGTTGTCGGTTCAGAATATTTAAGTATTTTAAAATTCAATTCATTATCAACTTCATAGTTTTCTGATATAACTTCCTTTATCGGATAACAGGATGTTAAAAATAGAATAGTAAAAATAAATGTAATAGGTTTTTTCATTATAGATTTCAGTTTTGTTTAAATTATTGCCAACGGTTACGTGTAAGAATAGTGCGTAGTTTGATTACGAGGATTTTCCGAAGGAAAATCAGATGCAAGCAAACAAGCACTAACTTTCGATTTAGGAATAAACTTACGCATTATTTTTATACAATGTTGTACACAGTACTTTATTTCCATTTTTCTATTAATTCAGTCACACCATTTTTAATTCCGCTATAAAATTCGCCATTTTTAAATTCAGGTATAATTGTTTTGTCAATCACTTCTTTACAAATTTGGTCAGTCAAAACAAGTTCAGTTCCAAATCCAGTTGCAATTCCAATTTTTTGACAAGGTTTACAGAGAAGAATTATCAGTCCATTGTCTTTTTCCGCTGTTCCAACTCCCCAATATTTCCCCAAATCCGTTGCCATTTTTTGTATGTCAGAATATGGGTTGATACTATCAATTGTTACAACAACTATTTGTCTGGTTGTTTCGATATTATAGTCATAGATTATGTCCGATAGTTCTTTTCTTTGAGAAGGACTGAAAATACTGTCATAATCGTTTATTATCTGACCTTTAAGTTTTGTTTCTCGAAATTTTTCAACTTTTGAGAAATCAAATTTAGTAGTCGGTTTTATAGTGTCCGTTTCTTGAGCAATTCCTTTGCAAGAAAGAAAATTCAAAGTCAGAAATAGGATTAATATTTTAGTGCTGATTTTCATTTTATTACATCTTTCCATTTGTTAGATTCCGCAAACTCTTTTACAATTCGGTTTCTTTCAGTTAGTAATTCAGTCATATATTTTTTTAGAAAGAGCTTGTCCGCTAACTTTCCTAAAATTCCAAAAGGCGATTTATAATCAAAAAAGTCGGTCATCAAAGTTCCGTCATTCGATTCCGCAAAGTGATGTTCGTGTTTAAATTCCGCAAACGTTCCTTTAACCATTTCGTCCGTAAAGTAATTCGGTTTATCAAATTCCGTTATTTTGGAAGTCAGTTTTTGATAGATTCCAAAGTGTTTTGCTCGCCAAGTCACACTTTCATTCATTCCAATTAATCCGCTTGTTTTTCCAGCAATTGCTTCTTCATTAGTTTGTTCGGTCGATATTTTGTGCAAATCGATACTTCGAGATAGGTCAAACACGATATTTCTATCAGCTTTTATTTCGGTTTTAAGTTCTATTCTCGGCATTTTTTGGGTATTGTGTACAACGTTTATGTGTAAGGAACGTTGCGTGTTTGAGTGCGAGGATTTTCCGAAGGAAAATCAGATGCTAGCAAACAAAGCAACGACCAAACGGCTTAACTAAAATAAGCAATGTTTTTTACACGTTGTTGGCAACTGGCTTTTATTTTATTCAACTAATTTCAATTCAGTTCGTTTTGTCTTTTTTAGTTTCTCTATTTCTAAATCAGTTAAATTCCAATTGTAAATCCGATTATTGACTTCACTTAAATTTCCAAATTCCGATATAATTTTCTTTTGTTCTGAATTCGATAAATGTGATTTATTCAAATAGTTTATTGGGTATAAATTCTTTATTGTTCCGTTTAAAATATTGATTTTAGTTGAAGTCCAAATGTGGTCTTTTTCTAAAATATTGACTGAAGTTGAAAATAATCCTTTCTTAATTTTTCTTTCAGTTCCAGAGTCATAATTCGAGTCTAATTTTGTTGTATATCCATAATCAAAATCTAATTCGTTTATTAAAACTCTATTCAATTCTAAAATTGAATCTTTATCGCAATATTTTGTGCTTATTTGAAGACAAAAGTCAATTGTTTCTTTTTCAGGTTTTTCATTTAAATTCAGCATTTGATTGCTGATTGAAAAATATGTTTCTGTATTTTCAGAATCGAAATCGACAAAGCAATAAACCACTTCTTTATTAGATTTTAATACTTTTTCGAATCGGCTTTTGGTTTTATAAAATGATTGATAATTAATGTCAAAAGCTTTTGCTTTAAGTTCAGTTAATTCTTCAATTCGGTCAATACACAAAAGAATATTAGATTCCATTTCAAACGTTTCTGCTGAATTTTGGTCAGTCAGTTTGAATAGCTTAATTATCCAATTTTGTGTTCGATTTTTCTTAAGGAAGTTCATTTTTCAGCTTGTTGCCAACGGATTGGTGTATGGTTAGTTGCGTGATTAAGCCTGAAAGTTAGCAAATAAAAACCGAATAGAATATTCCGCAGGAATGTTCGTAAGTCGGCAGTGACCCAAGCAATTAATTATACACCGTGTTAGGCACAGTATTTTAATATTTTTTCTTTTCCAATATTTTCAAGTTCGTTAAAGAAATTAGATAATCGCAAGCATTAAAGAAATTTCCTTGACTTGGCGAGCAAACAATTACAGCTCTATAATTCGTCTGATTTACACCTTCCATAATCCATTCAGAACCATCTGTTCCAATTGAGCTACGACCTAAATCCATATTCCAAAAATCCGCTTTTCCGATAAGTTGGGTAAATTCAGTCCATTCTTTTTCGGTTAGTATTTTCAGTCGTTCAATTTCTATTTCTCCAGGTTCATATCCACCAGCACCATTTAGCACTTTCCAATAAAGAATATATTTTTCATTTCTTTTTTCAAATCTAAAAGTCATTGGTTTGTCAAAAGTTCTCAACCAAGTAAAGCGATAAATTTCTTTGTCAATTTTCCTATTAAACAACAAAGGTTCTTTCATTGCGTGAAGATGCTCTGAATACCAATTCGCAACAAATTCGTCATAAGTTCCTATTTTAACTTTTGTCTTAATTGAATAAGTGGTATCGTTTTCCATAATCCATTCCGTTGTAACTTCAGGCAGAATTTCTTTCGGAAAGTAAGCTTGTTTTAAATCAGTTGGAACATTTAGACTATCAACTTTGATTGTCGAGTCGACAAAATTTTCAATCGATTGACTAAATCCGATTTGGATCAGAAATAATGTCAAAATTCCAATTGATAATATTTGTCTCAAAGTTTTGTTCATATTGTGCCTAACGGTTACGTATAAGAATAGTGCGGTGTTTGTATGCGAGGATTTTCCGCAGGAAAATCAGATGCATGCAAACACGCATTTACTCTTGATTGAGTACTAAACTAAGCATTATTTTTATACAATGTTGCCATGCGTGGTATTTTTTGTCTGACTTGTTTTACGAAATACTTGCGTTTAATTTCTCAAAACCTAGAATTTTAGAACACGAGTAAAGTCAGTCGTGCGTAAACCTTGCGTTACGTTTGTCAAAAGTCAGATGTTTTGAGCAAGAGTAAAATCAGTCGTTCGCAACAGTTGCGCTTTGAATGGTCAGAAGTCGGTTGAGTGAGTTTTTTTAACCACTTTTAAGCTCGTTTATATATATTTTAGAGTCGAGTGAGCCATGAATGGCAACGGTCTCGTATAAGAATAGTTGCGGGTTTACGTGCGAGGATTTTCCGAAGGAAAATCAGACGTAGTAAACTTGCAACTACCTTTGATTAGGCACATAACCGCAATTATTTTTATACATTGTTGTGCCTAGTTTTTTATATTCAGTTTTATTTTTTGTCCGTCTTTCAAATCTTTTATTTGAAATCCTAAATCTCCACTAAATGCAATTAGTTCCGAAAAACTTATTTTTCCGAGATTCGATTTTTCATATTCTCCGCCAATAACAGCCGACATTTTTAGACAATATTTTTCGTTTTCTTTTAATTCTCCAAGTTCCGATTTTGCAATTTTCACAAGGTTTGTCATTTCCCAGTCTTCTATGAATTCCGAGTCAGATGAGATTTTATTAAATTCAGATTCTGATTCCGCAATTTTTACGCAACTAATTTCTTCGGGACAAATTCTCCAATATTCGTTTTTGTCCGTTTTAAAAATCACGTTGCCAAAGTCATTCGTCCGAACTATTTCGGTTGCGTTAAATCCTTTCCAATTCCAAGCTTTATTTATTTCCGAAATCATTTTCTCAAATTAGGCACAACGTTTATGTATAACTTAAGTTTGATTATTGATTAAAGATATTAAATTTAAGTATATAAACAGAAAGAACAAAAAGAGAGGATTAAGGTTATTTTGTATAGTGAGACAAGATCTCGATTTTCTTGAGAATCCCCTCTCTTT
>NZ_JBISHH010000015.1:0-1305 GCF_045066735.1 Algibacter sp. Ld11 | reverse complement strand
CAAGAACTGTGTTAAAAACCTATAAAAAAGCAGTTAATTTTTAAACAATATTCTTCTATTACGTTTTTATCCTAGAATAAAAACATATTGAAATAAATAATTTTATAACTAGGGTTTACCTTACTAAAACGCTTTCGTAGTTTTCGTCATACCACAAATGAGATTTAGCAATTGCAAAGGCCTGTTTTAGTAGCTTATTACAAACAGCAATCAAAGCTAATTTTTTGCTCTTCCCTTTGGCTACAATCCTGCTATAGAGCTCTCGACAAGCCTTATTATGTTTACTTGCTGAAAAACTACAAATAAATAATACTTTTCTCAACCGCCTATTTCCCATTTTACTTATTCTAGGTCGTGATCTTATACTACTTCCTGATTCTCTTATAATAGGTGTTAAACCTGCAAAAGAACAGAGTTCGGATGCGGTATTAAAACGTTCAAACCCATCAGTCAAAACTATTAAAAGAGCACTGGCTTTAGCTCCTAAACCTGGGATACTTTTTATGCGACTATGCAAGTCCTGATACTCTTGTTTTACTAATTTTAAAACGGTTATCTCCAGAGTTTCTATTTCTTTTTTATAAAATTTCAAGCTTCTATTTATCGACCGTATCACTCTAGGAACAGGACTGCCTTGGGCCTCTTCAGAATGCAATTTGTTTTTAAGAACTATTATCTCTTTGGTATATAAATTACTTAAACTTAATAGATGAGAACATTCTATTTGACTTTTAGTCTGACCTGTCCATAAGCTAGGTCTATTCATAATTGCATATTCATAAATCATTTTAGAATCACTCTTGTCTGTCTTTATTTTTGATAGTTTCATTTGAATGAACCGTTTTACAGACAAAGGATTTTCAACACTAACTTTAATATTATGCTCTATTAGGTAATACGCTAATCGCAAGTGATATACCCCTGTAGATTCCATAACGCAATGGGGATTACTTCCCATGAGTTTGATGAATCTCTTAAAGCCTGTAAGCTCATTACTAAACTGATGAAACAATCCATCGCTTCCCATTACATCAAAAACATCTTTACTAATGTCAATTCCAAAATAATTCGTATTTTCATTCATATTTAATATCTTATGAAGGAACATATCTACCGTGTTTTCTACAACTTAAAAACGAGATCCTTAGTCTCTTAGAACTGTACGAAATAATAGTAGAAAAGAGAGGGGATTCTCAAGAAAATCGAGATCTTGTCTCACTATACAAAATAACCTTAATCCTCTCTTTTTGTTCTTTCTGTTTATATACTTAAATTTAATATCTTTAATCAATAATCAAACTTAAG
>NZ_JBISHH010000014.1:0-9168 GCF_045066735.1 Algibacter sp. Ld11 | reverse complement strand
TCTATAAACTCCCATTCTCCAATTAAATCAGATTCGGTTAAGTTTTGAGAAATTCCAACTTGGAAAATCAAAAATGAAAGTATTAAGAATATCGTTTGTTTCATATTGTTTACAACGGTTACGTATAAGAATAGTTGCGGGTTTACGTGCGAGGATTTTCCGCAGGAAAATCAGACGTAGTAAACTTGCAACGACCTTTGGTTAAGCCCAAAATTGAGCGATTATTTTTATACATTGTTGTGGTGCGTTTTTATGCGTTCTGTTATTTAATCCGTTGTTGTTTGAGTTCCGTTTATAAATTTATTCTCACGATAATATACCGAACCATTCATTCTTTCTCTTATTTCAGTCAGATTCCGTTTAGATTTTAAAATTCCGATAAAATCAGAATATTCATAATCCGAAAAAATTAAATAAGTTCCAAGTTCAGACGTTATACTTGACACGTTTATAAATTCCGATTTACTTTTCTCAATATTTGGTAAAAGTTTGTCATATCCAACTACGAAATGATTTTCAGGTCGTAGTTTTTTTTCCATTTTAAATCTTTGCTTGTAAACATTAAATATATGCTCGGTTGTTGTTTTAGATGCTGATTCGTGAAAAGTTGAAAATGTAACTTCATCATTTTCTATTTGTAAACATTCCGATACCAAATCATTTTCAAGGTCAATTTGCTTGAGTAATTTAAAGAGGTTTTTAAAATGTTTTTCGCTATTCACAATGTTTGTCTTAAATGCACCACAACGTGTTTGTGTATGGTTAGTTGCGTGGTTAAGCAACTAAATTAGTAAACTTTTACGAACCCGTGAATATTCCACAGGAATATTCGCAAGTAGAGAAGAACAAAGCAATTAATTATACACGGTGTTGGCAATAGTTATTATTTTCAGTTCGCAATTCCGTTTTTTGTTTTACTAATTAAGCAATGTTTTTATTCTTTTCCATATTGAATTATTTTTATTCAAAATCGTGATTATTTTTTCTGCTCTTTCAGCAATGTTTTTATAATATTGATAATCAGTTTCAACTTCACTATATTTTTTCCCTAAACTATCTCTTTGGTTATTTATAAAATTCAAATCACTATCGTGAATAATTGTCGTCAATCGTTTTTTTTCAAATCCGCTCCACTTAAAATCGTTTTCATTAATGATACTTTCCAATTCGATTATTAGTTCCTCACGATATTCGTTGTGATTGTCAGATTCGTCAAATTCAAATTCCTTTAATAGACAAGAAATAGCAGAAATTTGATTCAAGTCGGTTGATTTAGTCAGAATTTTTATTAATTCAGATTGAGTTGGTTTTGGAAATTTGAATAATATTGGATTTCCGCCTCCGTAATATTCCGAATCAAGTCGAATTTTTAGCCATTCCGATTTATCTCTTTTGTCAATATATTTAGTTTCCCATCCATCACTTTCGATTTCGGTCATTTCCGATGTCAAATTTTCAATTGATTTTCTATTTGTGATAAAATTCTCGATGTTCATCTTAATTATTGCCAACGGTTACGTATAAGAATAGTGCGTAGTTTGTGTGCGAGGATTTTCCGAAGGAAAATCAGATGCAACCAAACGCGCATTTACTCTTGGTTAGGTACTAAACTAAGCATTATTTTTATACAATGTTAGCATGCGTGTTTATTTTTGTCGGACTTATTTTACGAAATAGTTGCGTTTAATTTTTTAGAACCTCGAATTTTTTGAGCATGAGTAAAGTCAGTTGCTCGTAAACTTTGCGTAATGTTTGTTTAAAGTCAGATGTTTTTGAGCAAGAGTAAAGTCAGTCGTACGCAACAGTTGCGTTTTGAATGGTCAGAAGTCGGTTGAGTGAGATTTTAAGGAATCTATTTTAAACTACTTTTGAGTGATTTTTATTTTCCAGAGCTGAGTGAGACATGAATGCTAACGGTTACGTATAAGAATAGTGCGTAGTTTGAGTGCGAGGATTTTCCGAAGGAAAATCAGATGCAAGCAAACAAGCACTAACTTTTGATTTAGGAATAAACTTACGCATTATTTTTATACAATGTTAGGCAACGTTTTTTATTCATACATAATATTTTCCAGTTCACTTTTTTGTCCGTTGTAAATTTCAAAGAAATCTGTCGGTTTGTTGGCTATAAGTTTGACCATTTCTTCGTGGTCGTGATTTAGTCGATATACTTTTCCTTTTTTATCTATTGCTATATAATTTCCGTCTTCCATATCCAAAATTGTGTAAAATAGTTTTTCATCAAATTCAATTTCAAATGTGTAGTCCAATTCCAGAAGTTTGATTTGTTCTTTAGTCAACGATTTTAATATTTTTTCAGCTATCTTTTGGTCAGGGTTTTCCATTTTCAGATGCTCAAGTTCTATTTCACTTTTCTGAATTTGGTTTAAGTCATAAGTTTTGTGGAAGTATTCTGGGTTTTCTATTTCAATTTTGGTCAATCCGTCAGATTGATAATATAACTTAATCGGTTGATAAAGATTTTCTTTTTTGTTTAGAACAGAAATTCCAGTCAGATTGAAACAGGTCTTGTGATTTCTATTTATAATCTCAAACTCTTTTGGTTTATAACCACGAGAAATATAAATTCCTCTCGGTTTGTGCATAAAACTAATTCCGTAAATTTTAGAAAGTCCGATTACAGTTTGGATTTGAGGCATTTCAGATTCCAACAATTCAGCTATTTTAAGTCCAAATTGTTCAATATGTTTCTTTTTTGTCTTTCGATTAAAAATGCTCATTTCAAATGTTGCCTAACGTTAACGTATAAGAAACGTAGGGCAGGTTATAAGCACTTTCGTTTCGGTTTATTACTTAGCTAAATATAATATTTTGCTTTTATCTTTTCTACTATAAACGCCAAATTTTATATTTAGCGGACTTTGTAAATAAGCCCAGATTTTCGGTTAAGCCACAAATGCCCTATGTTTTTTATACACTGTTGTGCGTAGTTTTTATTTCCGTTCAATTATTTCTCCGTTGAGTTTAAATCTTTTACAAGGCCATTGTACTCCAGCGTGTTCATTTCCAAAATCTTTATAGTCATAATCTAAAACTTTCTGTCCTTGCATTAAATATAATAAAACAGTATCGTCTGGAAGTAAAAACCAAACAGAACTATCTTTATCCTTATTTCTTATCTCAAAAAATATAGCTCGTTCAATGAACTTTCTATCAAATCTATAATTGCAACCACAATTATTTTTTTGTGAAGTTTTAATAGCTTTTGGAATATCAAAACTTGGTTCAATATCAGCAGTTTTATACCAATCCAAACTTTTTACATAGTTATCTTGTTTTTCCCAATCTTCAGGACTTTTATTTATACCGTCAATATTATATTCATTTATGGTTTTATTATTGAAGATGTATATGTCTAATGTACTTTGAGTATGATTTTTTAAGTAATCTGTAATGAATTGAATATTCTGAACTCTTTTTGTTACTATTTGATAGTTATGAATTATTGAATCCCTGGAATAAATAGATTTCCCTTGTTTTGATGCCATAAAAATCAAATTCACATTTGATAGCATTTCATCATTGTGAAGTTTAATTTTAAAGGTTTGGGGTTCGTCCCAAATATATCTACCTCGTCCGTATACTTCTCCAAAGTATTTTATATCAAATTCAGATTCTAATTCCTTAATCTCTTTATGATAGGTATATGCTGATAATTCATAAAGTTTAGTTATGTTATAGTCAATGATTTTGTTTGTTAGATATTTTTGAAGCTTATCACCTTTTAAAGGCCTTAATTTTTTTCTTCGTGATTTTATTAAATCTCCTAATACATTCTCAATGTCAAAATTGTAGTTTTTTGTTCCAGTTAATGAATTTGTCCAAGGTACTTTATAACCTCCAATTGATTTTCTTGAAGTAATTTCATTTACCAAAATATTATTTTCGAACATTTTAATCTTATATTCATCGCGATACCTTTGGTGCATTGTTGTGCAACAACCATTATTTAAATAGTCCAAATAATATTTTTTATAAATATCTAAATCTCGAAGTTTTGGTTTAATAAAATCTTTTTGTTCTTGATTCCAATCCACTTTTGAATTTTTGTAATTCTTAATTAATTCTAAAGGGTTATTCAATATTTTCAGAGTATCTATTTTCGAGTTTTTAAATACATCATCTACAGATTGAACATTGGAAATTGCAGTTAATAAGTCAGATGTTTTTCTATTGTTTTCGATTTTGATGCTGTCAGTTGAATATAAATATTCATCATTATCAAATCCAGAAGCGTAAAGGTTATGAACTAGATAAACTTCTTTTTTGATATTTTGAGAAAGTCCAAATTGATAGATTAAAAGAAAGAATATTATTAGTCGATTCATTGGTTTGGTTTTAGTTACTCAAATGTATTTTTCTTTTTCGATTCAGAAAAGTCATATTGAGTGAACTATACTTTTGGTTGAGTAATGAGGTTTTTTCTCAAATTACGCACAACGGTCTTGTGTATGAATAGTTGCGGTTTTGTGTGCGAGGATTTTCCGCAGGAAAATCAGACGTAACAAAAATGCAACTACCTTTGTTTAAACACTAATTTAAGCAATTTTTTATACACGTTGTTGTAAGTAGTGTTTTCTTTCAGATTATGCCATTCGTGACTACATCCATCTTTACACCAAGTATTTCGTCTATATGTATCAGATTCTTTATAAGTCGTAATTAATGTAATAAAAGCTTTCCGATATTCATCTTCAGGCAATTTTGATATTTTTGATAACGCAACTTTAAAGTTATTCGTTTTTAAAATAACAATTGGCGTCATTGTCGGTTTTAGAGGTATTTTAGAAATAGCAGTTTCTATGATTTTTTCATTTGGGTGAGATTGTTCCGTAAAGAATTTAGTCAGAAAAATTGCTCTTTTCCTATCAGAATCAGATAGAGAATCAAACCATTCAATTCCGCTTTCAATTGAGGTTTTTCCTTGAGCAATTTTATTAATAATGATTTCTTCTTCTTTCAATATTCGGTCAGGTTTTTATTCAGATTTTGAGTCAGTTACATTACTTACAACGGATTTGTGTAAGGATAGTTGCGTGTTTAAGCAACTAACTTACTAAAAATGGAACGAACCAGAGGAAAATCCGCAGGATTTTCCGAGTAGGTAAGAACCAAGCAATTATTTTTACACGGTGTTACCTGCTGGCTTTATTTATTAAACTATCTATTTTGGTTTCCAACTCCTTTCCTCTCAAATCTTTTGCGATAATTATTCCTTCAGGGTTAATCAGAAATGTTGCTGGGATTCCTCTTACCCCGTACTTCTCTTTGATTTTGTTAGAACTATCAATAATTTGAGGCCATGTTATTCCATGTTTGTTTGCAAATTTTTCTAAAACTGTTATTTGATTGTTTCCAACAATACCAATTATTTCAAATTTTGATTTATCAGTTTTACTATATATCGTTTTAAGATTTGGGATTTCTTTGATACAAGGACCACACCAAGTGTCCCAAAACTCGAGAAGTACATATTTTCCCCTTAAACTATCTAATGAAATCATATTTTGTTTTTGGAACTGTTTTTCTGAAAAGTCAAAAGGTTTATTTCCAATTTGAGTGGAGCGTATTTGATTTTTAGATAAATCCATTTTTTCTAAAAGTAAAACATCCTTATTTCTATTTACTCCCAAGTTTTTATATAAATCATTTTCGAATTCAAGATATTCGTTGTTAAAAACTACTTTTTTCAAATCTACTTTTTCTCCATTTAAGCTTTGATTAATAGTTATTCCAACATCTTTAAATGTAAGGTTTGTAAATTTAAAGGAATGAATGCTTATTAAGTGATTTCCTAATTTTGCAGTACCGTATTGAGCAAAATTACATAATAAGTAATATTGATCCATATTAACCGAAGAAATTAAGAGAGGAACCTTAACCTGAACCTTTTTATTATTAAAAATACGTTCAAAAGTAACATCTATTGCTTCATTATTTGCCAATAAATCCCAATCTAATTCGCTGTCATACTCAATTGGCTCAAAAGGCTCGTCATCACTGAAATCATAATTGTTATTTGCGTCTACAATGACCATTGCGTTTCCAGTGGAATCATTTCCAACAGCAAAAGCTGCTCTGCATTTTATTGGCTCTTTTGACAAATTCAATGTATCTGGTTCCCAATTCCACATTATTTTTAGTTCATCATACCATTCTTTTGAAATATTGCCTGAATGGTAGTTTTGATAAACATATTGGTGAAAATCTGAATTAATATCTCCAACTTTAACATCAGTCCAATTTTTTGGTATTCCAGTAACTTTTAAAAAAGTATTTTTCCACGGGTTATTTTCATCATTATTATAGAGTGGAATTGAACCTCCACCAGATGCTTCGAAAGGACCAAACCCTTTTTGGTAAGTAATGGGCAGTTTTAAAATATGGTCCTTTTTACAACCTGTTATTAAACATAAACATATGCTCAATAGAAATAGAGTTTTAATTTTCATGTTTCATTCAAATTATAGACAGAGTTCGTTTTCAGCTTGCAGGTAACGTGTTTGTGTATGGTTAGTTGCGTGGTTTAGCAACTAAGTTAGTAAACTTTAACGAACCCGTGAATATTCCGCAGGAATATTCGCAAGTAGGCTCAATGAAGCAATTAATTATACACGGTGTTACCCAACGTTTTTTAGTCGTGAACTTGGAATGTCAAAGGCATTTTATATGAAACGTTAATTGGTTTTCCGTCTTTCATTCCAGGTTTCAAATTTGGTAATAGTCCGATAACTTCAATTGCATTTTTGTTCATAATATCTGGTCCACCTGTAGCTTCAATGTTTACCGGTTTTCCATTTGTGTCAATTATAAAGTTTATCATTATTTTTATTTTTCCTGTAAGCCCGACATCACTTGCTAAGTCAGTATTAAACTTTCGCATTACGTGTCTTTGAATAAATTTAGTCGTGCATTCTTTTCGTTTTTCGACATCCCATTTTGATTTACAGTCAGGTGCTAACGGTGGGTTTTGAACTTCCTTGAATTCAATAATTTCAGATTCGTCAATTTCTTTAGTTTCGATTTCTGCTTTTGAGTAATCAATACTTTCTGTTTTTTCTGATTTTGACTCAATAACTTTAGGTTTTGAAGGTTTATCATCACTTAATTTTTCCATTTCCAATCGAATCATTGGAAGTATGAAATACGTTTTACCCTCTACTTTTTGAACAGTAATATGCATTGAAGAAAATCCGTCATTTTCTGTTCCAATCATTACTAGGTTATCTTTTAATGCCCAGTTTTGATTATCAAGAAAAAACAATTCTTTCATTCTTTTATCAGCTAGTTTTCCAAATTTAATTCTAAATACTTTGTTTCCTTTGAAATTGAATTTTGAATTTAAAAATGCATCTTTAACCATTTTTAAAGCTTCTTTTTGTGGAACTTCATCAGAATTCGGAATATTAACATTAATAGCTTTCCATTCGCCCATTAAATTTTCATATTTCAGGTTTTGAGCGTTTGTTAGGAAGCTAAATATTAATGCAGTAACTAATAATAATTTTAATTTCATAATGTTTTTCAAATGTTGGGTAACGGTTTTGTATAAGAATAGTTGCGTATTTGCGTGCGAGGAATTTCCGAAGGAAATTCAGATGTAGCAAATACGCAACTACCTTTAGTTTAACACAAAATAGCAATTATTTTTATACGTTGTTAGCATACGTTTTTTTAATTCAGTGTTGTTCTACCCAAACTTTTATCTTCTTTCCATTTTCATCAAGTGAGATAGTTAAAAAGTCAAAATCCATTCCAAATCCACTATACGCTCCAACAGGATAAAGCATTAAATTCAGCGTGTCATTTGTCGATTCCACAATTCTTTTTTCCAATTCAAATGGTTTTCCGAGTAGATTTATAACTTGGGTTTTATTCAGTTCTTTACTTAGATAATTTTCTCGTAAATCAGTAACCATATTCCATCTCGGATTTTTATGATTATCATCATCATTATGCTTTAACCATTCTTTTTGGTTAAACTTGATTTTAAGTTCACGTCTTTTCAGAAACTCATTATATTCTTTTTCCGCTTTTTCCTTATCCATATTTTTCCAGATTTCTCCAAAGCCAATATTTGTAGAATCTTTTTTTGATTCAGTTTTTGATTGTCCACAACTTACTAAATGTAATGTCAAAAGTAGAAGTGTAATTGCGTTTTTCATAAATGTATGCTAACGGTTACGTATAAGAATAGTGCGTAGTTTGTGTGCGAGGATTTTCCGCAGGAAAATCAGATGCATGCAAACACACATTAACTCTTGATTTGGTACTAAATTACGCATTATTTTTATACAATGTTAGCGCGCGTAGTTTTATGTTTTACTCATAAGTTTATTTCTAAACTCAAAATTTTTAGAGAAACAGAGAAAAGTCCAAAGCAACCGTTGCGTATTGCTTGGCAAAAGTCAGATTTTTTTAAACACAAGAGTAAAGTCAGTCGCGCGTAAACTTTGCGTTTTGATTTGTCAAAAGTCGGTTGAGTAAGATTTTAAAGAATTAATTTTAAACCACTTTTACGCAGCTTTTAATTTTTTTGAGCTGAGTGAGCTATGTGCGCTAACGTTTACGTATAAGAATAGTGCGTAGTTTGTGTGCGAGGATTTTCCGAAGGAAAATCAGATGCATGCAAACACGCATTTAGTCTTGATTAGGCACTAAATTACGCATTATTTTTATACAATGTTAGCGCACGTTGTTATGTTTTTCTCACAAGAGTATTTCAATATGATTTTTTCACGCAACAAAGAATAGTCCGAAGCAACAGTTGCGTATTGTTTGGCCAGAGTCAGAATTTTTTAAACGCAAGAGTTAAGTCATTCGCGCGTAAACTTTGCGTATTATTTTATCAGAAGTCGGTTTAATTTTTTATTTAATTTTAGTTTGCGAGAGTAAAATCAGGCTTAGGTAACAGTTGCGTTTTGATTTGTCAAAAATCAATTGAGTAAGTTTTAGGAATTGTTTTTAAAATACGTTGAGAAGGTTTATTATTTTTTTTGAGCTGAGTGAGCAATGTGCGCTAACGTTTACGTATAAGAATAGTTGTGGTTTTGTGTGCGAGGATTTTCCGCAGGAAAATCAGACGTAACAAAAGCGCAACGACCTTTGGATTAAGCCTAAAACAACAATTATTTTTATACTGTGTTG
>NZ_JBISHH010000013.1:0-227742 GCF_045066735.1 Algibacter sp. Ld11 | reverse complement strand
CTGCAGCTTATTGTGTGGATAGCACAGACCCTACGCCTACAATCACTGGTTTAGCTGGTGGAACATTTTCATCTACAGCAGGTCTTTCAGTTAATGCTTCTACAGGAACTATTGATAATTCAGCATCGACTGCAGGTAGTTATATCGTTACTTATACAACTTTTGGACCTTGTCCAAATAGTTGGGATGTTTTAATTACTATAAATACTTTACCAACAGTAACCTTTACAGCCCCTGAAGACTTATGTTTGGATGCTGGCGTTCAAGCTGGTTTAGGCGGTGGAACGGCTACCGGAGGTGTGTATTCTGGAACTGGTGTTACTGACGATGGTAATGGAATGACGTACTCTTTTGACCCAGCTGCCGCTGGTGTTGGAATTCATACTATAACATATACATTAACCAATGCTAATGGATGCACAAACGCGGTTAGCGATGATGTTGAAGTTACTAATACTGATGCCCCCAATGTTGATATTATTACTGTTGGTTTAACAGGGGATTGTGCTCTATTTAGTACAGGCTTTACTAAAATAGACAATCTAAATGGTAAAAACGTCTATTTATCTAATTTAGACGAATTTCCTCTTGGAGTTGGTTTTGACGGCACAAAATGGGTTTTATTCGCTATGGACATTGAAAATACAGGGTTTGAAAACACAAGTGTTCCTTCGGGGTTAACTCCGCCGCTAACAGGATGGGTTCCAACTCAATGTTTTAACGGTACAATGGATATCCATATAGGAGCATATGTTTGCTACGGAGGTACTATTGCAAACTTATCATCGCTTTTCTCTGAAGATAATATAAAAGTTTATGCTGATGATACTACAGAAACAGCTCTAGCAGAAACAGACTTAGTAATAGATGGGAATACGTATTACATTTCGAGCACTGAAAATAGTTGTGAAAGCGCACGTTCTATGATTGAAGTTAGCGTTGGCTCACAAATTGTTGATACTGTTACAGAAAATGCAGGTGTAATAACAGCAACTCAAACAGGTGCATCGTACCAATGGTATGCATGCGGTGATGATGGCGGATTAATTGAAAATGAAACAAGTCAAAGTTTTACGCCATCTACAACAGGAAGTTACAAGGTAATAATTAGTGTTATGGGTTGTTCGGTAGAATCTACTTGTGTTACTGTTGCTACTTTAGGCACAACAGATTTAGTAGATAATAAATCTAAAGAATTCTCAATGTATCCAAACCCAAGTTCTAGCCATGTTAAAATAAAATCTAGTTTAGGCGGACGTTTTTCAATTATGAACCAATTAGGGCAAAAGGTAAAAACCTTTAATGCAGAAGCAGCTATTGAAACTACTGTTTATGTCGGAAACTTAAGCGAAGGCATGTATTTTGTACAAGGAACCGATGGCATTTCTAAAAAATTAATGATAAAAAAATAGTATCCCTAGGTTAAAAATAAGCATAAAAAAAGAGCGTGAATTCTAAATTAGAGTTCACGCTCTTTTATTTTATCATATAGTTCTAAAGCATTGCTCCTACTTAGGATCTAAAATAGTATTAATCCGTTCTAAACAATCTTTATAGTGATACTTTGTAGTTGTGTATGTAGAACGATAAGACGCACTAATAACAATCTTTTTTAATACAGACAATTCACCTCTGGCCAAAGCTCTAACATCTGACGATTCAGTCATTAAAAAAGCCATACGCTCAATATACGCACGTTGTAAATTACGACGGTATATATCCACATTTTTAGTGGCATTAGCTTCTGCCCAAAGCCCTTTACGTACATCTTGTATTAACTCTAATGCAGAATAATTGTTTACATCTATAGTTTCATGATCAATTAAGCGCTCTAATATCTCATGGCTTAATAATTTATTTAAAAAACTACTTTGGTATTTACCTAAACGCGCTGTGTAACCTTCAAAATTTGTTTGACTTAGAAGTTGTTTTTCAACTAACCAACTCGGTGTTGTAAATGCATTTTCGTGCAACCATTGCACCGATGCCTTCTGGGTTGCCTTAGGCACAGCTTTAAACGGAATTCCGGACTGGTTCGGGTTAATTAAATGCTCATGTACACCACCAACATTGGTTAATACATGGCTAATATAACGTCGCCAAGCTCCAAACAATTCACTATACAACTCCTCTAAATCATCGTAATTATTTGTGATATCACTGGTCCATTCTGGTAAATGAATAGAAACATACTTTAAGTTTTTAAGCGCATACGTACTGGCTTTTATGGCATCGTTTCCAATATCTTCTGTTTGTGATGTAGGATCAAAACGACTTCCTTGCTTTCCAAAGATATATTTTGGATCACCAGCCTTTTCAAGAATCCAAGCATCTAAAGTTTTTAATTCTGCTTCAGGAGTGCGCGCTTCTGGTATTACACGATATCCCCAATTAATGGCATAATCATCATAAGGCCCTAATTGCCTTACAAACCTAATGTTTTGGTCTCCAGGTTGTGCAATATAATTATAACGTGCATAATCCATAATAGTAGAAGCAATACCATTCTTTTGTGTAAACTCGCCATTTCTATAGCTTTCAACATCATAGGCCTTACTCGCACTCATATTATGTGGTAACCCTAACGTGTGCCCTACTTCGTGAGCTATTACCATTTTCATCATTTCGCCAATGTCCTCTTTTGGTGTATTTAATGTTCTAGCCGCGGGATTAGCAGCACCCGTTTCAATGAGATATCGATTTCTATAAGAACGTAAGTGGTTATGGTACCAAATTATGTCACTTTCAATAATTTCTCCGGTTCTTGGGTCTGATACACTTGGTCCCATCGCATTTCTAGTCGTACTCGCCACATAACGAATTACAGAATAACGAATATCTTCAGGGCTAAAATCAGGATCTTCTTCTTTAGTAGGCGGATCTTTTGCAATTATAGCATTCTTAAAGCCGGCTTTCTCAAATGGACCTTGCCATAACTCTACTCCTTCCTTAATATATTTACGCAAGTTTTCTGGCGTAGCAGGATCTAAATAATATACAATTGGTTTTATAGGTTCTACCAATTCTCCACGAGCATAAGCTTCAGGATCTTTAGGCTCCATACGCCATTTTCGAATATAGGTTTTGGTATCAGATTTTAATGCTTCACTTCCGTAATCAATATAATCTAAAGTAAACCAACCAACACGCTCATCGGAAAAACGAGGTTGCATAGGCTGTTCTGGTAACAAAATCATAGATTGATTCATTTGTAAACTTATAGATTCAGCACTTCTAAAAGCAGGCGGTGCAGATGCATTATAAGTCATATCTTGCACAACCTCAATATTTTTAGGGAAACTCTTAATGCTATGTATAAAACTTCTAGAATCGTCTAAGTTTTTCACCTTATATTCATTACGCATTCTGGCCGGCAAACCGCTAATAGCTTTTACATCACTAGAGTAAAATTTAGTAACATCAATAACCACAGCTGTTGAGTCTTTACTAAAGGCATTGATATCAAAAGCATAGAGCGTAGGTTCGTAATGATTTGATTTAACGGATATACTGATTGGTAGTTCTTCATTCGCAACCGCGTTGTATGATTTCTCTTTAATCAATATTTTATCCTGAAAACGTTCCCAAGTTACTAAACGTGAATTGGTTTTAGTTCCGGCATTAACATAACCATCTCCCAAATTTTCTGGTAGTTTAGATATTCTACTTACCAAAAGCATATCTTTCCCTAAATACTGTATAGGTATTTCAAAAAAATAAGAAGCTCCAACGTGGTGTGTTTTAAATAAACCATCATTAGAAACAGCCTTTTTAGTTATTACCTCATTATACGGTTTAATTTTACCTTCTTTTTTCTTTTCAACAGTTTTAGATATCTCACTATTATCTTTTTTATTCTTTTTCCGTTTAGATTGAGCCTGGCTAGTTACAGAAGCCAATAAAAAAAATAGGGATGTTGTTAGAAGTATGACCTTTTTCATAAAAATTAAGTATATAATCTTTAAAAGTATAAAATTAATAGCGTTAGCTCCTTTTATTTCACAAAACTTTAATTTAAAGAAATTATGCTATTATGAATTTAAAGATTTTTGATCCTTTTAATTCTAATTTACTATTTAGTAAAGGTGAAAATAGCAAGAATAGCAATTCACAAAATAAGCATATCTTGATTATCATTTTAAATAGAACAGAATTTAAAATTGGTTAGAGAGTAATGCTTTTAGTAAAATCGTTTAACCTTATTCGCGGAATATGTTTTTATAGAAAAATTCAAAAAGCAAAAATAAGATACCTAAACAAGCACACTTAGCCTTCTATTGCATAAAAATCTAGGGGTTTATCAGTAATTTATATTCTAAAACCGATGCAGGTGTAATTACATATATATGTATAACAAGAAAACCTGTTAAGCCTAACACTTAACAGGTTTTATTATATACATTAAATTTTAGTAGTCTAGATATTATAAAAACGCAAACTTCCTTATTAATCTATAATTACAAATCTTCACTGCTGCTTAATTTTAAAACTAAAATTAGTATATATTTATGTTTTAATTGGCTCATTATTAACAGCATTCATTAAAAACATAGAATAGATTTGTTTTCAAAACACAATATCTATGAAAATAAAATTACACTTATTAATTCTTGTATCAGTATTTTTTTTAAAAGTTGGATTAGCTCAAGAATTGCAGAAAATTAAAAAACCAACCGATTTATCCTCCTCTTCCTTTTTAAATAGAATAGAATTTAAAGTGGGCTACCATGGTAGTATATTTTGGAATAATGGATTAAGTTTTGGAGCAGAATATCTTTGGAAAGAAAACACTAAAACGAAAAATAGAAAACGCGGACTGAGAACAAACACGCATCAGTTTCTTTTAAATGCTAATTTAGGGTTCGAAACTAATTTTTCATCAACGACCAATACAGGTGCTTTTCTTTATTCTGGTATTACTTGGCGACGCACAAATAAAAAAGGTAAACAATTTAGTATTGAAGTGAATCCGTTAGGCTATTACCGTTCTTTTTTACCCGAAACATACAAAGTTACCGGCGATAAAGTAGATAAAGTATTTCTACCCGGAAGAAGCTATTATGCACCATCTATTTCTGTTGGGATTGGAAAACAAAGACCAGGCAAAAAAATTGCAGGACGCTATTTCAATATAAATTTCATGCTAAGAACACCATACAATGCAGGAGCATTACCTGCTTTTAACTTTGAATATGGTTATCGGTTTAATTTTAAAAAGAAAATGAGAGATGAATAAAACATTACATAATTACTCAAAAATCGGACTGCTAGTTGTTGCATTATGTGCCGTTTTTTCATGTACTAGCGATGATAATTTAGCCCAATTAGATGCCACCATTTTTGTACGCCATAAAGATGCAGACATGCCTGCTTATATTCATGGTAACGCTACAGATAAAACATTTTTAATTATTTTACATGGTGGCCCAGGCGGTAATGGATTAAGTTATCGTGATAATGCTATAAAAACTGAAATAGAAAAAAACTGTGCTGTAGTATATTTTGATCAACGCGGATCTGGAATGTCTCAAGGTGGTTATAACGCAGAAGACTTAACTATTGATATAATGGTAGACGACGTTTTAGCATTGGTAAAAGTCATAAAACATAAATACGGTAGCGATTCTAAATTGTTCCTTATGGGACATAGTTGGGGCGGAACATTAGGCTCAGCAACATTAATAAAGGATGAAAGTGATTTCTCAGGATGGATTGAAGTTGATGGAGCCCATAATCCAAAAGGGCTTTACTTCGAATATATATCTAATTTTAAAAATATAGCTTTAGAACAAATGGAAGCTGGTAATAGTCTGAGTTTTTGGGAAGATGCACTAGATTTAGTTGCTAATGTAAATCCTGATTTTTATAATGAAACCGATTTTTTTAAATTGAATATAAAGGCACATAAAGCTGATGACACCTTTAGAAACGATAATATAATCAACAAACCACCAGAGACTATTAGCAATAATTTAGCTTTTAAATATAACATTTTAACCATGCTTTGGACAGGTGATAAAACACAATCTATATTAAGAGACAAAGGCTTGTGGGAAACTGTAGATTACACCAGCAACCTTTCAGAAATAACCATTCCTTCACTCGTTTTATGGGGTAAACATGATGCCGTTGTACCACCATATTTTGCTCAAGAAGCTTTCGACAATTTAGGCTCTAGCAAAAAAGAATTAGTGCTATTTGAAAAATCTGGGCATTCTCCTATGTTTAACGAACCTGACTTATTTGCAGAAAAAGTAATTCAGTTTATTAATGAAAACAAATAGTATTTAACATATTATAAAAACAAAAAACCTGTTAAGCATAACACTTAACAGGTTTTTTAATATATATATTAGTAGCCTAGATATTAGCTGCTAAATAATCTCCTACAGCATTTGTACCATAAGCTTTTCCGCCATCGGCTAAATCTTCAGTAACAATACCTTCAGCTAAAGCTTTATTTACAGCATCTCTAATTACTTTTCCTTCTTCAGGTAAATTAAAAGCAATTTCAAACATCATAGCTGCAGATAATACCATAGCCATTGGGTTAGCAATATCTAAACCTGTTGCTTGTGGGTAAGACCCGTGAATTGGCTCGAATAAAGCAATATCAGATCCCATAGATGCCGATGGCATTAATCCCATAGACCCAGAAATAACCGAAGCTTCATCGGTTAAAATATCACCAAATAAGTTTTCAGTAATTAAAACATCATAACTATTAGGCCATTGTACCAAACGCATAGCAACGGCATCAACAAGCTCGTAGCTTACCTCCACCTCAGGGTAATCCTTCTCCATAGCTTGTACAGTTTCTCTCCATAAGCGCGATGTTTCCATAACGTTAGCCTTATCAACACAACACAATCTTTTAGAACGCGTCATCGCTAATTCAAAACCTTTTTTAGCTAAACGTTGCACTTCCATACGTGTATATACACAATTATCGTAAGCCGTTTCGCCATCGTCTCTTCTACCCTTTTCACCAAAGTAAATACCACCAGTAAGTTCGCGTAAAAACACTAAATCTGTACCTTCAATACGTTCCTGCTTTAAAGGCGATTTATCTAATAACGACGGAAACGTAAATGTTGGACGCAAATTAGCAAATAAACCAAGTTGCTTACGCATTTGAAGTAAACCATTTTCTGGACGAACTTTTGCTGACGGATCGTTATCAAAACGAGGTAAACCAATAGCTCCAAATAAAACAGCATCCGAAGCTAAACAAACTTGGTGCGTACTATCTGGGTAAGGTTCTCCAACAGCATCAATGGCAGCTGCACCAGTTAAGGCCGGTTTCCAAGTTATCTCATGTCCAAATTTTTTCGCAACCGCTTCACTAACTTTTTGTGCTTGCTCCATTACTTCAGGTCCAATCCCGTCACCTGCTAAAACTGCAATATTAAATTTCATCTTTATTTATTTTAAACTTTAAATTCTATTTATTTTTTGGGCGTTCCCCGAGGGTCGGGCTTTCACTACTCGCTTCCTCCTAAAGTCGGCGAGCTCAAACATGCCGTTCAATCCCTAACGCGGGCAAGTTTGCTATCTTATAACATACAGCTAGATAATCTCAGTTTACAATAAACTAATTCAGCTAACCACAATATTAAGCATCTTTTCAGTTGCTTTTATAGCAGAAACCGTTTGATCGGAATCTAAACCACGTGTTTTAAATTCCCTTTCAGTACTTTTCCATGTAATAATGGTTTCACAAAGCGCATCAGAGTTACTTCCCGGCGGAATTCGTACTGCATAATCCACTAATTTAGGTAACTTTAATTGTTTCTGTTTAAAAACACTTTTAATAGCATTCATGAATGCATCAAACTGGCCATCTCCATGAGCGCTTTCTTCAAAAACTTCTTCATTTATAGTAAGCGAAACTGTAGTAGTTGGTTTTAAACCCATAGCATGCGTAAGCACATATGCGTTTACTTTTACCTTTTCCTCATAACTTCTGTCTAAAACATCCGAAATAATATACGGCAAATCCTCCTTGGTAACAACCTGCTTTTTATCGCCCAACTCAATAATACGCTGGGTTACTTTTTTAAGATCTTCATCATCAAGCTGAAGTCCTAATTCTTGTAAATTCTTCTGAATATTAGCCTTTCCAGACGATTTACCCAAAGCATACTTTCGAGTTCTTCCAAAACGCTCAGGCATTAAATCACTGAAATACAAATTGTTTTTATTATCGCCATCGGCATGTATTCCCGCAGTTTGCGTAAACACATTGGCACCAACAACGGGCTTATTAGCAGGTATCATAAAACCAGAAAAGGTTTCTATAAGTTTACTAATCGTGTATAAAAACGTTTCGTTTACACCAATTTCAATCTCAGGCATAAAATCATTAATAACGGCAATTGTACTAGCCATTGGTGCATTTCCTGCACGTTCGCCCATACCATTTACTGTTAAATGCAAACCATCGGCACCGGCCTTTAAACCAGCCATTACATTGGCAACACCTAAATCATAATCATTATGTGCATGAAAATCGAAATGTAAACTTGGATATTTATCTTTTATTTCTTTTACAAAAGCAAAAGATTCCTCTGGTGTTAATACACCTAAAGTATCAGGAAGCATAATACGCTTTACGGGTTGCGTTGCTAAAAATTCTAGAAAGTCAAAAACATAAGTTTTAGAATTTCGCATACCATTACTCCAATCTTCTAAATAAATATTAGTTTCTATACCGTTCTCTACGGCCAAACTTATATTTTCTTTAATTTCTGTAAAGTGCTGATCTGGAGTTTTCTTAAGCTGATGTGTTAAATGATTCAGTGAACCTTTTGTTAACAGGTTTTGTACCTTTGCTCCTGCTTCTAGCATCCAATTTATAGAGATCCCTTTATCAACAAAAGTTAAAACTTCAACAGCATTTAAATAGTTGCTTTCTTTTGCCCAAGCTGTAACATCTTTAACCGCTTGAAGTTCTCCTTCCGACACACGTGCTGAAGCAATTTCAATACGATCTACTTTTAATTCTTCTAATAAAAGTTTAGCTATAGTGAGTTTTTCAGAAGCAGAAAACGACACGCTCGAGGTTTGTTCACCATCGCGCAATGTCGTATCCATTATTTCTATGTGTTTTGCCATTTTTTTAGAAAGGACGAGATTCTGTAAATGTTTCTATCTCGCTTTTCATACTTTGTAAATAATCGATATCATCAAAACCATTTAACATATTGTCTTTCTTATAACCATTAATATCAAAACTTTCTTTTGTTCCAGAAGAAAGTAACGTAATAGTTTGTGCTTTTAAATCAACTTCTACCTCTGTTTTTGGATCTGCATAAACAGCCTCAAAAATTTCGTTAGAAAATTCTGGGCTAATTTGTACTGGTAAAACACCAATATTTAAGCAGTTATTCTTAAAGATATCTGCAAAAAAGCTAGAAACTACACAACGAAAGCCATAATCGTAAACCGCCCAAGCAGCGTGCTCACGAGAAGATCCAGAACCAAAATTCTTTCCTCCTAATAAAATTTTCCCTGTGTAAATTGGGTTATTTAATATAAAATCTTCTTTTGGTGTATTGTCACCATTGTATCTCCAATCGCGGAATAAATTATCTCCAAAACCATCACGAGTTGTCGCTTTTAAAAAACGAGCTGGTATAATTTGATCTGTATCTACATTCTCTATTGGTAACGGTACTACGCTACTCTTTAATGTTGTAAATTTATCGTATGCCATAATTTTTAGTATTCAGTTGCCAGTGTTCAGTTGGCAGTCAAAAATTTATTTTAATATTTTATGCAGCACTCTTTTTCATTCTATAAAACTGAAAACGACTTACTGCACGCTACAAAACTTATAAAAGCTCTCTCGGGTCTGTTACAACACCTGTAACCGCTGCAGCTGCTGCAACTAACGGGCTAGCTAATAACGTTCTAGACCCTGGTCCTTGGCGACCTTCAAAGTTTCTATTAGATGTACTTACAGCATATTTACCTGCAGGTACTTTATCATCATTCATTGCTAAACAAGCTGAACATCCTGGCTCTCTTAGAACAAACCCGGCTGTTTCAAAAATATCTAATAAACCTTCTTCTTTAATTTTAGCTTCAACAATATGAGAACCTGGTACTAACCAAGCCGTAACATTATCTGCTTTTTTACGACCTTTTACAATCGACGCAAAAGCTCTAAAATCTTCAATACGCCCGTTGGTACAACTTCCAATAAAAACGTAATCGATTTTCTTACCAATCATGGATTCATTCTCAGCATACCCCATATAAGCCAAAGACTTATCATAAGTCGCTTTACCACCTTCTACAGATTCTGCAGACGGAATATTTTTAGAGATACCCATACCCATACCCGGATTTGTTCCGTAAGTAATCATTGGTTCTATATCTGCCGCGTTAAAGACTAAATCTTTATCAAAAGTAGCATCGTCATCGGTTTTTAAAGTTTCCCAATACGTCATCGCCTTGTCCCAATCTGCTCCTTTTGGAGTCATCGCTCTTCCTTTGATATACTCAAATGTTTTTTCATCAGGAGCAATCATTCCTCCACGTGCACCCATCTCTATAGATAAGTTACAAACCGTCATACGGCCTTCCATTGTCATATTTTCAAAAACATCACCTGCATACTCAACAAAATATCCAGTTGCACCAGAAGTTGTTAATTGAGAAATAATGTATAAACCAACATCTTTAGGTGTAACACCTTTACTTAAAGGCCCATTAATGCTAATACGCATTTTTTTAGGTTTTGGTTGCATAATACATTGTGTAGTAAGCACCATTTCAACCTCTGAAGTACCAATACCAAAGGCAATAGCTCCAAAAGCACCATGAGTAGATGTATGTGAATCTCCACAAACAATAGTTGCTCCCGGAAGTGTAATACCGTTTTCTGGTCCTACAACGTGAACAATACCATTATTTTGGTGACCTAATCCCCAGTGACTAATACCATATTGATTAGCATTATCTTCTAAAGTTTTTAACTGATTAGCAGATAAAGGATCTTCAACAGGTAAATGTTGATTAATAGTTGGTGTATTATGATCGGCAACAGCAAATGTACGGTCTGGGTACAAAACGCTTAAGCCTCTACTTTTTAAACCTACAAAAGCTACAGGGCTTGTAACTTCGTGAATTAAGTGACGGTCTATATAAAACACATCTGGTCCATCTGCAATGTTTCGCACAACATGCGAATCCCACACTTTGTCAAATAATGTACTACTCATAAAAAATTTAAATTTTTGTATTAAAATAGCTTTAAAGCTATAAGAGTAACAAATTTAGAGTTTATTACAGTATTTCAAAACTTTATAGTCCTTAGTTACTTTATTTTTATAAAATTACCAACGGAACTGATATTATTTGAATTTAATGCAATAAAACATTAGAATTGATTACAATTTTTAAAAGGTTTTACAGGCTTATTTTTATAACCTATCAGCCACGTATTCAATTTCGGTTTTACCATGTGGTAAGGGCTTGCCATTCGGTCCAATATTAACCATAACAATGTTTGAAATTGTGATAATAGTTTCTCTTGTCATTTTGTTTCGGACCTCTGAACTCAATATAAGCGAAGCTTTTCCGAATTTAACAACTTCAATACCAATTTCTACAATATCACCTTGCCGAGCAGACGATTTAAAATCAATTTCACTGATGTATTTAGTAACCACTCTTTGGTTTTCTAATTGAATAATAGCATAAATAGCAGCTTCTTCATCAATCCACTCTAATAGCTTTCCACCAAACAATGTTCCATTGGCATTTAAATCTTCTGGTTTAACCCATTTTCTAGTATGAAATCTCATATTTATATTTTTTTGTTTCTTAATTAAGATAAAGGTAAAGCATATACTTGTGTTAAAACTGTTATGTTAATTACTCTTACTTATTCGAGTATGTGTTTTTATTATTAACTTAAAATAAAGATTGCTGTTTATCCTCATTCGGAATAATTAAATCATATCCTAACCTTTCATTAACCTGTTTTATAAAATATGCTGAGAGCAATGGCGATTCTACTTCTATATTTTGATGGATGAAGAAATCTATTTCCTTAACACCTTGTTCTTTCCAAACTATTAAACGCTCAATCCAATCATCTAATCGCGTATAATCTGAAGGATGGTTGGCTCCAACATAGCGAACAAAGGCTGTAGAATTAGTTAATCGCATATGCATTAAATCGCGGCGCCCAGCAGTATCAACAATAACGTTGGAGATATTCTTTTCTTCTAAAAGTTGATATAAATCTTCAGAAATCACTTTATCATTATACCAATCGGTATGCCTAAATTCTATAGCCAAAGGAACGGTATTAGGCCATTTTTCCACAAAAGTGACAACTCTTTCAAAATCTTTAGGCGTAAAATTACTATGCATTTGTAAAAACATAGTGCCGAGTTTTTCTTTTAGATGCGATGCATTGTATAAATAATGATCTACTATGTTTTCAATGTCTTTTAAACGCTTAAAATGACTAATTTCTTGATTCAACTTTAGGAAAAACTTAAAACCTTTAGGAGTTTTATCGTGCCAAGTTTCAAACTGTCTGGCAGGAAAAACACTATAAAATGTCGCGTTTAATTCTATTGAATTGAATTGGGAAGCATAATATTTAAGTTCATCTTTTGTGCCACGAGGGTAAAAACCCTTCAAGTCTGCCCTATTCCATTTTGCACAACCTACATAAATATCTGGTACATTATCATCCTTTACTGCTTTTAATACACGCTTAGTATCTTTATGGTCTTGAGGTAAGGTAAAATCAATAGTTTCAGGGTTTGTAACACTGCCAAATTTCATGTAAAACGTTGTTTTAATGCGGTTTAAAAAGATATAATAGAATAAGATTATAAAGATAAAAAAATATAAATGTTAATAACCTCGTGAATAATTAAAAATCAGAAATACTAATAGAGCCTTATTAATTTCTACCTTGAGTAAAAATCAAAACTATGAATTCAAGAGACTTTAATTTGAAGAGTATTCGTCCAGAGATTTTAACAGCAACTATCAATGATGCTATGAGCAGTGAGGAACGTTTCCAAAACCTCGTGCTCCGTCCATGTATTAAAATGCAAAACGATTTACTTATTGCTGCTTTTAGAAATTACATTGTAAAGCATAAATCTGTTTTTCATAATTTAACGCTCGATAAACGCATGGATTATATCGAAAATGCTATTCAGAAAAACATGAAATTTCGAAATTCTTTAAAAGGAATGATAATTGGTGTTTTCACGGTTGAAGAATATTTAATCTATACTGAAAATTCTTCTGCATTAAACAAACGCATGATGAATATTGTAAAAGATAGACTACTTAGCCATATTCAACTTTTTGATAAGCCGGAATTGCGCGAAGCCGTGTAATTTAAAGTAACCCAATGAGTAAAGAGATTTTAAGATAAAACGGCTTAATTTACGAGTTAACCACAAGCTTAAAATCTCTTTTTTTTTGTTGGTTTTTTTATAATAGAATTAAAGATTAATCCTCAATCATTGAAACTCCATTTAAATCAGTAGTTAACACATCGCTCATATAATTAAAAAAAGGACGAATTACCTTAAAAGCAGAACTGACTTCATTTATAAAATTGGGATGTAAAACTTCGGCATCAGTATATTTCTTTATAAAAATGTACTGTTTCTTTTTAATTAAATCGATTGCCTTATCTTCTTTATTAAACCCGCGTGGTGCTGTTTTTACTTCATCTCCAACAAAACCGCCCCAAGTATTTTTAAATTCCTTTTCATTAATAATATCACGAATTTCCGAGTCGTCCATTTCAAACTCTTTGCGAATACGCATTAAATCGGCTGGAGCAGGATCCCAAAATCCAGTAGCAATAAAACTTTCGTTATTAGGCTTTATTTGTACATGATATCCACCACGTAATCTCGGCTTTACTCTATGAAAAGAACCACTAAAATGAGTTTTATATGGTAATTTATTTTTAGAAAATCTCACATCCCTGTAAATTCGAAAAATTTTAAGTTTATCGATTTCATCGTGAGTATTTAACGTCTCTAAAAGCGCATTGTAAAATACTTTTATATCCTTTTGAATAGATTGAAACTCAGCTTTGTTATCGTTAAACCATTCACGATCATTATTTTTTTCTAATTTTTTTAAATATATAAAAGCCGCTTTGGGCACAGAAAAACTCATATTATTATTATCCTTTTATTGAACATCTAAAATACAAAAAGTCCCGAACGAAACGGGACTTTTATTAATAACTTAACACGCTATCTGTATTAGAGCTTTTTAGGTTTATAGGAAACCTTCTCTATCTTTTTAGCATCTTTATTGTAATATTCTACGATAAACTCGCCGTTCTCATTTAAATACCCAATACCATTATAAGTTTTACCTTCTACAATGTAACTACCTGGATTTTTTGTACTCCATGCCTTTCCAACAACAACAAACTCTTTATCATTGTTATCGAAAACAATATTAAACCCACCATCAATAGGCGAAAATTTAAAACTTTTATTATCGCTAACAAAATGAGTTTCTTTGGATAATAAATCGAAATCAGGATCTAAATCGTCATCGACCATCACCATAGTTTCTACTTTTTTAGTTGTAGCAACACGGTCTTGATTTACTTTTTCTTTATCATCTGAGGCTAGTTCCACATTAGATGTTTCTCGTGATATAACTCTAAGTTTACTTTCTATTATTCCTTCACCATTATTATATTTAACGGTTTTCTCAAAGGTTTCTTGTTTAATTTCTTTTGGCTTTTCTTGCGCCATCGCCGTACCACAAATTAGCAGTACAAACATATATATATAATTTTTCATTGTATTTTTTTTTTTAAAATTTGATTAATAATTTATCTACAGAGATAATTAATGTCTAATTGTTAGAGAATTCGTTCTGGGGAGCTACTTTGCCTCCATCAACAGATAATTTATTGTTGAATTCTAAAGTTCTAATTGGGAAAGGAATATTAATTCCAGCTTTATCATATGCCTTTTTAATTTCAATAATAGCATCAGTTTTAGCTTTAAATTTTTCAAGCATACTATCGGCGTCTATCCAAAACCTACATAAGTAATTAATAGAACTATCTCCAAACTCTGTATAATAAAACTCTACATCTTCTGCGCTTTTAACCTGATCAAAAGTATTAGCAATTGTTTTTTGAGTAAGCGCTTTAACGTCTTCTAAATTCGACTCATACCCAACACCACATTCTAATGCTACACGCATTTTAGTAGTTAAAGAGTAATTTTTTAAAGGGTTTTCCAAAATCATTTTGTTTGGAAGAATTACAATATTGTTGTCAGCTTCCTTAATTACAAATTCTTTTAAATTAATATCCATAACTTCTCCAGAGTGGCCATTGGTTTCTACCCAATTTCCTATTTGTATTTTTTCTCTGAAAGAAAGTGATATACCAGCAACCGTATTACTTAGCGTATTTTGAAGTGCTAAACCAATTGCTAACCCAGCAACACCTGCTGTGGCTAGTAAAGAAGTAAGCGTTTTACTTAAATTCAATATCCCTAAAGAGATATACAAACCTAAAAGCACAACGACTACTGCAGCAATTCTAGACATCATTTTTGATACGGAGTCTTGCTTAACTCGTTTTGAAATAATTTTATAAGTGAAATTATTCACGTACTTAGCTATAAAATAAGCCGCTACTGAAACTAAAATTGCTAATGCTAAATTGGGTAAATATTCTATTATGGTTGAAAACCATCCTTCTAATTTTGTTACAAGACCATTAAAGGCCTCACTAAATGCTGTATCCATTTTTTAAGTTTTTTTTTAATTTATTAATTGTTTTTAACGAAAAAATTAACAAAACTTAAATAACTTCTGGATGTGCAACCTCAGAAGGCTTTTTTGTCCAAGCTTCAAGCATCCAACTTGTTTTCTCAAGTTCTCTAATATAGGCACCTATTAAATCGGCTGTTCCTTCATCGTTCGCCGTACTAACTTTGTCCATTACTTTTCCCATTTGCTCTAAAAGTAATTTATGATCATTTAAGGTTTCTAAAACCATAGCACGATCTGATTTAAGTGATGCTTTTTCTTTAATAGTTGAAGACTTAAGATAATCTTCCATTTGGCTCATAGGGTGATAACGCAACGTTAAGATTCGCTCTGCGATTTCGTCAATTTTAACACGAGCATCGTTGTACATAGATTCAAATTTCTCATGTAAATCGAAAAAATTTCTTCCAACAATATTCCAATGGTTGCTTCGTAATTTTTGATAATAAACGTGGTAGTCAGCTAATAAAATATTCATTTCTACCACCACGGGTAATAATTCTTCATCATTCATTTTTAAATAGCTCATAATTTATTGTTTGTGTTCCCACTCAATATAAGGGCTATATCAAAATTGTCAAGCCCTTTAACAGGCTTTAACGGTATTAAGATTTATTTAACTTAAATTATGTTAAATAAAATATAAAAAGTTAAAATAATTAAGAATAAAAGACTATTGATTAATCGATGAAATCGATGTTTTTCAATATTAAACCCGATGCTGGAGCGATATAATTCATTTTAATATTGCTATCAGGTTTTAAAGTATCATGAATATCTTGAAGTGTTAACTTGCCTTTTCCTAAATCTATAAGCGTCCCCATCATCAAACGAATTTGGTTTCGCATAAAACCTTGACCTTGTACGCGTAAAATATAGGTTTTTTTAGGGAAATAATTAGCAGTATATATGGTGTTCTCTACTAATTCACACAACATAATTTCTCTTGTGTAAATGCCATTATCAGTAGGTTTGTAGCAATAGGATTTTAAATAGTTTTCACCTTCGAAGAGTTTAGCACCTTGCTTCATAAGGTCTATATCTAAATCATCAAGAATGGTTGTCATTATTGGCGCACAAAACGGGTGGCATTTTTCACCAAAAGCGAATAGATATAAATATTCTTTAATTTTTGAATTCTGAATAATATTAAATTTGGCATCAACTTCCTTTATGTCTAATGCACGAATATCTTGAGGTAAATTACGATTAAAAAGATCTAAAAAATCAGATAAATTTTCAATGGGTTCAAATAAAAACAACTCTATAGCTGCGCATTCAGCAGAAACCATAGCATCTGTTCTTCCTGAACTTAAACTTTTAAAGCGTTTACCTTCTAATATAAAATTGAAGGTTCTATCTACCATTAAATGCAAGGTTTTTACGTCTGGCTGTTTTTGCCAACCATGAAAACGATAACCTAAATATTGAATAGTTATGAGATAAAAATATTTTTTCAAAAAAACACTGTTTTACTTATGTCTACCTATTAATTCTTTTTCAATATCTTTTAACGTGAAGCCTTTAGCTTGAAGTAACATCAGGTAGTGGAACATTAAATCTGCCGATTCATATAAAAATAACTCATCGTTATTATCCATAGCTTCAATAACCGTTTCCACAGCTTCCTCACCTACTTTTTGAGCTACTTTATTTATGCCTTTGGCAAATAAACTCGCTACATAAGATTTTTTTGTATCCTTGTTTGCCACACGCTCCGTAATTACATCTTCCAAAGTTGAAAAGAAACCGTAATTCGATTTATTTTCTTCTGCCCAACAGGTATCTGTACCTTTATGGCAAGTAGGCCCAACAGGATTTACTTGGATTAATAAAGAATCGTTATCACAATCATTTTTAATATCAACAAGGTTTAAAAAGTTACCACTTTCCTCACCCTTTGTCCATAAACGTTGCTTAGATCTGCTAAAAAATGTTACTTTTTTAGTTTCTAATGTTTTCTCATAAGATTCAGCATTCATGTAACCCAACATCAAAACATTTTTTGTTGTGGCATCTTGAATAATTGCAGGTACTAATCCGTTACTGTCGTATTTAATAGTCATGATATTTATTTTATGTTGCTGAATAAATTCAGCCTGCCGACTTAAAGTCGAACTTCTATATGATTTGCTTTTAATTCTTTCTTTAATTCAGGAATTGGAATTTCACCAAAATGAAAAACACTTGCAGCTAGAGCGGCATCCGATTTTCCAATTTCAAAGGTATCAATAAAATGTTGAACATTACCCGCACCTCCCGATGCTATTATTGGAATATTCAAGCTTTCTGATAATTTAGCTAAAGCTTCATTAGCAAAGCCATTTTTTGTACCATCGTGATTCATTGATGTGAATAAAATTTCACCTGCACCACGTGTTTCAACCTCTTTCGCCCATTCGAATAAATCAATATCTGTTGGGATACTTCCACCAGCTAAATGCACTTTCCATTGTCCATCAACTTGTTTCGCATCGATAGCCACAACTACACATTGACTTCCAAACTTGTTAGATAATTCATTTACTAATTCTGGGCGTTTAACAGCCGAAGAATTAATAGAAACTTTATCTGCTCCACAATGCAATAGCTCGTCAACATGTTCCACAGAGGAAATCCCTCCGCCAACTGTAAATGGGATGTTTACTTGTTCTGCAACGCGCAACACCATATCTAACGTGGTGCCCCGACCTTCTATAGTTGCCGATATATCTAGAAAAACAAGCTCGTCTGCTCCTACTTCTGCATATTGCTTCGCAAGTTCTACAGGATCACCAGCATCACGTAAATCAACAAAATTAACACCTTTTACTGTGCGTCCATTTTTGATATCTAAACACGGAATTATTCTTTTTGTAAGCATTTTAAACGTTTTATTGTTTATTCAATATAAAATTCTCCAATTGTTTTAAGCTGATTTTATTCTCATAAATAGCTTTTCCAATAATAGTACCTTCGCAACCTAATTCGGCTAATTTTGGTAACTCATCAAAGGTTGAAATACCACCACTCGCAATTAATTTTATATTTGGAAGTTGCGCTAACATTTTTTCATATAAATCGAAAGACGGCCCTTGTAACATACCATCTTTAGCGATATCGGTACAAATAACATATTGCACACCTTCTTTTTGATAGTTCTTTACGAAAGGAATTAAATCCTCATCCGATTCTTCTAACCAACCACTAATTGCTATTTTCTCGTTATTAGCATCGGCACCTAAAATAATTTTTTCTGCTCCAAATTTTGCTAACCAACTTTTAAAAACATCAGGTTGTTTTACAGCTATACTACCGCCAGTAATTTGCCCTGCACCAGATTCGAAGGCAATACGTAAATCTTCATCTGTCTTTAATCCACCACCAAAATCAATTTTTAAATTTGTTTTGGTCGCGATCTCCTCTAAAACTTTATGATTTACAATATGGCTTGCTTTAGCACCATCTAAATCTACTAAATGTAAAAACTCAATACCGTGGGCTTCATATTGCTTGGCGATTTCTAAAGGATGCTCGTTGTATATTTTTTTTGTGTTATAATCGCCTTTAGATAAGCGAACACATTTTCCATCTATAACGTCTATTGCTGGTATTATTCTCATTACTTTTTGGTTACTCGTTAACGGTTATTCGTTTTAATCTTAAAGGTTTAGGAAATTTTGCAAAATTTTTGCTCCTTCAGTGCCACTTTTTTCTGGGTGGAATTGTACCCCGTAGAAATTATTATGCTTTAAAGCCGATGCGTAATTTAAACCGTAATCGGTTTTTGCTATGGTTTCATTACAGTGTTCGGCATAATAACTATGTACTAAATACATGTATTCGTTTTCTTTTAAACCTTTAAATAAATCGGATTTTAAGTCTTTAATAACATTCCAACCCATGTGTGGTACTTTTACTGAATGATCAAAACGTTTAACATCGGTTTGAAATATACCAAGACCTTTGGTGTTGCCTTCTTCGGTAGTTTTACACATCAATTGCATGCCTAAACAAATTCCTAAAACGGGTTGTTTAAGCTTCGGAATTAAATCTGATAAACCACTCGCTTTTAGCATTTTCATAGCAGAACTTGCCTCGCCAACTCCAGGAAAAATAATTTTATCTGCTGCCAAAATTTCTTCTGGATTATTAGATAAAACAGCATCTACACCCAAGCGCTTAAAAGCAAATTGTATACTTTTAATATTTCCTGCTCCGTAATTTATTATAACTAATTTCATTCTTTTTTCCTGATAATTTATTGGTTTTTAGTTGTTTTAATAACCATTCACTGAAAACCAATAATCATTTTTATAACATCCCTTTTGTACTCGGCAAAAACATTTTATTAGAATCACGTTTAACCGCCATTTTCATTGCTTTAGCAAAGGCTTTAAAAATGCCTTCAATTTTATGGTGTTCGTTTACACCTTCAGCCTTAACATTTAAATTACATTTTGCTCCATCCGTAAAGGATTTAAATAAGTGAAAAAACATTTCTGTTGGCATATCACCAATTTTTTCGCGCTTAAATTCGGCATCCCATTCTAACCAGTTTCTACCACCAAAATCTACCGCCACTTGCGCTAAACAATCATCCATGGGTAAACAGAACCCGTAACGCTCAATGCCTAGTTTGTTACCTAAAGCTTTATTGAATAATTCACCTAAGGCAATCATAGTATCTTCAATAGTATGGTGTTCATCTACATTTAAATCGCCATCTACTTTCACTATTAAATCCATAGCGCCATGGCGCCCAATTTGATCTAACATGTGATCGAAAAATGACAATCCTGTATGTATATCGTTTTTACCAGAGCCATCTAAATTTAATTTGATATAAATTTTAGTTTCATTGGTGTTTCTTGTAATTTCTTCGGTACGATCTTCTAATTTTAAAAACTCATAAATAGCTTCCCAATCTGTACTTGTTAAGGCAATACAATCTAATATTTCTTGTTTTGAGGTTTCAATTTCATCTGCACCTAATTCAGGATCTTCAGATAAGAAAATACCTTTTGCGCCTAAATTTTTAGCCAATTCCATATCGGTAATTCTATCACCTAACACAAATGAGTTTTCTAAATCGTAATCTTCAGAAAAATACTTTGTTAATAAACCAGTTCTCGGTTTACGTGTTTCCGCATTCTCATGCGGAAATGTTTTATCTATATGCACATCGGCAAAAACAACACCTTCTTTAGCAAAAGCATCAATAACTTTATTTTGCGGTCCCCAAAACGTGTCTTCAGGAAAAGAATCTGTTCCTAAACCATCTTGATTTGTTACCATAACCAATTCGTAATCCAATTCACTAGCTATTTTAGCCATGTATTGAAAGACCTTAGGATAATATTCTAGTTTCTCTAAACTATCTAATTGATAATCTATTGGTGGCTCTAAAACCAAAGTTCCGTCTCTGTCAATAAAAAGTACTTTCTTCATTATAAAGAATTTAAAGTATCTATTAATATTTTGTTTTCTGCAGGTGTACCAACCGTAATACGAATACAGTTATCTACTTGCGTATTTCTATTTCTAACAATCACTTTTTTATCAATTAAATATTGATAAACCATATCGGCATTATCAACTTCAATCAATAAAAAATTCGCATCCGTAGGATATATTTTTTTCACTAAAGGCAGCTTAATTAAAGCAGCTTTTAATTTTGTACGCTCTAATAGAATAGCATCAATATTACGTTTTACTTCATCTAAATTATTTAATCTATCTAAAACGGCATCCTGATTTAATGTGCTTACATTATAAGGTGGTTTTACACGATTGTATAAATTAATAATAGCTTCGTTTGCATAAGCCACACCTACTCTCACACCAGCCAATCCCCATGCTTTACTAAAGGTTTGACTAACAATTAAATTGTTGTATTTATTAATGTTTTTAATGAAAGAATCTTGGGAACTAAAATCAATGTACGCCTCATCGACAATTACAATACCATTGAAATTTTCTAAAATATATTCAAGGTCTTTTGTATTTAATATGTTTCCTGTTGGGTTATTTGGCGAACAGATAAAGATGATTTTTACATCTTCAAAATCTAAATACGGCTGTAATTGATTTAGGTTAATCTGAAAATCATTAATTAAAGGTTGTTTTATAATTTCAACATTATTGATATTCGCAGAAACATCGTACATACCATAGGTTGGCGAAAAGGTTAAAACCTTATCTTTTCCTGGTTCACAGAAAATACGAAATGCTAATTCTATAACTTCATCACTTCCATTACCTATAAAAATTTGATTTGTTTCTACCTTTTTAAGAACAGATAATTTTTCTTTTATCGCCTTTTGGTGTGGATCTGGATATCGATTTAATATTCCATACGGATTCTCATTCGCATCTAAAAAAACATCTGCCGTCCCTTTAAATTCGTCTCTTGCAGAAGAATATGCTTTTAAATTCCAGATGTTATCTCTAACAATATCTTTTAAATTAATCATTTTTCAAATCATTTAAACGGATAGACACTGCGTTTTTGTGCGCTTGTAAACCTTCGGCCTCTGCCATTAACTCAATAGTTTCTCCAATATTCAGTAAACCTTCTTTCGTGATTTTTTGAAATGTCATTTGCTTTAAAAAGCTATCTAAATTAACACCAGAATAAGCTTTGCTAAATCCGTTGGTAGGCAATGTGTGGTTAGTTCCAGATGCATAATCTCCAGCACTTTCCGGCGTATAATCGCCAATAAAAACAGAACCAGCATTGCGGATACCATCTACATAAAAATCATTGTTTTCTGTACAAATAATAAAGTGTTCTGGGCCGTACTCATTAATCATTTCTAAAGCTAATTCATTATTTTCAACATAAATTAACTTAGAATTTGCAATCGCTTTTTCTGCAATCGCTTTACGCGGAAGTACGTTTAATTGTTTTTCTATTTCAGATGAAACACCTTCGATAATATCTTGAGATGTTGATACCAAAATAACTTGACTATCTGTACCGTGTTCAGCCTGACTCAATAAATCTGAAGCGATATAAGATGCATTCGCACTTTTATCGGCCACAACTAACAATTCGCTTGGTCCTGCTGGCATATCAATCGCAACACCATGCTTGGTTGCTAATTGTTTTGCAACCGTTACAAACTGATTTCCTGGTCCAAAGATTTTATAAACCTGCGGAATAGTTTCAGTACCAAATGTTAATCCGGCTACAGCCTGAATACCACCAACTTTAATAATTTTAGTAACACCACATAAATTAGCAGCGAATAAAATTTCTGGAGCTAATTCTCCTTTTTTGTTTGGAGGTGAACATAAAACAATTTCTTTACAACCTGCAATTTTTGCAGGAACAGCCAACATTAAAACCGTAGAAAATAACGGTGCCGTTCCACCAGGAATGTATAAACCTACTTTTTCAATAGGTCGTTTTTCTTGCCAGCACGACACACCATTTGCAGTCTCGACTTCTACTTTAGATGTTTGTTGTGCTTTATGAAAAAGCTCTATGTTTTGCTTGGCTTTTTTTATAGCATTTTTAAGCTTTTCAGGGACGATATTAATAGCCGCTTGAATTTCTTGAGTAGATACTATATTCGTATCTAACTCCACACCATCAAAACGAACTGTGTATGCTTTTATGGCAACATCACCGTTATCAACAACATCTTTAAAAACATTGGTTACAGTGCCTTCTATATCATTTACAGTTTGCGTAGGGCGCTTTAAAATAGCCTTCCACTCTGTCTTATTTGGATTGTTTATTATTTGCATGAGTTCTTTACTTTGAGATTTCCTTATTATAGGAAATAGAAAACAAATTAATTAAAGTACCATTTTTTCAATTGGACAAACCAAAATACCTTGGGCTCCATTTGCTTTCAAACCTTCGATAATATTCCAAAAATCATTCTTAGGGATTACCGAGTGCACAGAACTCCATCCTTCTTGCGCTAATGGTAATACAGTAGGGCTTTTCATTCCTGGTAATAAACCAATAATAGCTTCTAACTTATCATTTGGTGCATTTAACAAAACATACTTTGAATTTCTTCCTTTTAAAACCGATTGAATTCTAAACTGAATAGTATCTAAAATAGCTTGTTTATCTTCACTTAAAATTGGTGAAACTGCTAAAACTGCTTCCGATTTTAAAATCGTTTCAACTTCTTTTAAGTTATTTTTAAATAGTGTACTTCCACTAGAAACAATATCACAAATGGCATCGGCCAAACCTATATTTGGAGCTATCTCTACAGAACCATTAATAATGTGAAGGTTTGCTGTTATGCCATTTTCTTTTAAATATTGTTCTACCGTATTTGGGTAAGATGTAGCAATGCGCATACCATCTAAATCTTTAATAGATTTATATTCTGCATCTTTTGGCACAGCAATACACACACGACAGCTAGAAAAACCAAGTTTCTCAGCAATATTAATGCCTTCACCTTTTTCGATTAAAACATTTTCTCCAATGATAGCTGCATCTACAACACCATCTTTTAGATATTGAGGAATATCACCATTTCTTAAATAAAACACTTCTACAGGAAAATCTTTAGCCGAAGCTTTTAATTGATCTTTACCATTATCGATAGAAATACCGATAGCTTTTAAAAGAGACATAGAGTCTTCGTTTAAACGTCCTGATTTTTGTACTGCAATTCTTAATTTACTCATTTTATTGTTTTTATGAGTTTGAAACAATCTCACTGGTTTTAAAAAAATAAACCCGCTTGATTGGCTCAAACGGGTTTAAAAAATATGTCGATTTTATTCAATACATTTTCAGTTCGCTTGAGAGCAAATATGAAAATGATGATGTAATTGAATAAAAGTCATTTGTTTTGTTTTTATAACGATACAAATATGCAAAATATATGTTTAAAATGCCAAATTATTACGAATTAAATTTTCAATATTTATACTTTCCTTAGTTTTATTAAAAAAAGACTAATTAATCTTTAATATAAGGCTAAAAATACTGCTACTTTAATCCGCAATAGACAAAACTTTATTATTGGTTTCCTAAGATAATAGGCAAACCACTATCTCCAGAGCCAATAACAATAACTTTGCTATTTGAAGATTCCGACAGTTTAACTGTAGCCTCAATACCCTTATCTTGAAGAATTTTATCTGTTAAAGAAGCACTTAAAATTCGGTTTGATTCTGCTTTACCTTCTGCCTCAATAATTACTTTTTCAGCTTCTTTTCTTGCGCTTTCTAACCTGAACTCATATTCTAATGATTCTTGTTCTTGCTTTAATTTTCGCTCAATAGCGTCCTTAATTGTTGTAGGAAGCTTTACGTTTTCTACAAGTACACGTTTTACATTTACAAACTGCCCGTCTAACTCATTTCTAACTTCCTCTAAAATTTCCAATTCAATAATATCTCTTTTACTTGAGTACAATTGTTCTGGAGTATAGCGACCAACCACACTTTTTGCAGCAGCATTAATAGCAGGATTTAATAACTCACGAATATAATCAACTCCCTTTGTTTGAATCAATTTACCCAAGTTTTTAAACTCCGGCTCAAACCAAATTGTTCCGCTTACTGTAATATCCAAACCATTTACAGAGAGTACATTCATATTTTCTGAAATAGATTGCTGACGCACTTTCTGAACAATCATATTATTCCAAGGTGCTACAATATGAAATCCTTCTCCATAAGTTCGTTCTGTATTAATACCATTACCCAAAGGCTCAAATAACACACCACCTTCACCAGGACCAATGGTTACTAGAGATTTAGATACTACAATAATTAATACAACTATTCCAATAATAAAAGGGAATGCAATTTTTGGTAATTTTTCCATATTTAATTTTTATTTAGTTACCAAAGATACGGTATTTAAACAGTTTTCACCAATTTAAAACCGATTATAGCCATCACAAAACAAGTGTTAAATTTGTAGCTATTTACTGCATAAATGCATACATTTAATATAGATTTTCAACCATAAAAATTTATTAAAATGAAAACAATAATTGTATCATCCGACTTTTCTGAGGAAGCCAAAAACGCAACCCTATATGCCATACAAATTGCAAAAAAAGCAGGTTCTAAATTGGTTCTTTTTCATTTACACATCTTGTCAATTCATGCTGTACAAGCAAGATTACCATATAAAAATATATTACAATCTATAGATTACGCCAAAACAAAAACGGAGAACCGAGTTAAAAAACTATCAGAAACTTATGATGTAGAAATTATTGTCGATTTTGCAATGGGCGATTATTTTAAACAGTTGGAGCGCGTTATCCAAGAACACCACGCAGATCTCATTGTTATGGGTATGCATACCAAAACAATAGAAGGCGACTTATTAGGTAGTACAACTTCTGAAGCCATTAATAAAATAGAAATCCCTATTTTGGCTGTTCCGTTAAAAACGCAATATAAGAGTATTGATAGAATTCTTTTTGCTTGCGATTTAGAGAAAGGAATAGCACAGAATATTTTAAAAGAAATAAAGAAAACTACTAAGAAATTTAATGCTGAATTAAGAGTTTTTCATGTTGAGAATAAAATATCTGAATTAAAAAGTAACATTGAAATTTTAAAACCATTGGAAGAAGTATCTTATTACTATAAAAATGTGCAATCCGAAGCTGTAATAGACGAAATAAGAAATGAAATGTTAGAATATAAACCAGATGTATTAATCATGGTGCCTTATGAGCATGGTTTTTGGTCTTCATTAATTCATAAGAGTAAAACAAGAATTATGTCTTCAGGATTAGATATTCCCCTTTTATCAATTCACGGTTAGAATAAACATTAAAAGAAAGCATAACCTTTTTTAATTAGGTTATGTTTTTTTTTATAAAGTTTAGCGATATTATATCAATCCCTTATATTTTCTTAAAAACCACTCTATAGATAGCGCTAAAGCTATTATTGCAAGCAGATACTTCCAATCAATCAACGGACGGCTTGTATTGTGCCTTTTTTGAACAGATTGATATCTAGTATCGTTTATTAAATCGCTTACTAAGGCATCACAATTATCTATAAAATAACTAGAACCATCGCTACTTACTGCTAATTGATTTAATTTTTTAGAATCAGCATTTAAAAATTGCTGCTCCACATTATATTCCAAAATTTGAAAACTTCCCGATTTCGATAAATTGGTTTTTGTAGTTCTAACAGTAAAACCATATTCTGAAGGAGGCAAACTACTCAAATCTACCTGGTAGTTGTTATTTTTAAGAATAAGTGGTAGTGTTTTTTCTTCTTTTGAAACCTTATCTATGAGTTTTATTTGCAGACTTTCTCTTGAATCGAAAACAAAATTCTTGTCAAAAAACTCTGCCTTAATCACTATGTTTCCACTTCCGTTATAAAAAGATTCGTAATCGATGTTCAAGCGGTTTCGTTTTTTATTAGAAGCTAAATATTGTATTGTTTTTCCTAAAAAATCATCAAACGCATTAAAACCTTTGGTATTTAAAAAACTCTGTGAACGCCATTTCCAAATGTTCTCACCAAATAATACAGCTTCCCTTCTCCCTTCCGTTTCCAAAGTGACAAATAAGGGCTCTTTAGTTGAAATACCATTAACATTCTTGTACAAAATAGTTTCAAAAGGAACCGCAAACACTACCGATCCGTAATTTGACTTTAACGGTGGAAACGATTCAAAATTAATATCATCTAATAAAAAAGGAGAATAATTTAAATTTAACTCTGCCTGATAAGCCTCTGTTTGATCTGTTATTTCGTGATCGTAAGTTTTATTGTTTTCATTTAGAAAATCGAGATCCGTTTTACTACCTTCTATAATAAATCTATTCTTGTTTTCAGCGTTTAACCTAGTAATCAAGTTTTTAAACTTACTGTTTGGCTGATATAGTATAACTAATTGAAAATCATTTATTTTTGAAACAAATTCATTCGGCTCAAAAAATAAAACCTTACTGCGTTCATTACTCTCAATACTTTTCTTTAAGCTTCCTAAATCTGGATGTGAAAAGGTAGAAACTACAGCTATATTTGTTTTTTGATCTATAACTTCAACAGCAAAATTTTTGTAATTATTAACCGTGTTTTTTTCGTTTTCAATAGGAATTAAAAAAGCCTTATAACTACTAACGCCAACTCGTGAAGCGGGCAAAGTAAAATTGAGAAGTTTAGAATTATTGTTTTTCGAAAATGTAACATTTTCCGAAAATACTGTTGCATTACCTTGTTTAACAATAAACCTAGAGGTGACATTAGTGTTACCACTATAGACTACAATAGCCTCTACCGGAAACTTATTTTTTAAATAAGCATATTTATTGACGTTTAATTGCTGAATTTTTAAATCGACATAAGTAATAGTATCTCCCAAAATTATTGGGTAAATGGCCTGCTTGTAAGTATTGCTAGCAAACTCATAATCGTTACCCAGTGTTTGGTTTCCATCGGAAATTAAAACTGTTGGCGCATTACTTGTTTTATAAATTTGTGATAATTGAGTAAATGCTTCGTTAATATTAGATTGTTTTTCTAAGAAACTCAATGAATCTGAAGCTTTAAAAGTTTCTCCAAAGGTGTAAAAGACAAGATTAAACTTGTTGTTTAATTCTGAATTTTCCGAAATCGTTTTTACTAAAGTTTTAACTTTTTCGGTTTGATTGAGGTGTTTTATAGAATTCGAATTATCTACGGCAATAACCAAGTTTGGTTTTTCTGTTGTAAATGTAGTTTGATTAAATTTAGGGTTTATCAGTAAAATAAAAAGTGAAAATATGCTACTAAATCGTAAAAAAGTAAAAAGCATGTTCAATTTAGACATGCTTTTCCTTTTATTTATATACTGAAATAGAGCTAATGAAAGCGCTAATATTCCAGCGAGTATAATGTAAATTATTGTTTCTGTTTGCATTTAAGCTTTTAAGTCTATTTTAATGAGAACTCCGTTTTCACGGTATAAAAAAACAAAACTGAAACTATGTAAGCATTCCGCCGTCAACATTTAACGTTTGCCCTGTTACATATGCCGACATATCACTAGCTAAAAACACGCATACATTTGCAATATCTTCTGGAGTACCGCCACGTTTTAATGGAATTCCTGCACGCCACCCCTTTACAACCTCTTCATCTAATTTCGCTGTCATTTCAGTTTCAATAAAACCTGGAGCAACTACGTTACTTCTAATATTTCTTGAACCTAACTCTAAAGCCACCGATTTAGAAAAACCAATAATTCCAGCTTTTGATGCTGCATAATTGGTTTGTCCTGCGTTACCTTTTACCCCAACAACAGAACTCATGTTAATTATAGAACCTTTACGTTGTTTTAGCATAGTACGTTGTACTGCTTTAGTCATGTTAAAAACCGATTTTAAGTTCACCTCAATTACGGTGTCAAAATCTTCTTCACTAATACGCATTAGCAAATTATCTTTAGTAATCCCTGCGTTATTAACAAGAATATCGATACTTCCAAATTCGGCAACCACATCGGCCGCTAGTTTTTGAGCTTCTTCAAAACTTGCTGCATTACTCTGGTAACCTTTAGCTTTAACACCAAGCGCATTTAATTCTTTCTCTAATGCATTAGCTGCATCTACAGACGAACTGTATGTAAACGCGACATTTGCACCATGTTGTGCAAAAACTTCAGCTATACCTTTACCTATACCTCTACTTGCACCAGTAACTATAGCCGTTTTTCCTTCTAATAATTTCATCTATTTACTTATTATTTTTTATTCCTCATTTATAAATTACAGAATAAAATTTTAGTTTATTTATAACTTTGTTAACGATTATTGCTAATCTTTAACCAAAATCAAATATAAGAATTCCTATTATAACTGCACATAAAAAAAGCCGATAGGTAGAAAAACTTATCGGCTTTTTGTTTACATTTTTAATTTTTCGTTTTTTTCATAATTAAATAGATAATCTACATCCATTTCTTGAACTTTACCAAGCGCTTTTAAAGCTTTAAAATCAATATCTTTTTTATTTCCTATAACCATTACATTATACTTTTCTCCTTTTATATTGCTATTAAAAAAGTCACGTAAATCCTCAATAGTCATACCTTTTATAGTATTATACATTTCCTCTCGGTTATCATTCTCAATACCAAGTTTTTTCAAGCTTTCATAATTCCAGAAAATATTAGATTTAGTAATACGCTGTGCTGCTATTTTCTTAAGAGTAGCTTCTTTAGCGGCATTAAACTGTTTCTCAGCTTCAGGCATATCGGTCATTAAGTCCATCATAGCACTTACAGCCTGTGGCATTTTGTTAGCCTGTGTACCCATATATGCCATAACGTAATTCGCATTTTCTTTTTGATCAGCCATTTGGTAACTCGAAAAAGCAGAGTATGCTAAAGATTTAGATTCGCGTATTTCTTGAAACACTATGGACGATAATCCGCTACCAAAATAAGTATTGAATAACGTGGAAGCAGCAATATTTTCAGCTTTAAATGGCTCACCTTTTGCTAAGAATAACATTTCCGACTGTACCATATCAAAATCTACAAAGTAAACATTTCCACCTGTTTCTTGTTCTTCATAAACTAAAGCTTCAGGATATTTTTTCAAATCTTTCGGAATAGTATGACTTGTATTTAGAGCCGCTACAGCAGCAGCAATATCTTTTCCGTAATAGAAAACACGTTGTTTGTAGTTTTTCATATCCTTAACAATATCAACCAATTCTTTAGGATCGATAGCATTTAACTCATCGGTTTTGTAAATATTTCTTAAACGAGATTTTTCGCCATATTTACCATAACTCATTAAACCGTTCCAAAGAATACTTCCTTTTTGTCCTTTACTATCTTGACGTCCTTTAATAATAGATTCTATGTATTTTTTATATGCATCTTGATCTGGAACCGCGTTATTCCATAAGTGTTCTAAAAGCTCTAACCCTTTCGGTAAATTTTCTTTTAAACCGTTGAGTCCAACATAAGTTTTATCGTCTCCAGCAAAAACATAATAACTTACGCCAAGCTTGTAAAACTCCTTTTTTAGATCCTCGTTGCTATACTTAGCAGTTCCCAAGTAATCCATGTAATTAGCCGCTAGCTTTAATTTTTTATCGTTATCGCCACCCATATCGAAAATAATGTTTAAATCGAATAAATCATTTAATTCATTTTCAATATAAGATACCTCGATACCATTATTGGTTTCTGTAGTTTTAATAGCCGTTTTGTAATCAATAAACTTTGGTTTTAAATCTTCAGACTTCATATTATTGAAAGCCGTTAAAAACTCAGAACTTTTATCTCTATTTAAATGAACCGGAGTAATACCCGGGTTTTGCACCTTAACAATATTAGAATCTTCACCTTGACGTTTGTAGGTAACCACATAATTGTTTTGGTAAAATTTGTTAGCAAAATCTACCAATTCTTGTTTAGTTACTTTTTTTAAATCGTTTAAAAACTTCACTTTACTAGCCCAATCTTCATGATGAATAAAGGCATTATAATATGCCGAAGCTAAAGCCGTACTGTTTTCGTATTGTTCGGTTTGACTCAGTTTTAAGTCGTTTACCACAGCATCAATCATCCAATCATCAAACTCGCCTTTCTTTAATTTTTCAATTTGTTCTAATAAAAGAGCTTTAACATCATCTAAAGACTGCCCCTCCTTTGGCGTCCCTGTAAATTGGTGGTAACCATAATCATTTAAAAATGTTGGAGAACAGCTGGCATTTTGTACAACCTGCTTCTGGTTTAAATTTAAATCTATTAAACCTGCGTTTCCATTAGCTAAAATCATATCTGCCAAGGTTACAAATTTTTGATCTTCGCTACCAATGCCATTAGCTCTAAATGCTATAGATACATTTTCGGCTGTTGGGCCAAAAACTTCTTTAGTTATTGGGGATACAATGGGTTCTTCTTTAGGTAAAACTGGGTGAGTAACTTCTTTATTTTCAAATGCACCAAAAGCTTTATTAACTTTTGCTATGGTAGCATCAAAATCTAAATCTCCAACTAAAACCATTGCCATGTTATTAGGTACATAATACGTATTAAAGTAATTATGAATATCTACTAACGAAGGATTTTTTAAATGCTCTGCATTACCAATGGTGGTTTGTTGACCATAAGGGTGATTAGGAAATAAGCCTTTCAACATAGCATAATATCCTTTTCTGAAATCACTATCTTGAGTTCTATTAAATTCTTCAAAAACAGCTTCTAATTCTGTATGAAACAAACGTAAAACCAACATACTAAAACGCTCACTTTCTACAGTTAACCATTTATCCAATTCATTAGCAGGAATTTTATTTTTATAAACCGTTTCTTCAAACCAAGTATGTGCATTAGTTCCTGTCGCTCCCAAAGAACTAATCATTTTATCATATTCATTAGCAACACTATAGTTAGATGCTTCTAGAGAAACTTCATCTATCTTTCTGTATAACTCTTCCTTTTTATCAAGATCATTTTCTGCGCGATGCGCTTCATATAAATTTGAAATAGAATCTAAATATACTTTTTCCTTCTCCCAATCTAGGGTACCTATTTTGTCTGTGCCTTTAAAGACCATGTGTTCTAAATAATGAGCTAAACCAGTAGATTGTTTGGGATCGTAATTAGAGCCAGCACGAACAGCAATATAAGTCTGGATTTTAGGTTCATCGGTGTTTTTACTTAGATAAACTTTTAATCCATTTTCTAAGGTGTAAAGTCTTAAACCGGTTGGGTCGTTTTCGGTAATTTCATAAGAAAACCCATTAACATCGGTATGAGCTGTTGTAGCAGCAACAACTTCCGAGTTTTTATCTGTTTTACAATTAAAGCAAATAACTAAAATTGCTAACATAAGGCCTGTTTTAATTTGTTTCATAGATTAAAGTTTTAGATACATTTGCTTAAAATTAAGCATAAAAAAAACGCTAACTACATTTAGTTAACGTTTTTTAAAATGAATTCTATTAAAGTTTTCTCTATTTTTTAGCTAAAACCTCGGCAATTTTCTTTCCTATTTCAGCAGGAGAATCTACAACGTGAATTCCACATGCTCTCATGATTTTCTTTTTTGCTTGTGCAGTATCATCACTACCACCAACAATAGCTCCAGCATGTCCCATAGTACGACCTGCAGGTGCAGTTTCACCAGCGATAAAACCTACCACAGGTTTTTTACTACCACTCGCTTTGTACCAGTTAGCAGCATCTGCTTCTAATTGACCTCCAATTTCACCTATCATTACAACAGCTTCAGTTTCTGGATCATTGATTAATAATTCAACAGCTTCTTTAGTAGATGTTCCAATAATTGGATCTCCACCAATACCAATGGCCGTAGTAATACCTAAACCTTGTTTTACAACTTGGTCAGCAGCTTCGTAAGTTAAAGTTCCTGATTTAGAAACAATACCAACAGTCCCTTTTTTGAAAACGAAACCTGGCATAATACCAACTTTAGCTTCACCCGGAGTAATAACACCTGGACAGTTAGGGCCTATTAAACGACAATCTTTACCTTTTATGTAGCTAGATGCTGTAATCATATCAGCAACAGGAATACCTTCTGTAATTGTAATAATAACCTTTATTCCAGCATCGGCAGCTTCCATAATAGCATCGGCAGCAAAAGCTGGCGGTACGAAAATAATAGTAGTATCTGCTCCTACTTGTTCTACTGCCTCTAATACAGTATTGAAAACAGGTTTATCTAAATGTGTTTGACCACCTTTTCCTGGTGTAACACCACCAACAACGTTGGTTCCGTATTCAATCATTTGGCTGGCATGAAAAGTACCTTCACTACCTGTAAAACCTTGAACTATTATTTTTGAATCTTTGTTTACTAAAACGCTCATAGAAGATTTTTTATCGTTATTTTATTTACTTAACAAAAGTAATTTTTTGAATTCTATTTTTAAAGTAAAATCCCAATTACTTTTTCGTTATTTTTTTATTGAATTTAATATTTCTGGAATCTTTCTAATATAGGCTAATTCCTTAAATTTTGCTCTGGCTTCACCTGCTGGCGAACCAAAATATGCTTTATTTTCGTCTGTTGAATGCCCTAAGCCCGATTGCGCAAAGAGCTCCGTGCCTTTAGCGATAGTAATGCCACTTTTTACACCAGCTTGTCCCCAAATGACAACTTCATCTTCAACAACAACACAGCCAGCAATACCTGCTTGCGATGCAATAAGGCATTTTTTACCTAAAACAGTATCATGACCGATTTGAATTTGATTATCTAATTTAGATCCGTAACCAATACGTGTATCGGCTGTTACACCTCTATCTATGGTACATGCCGCTCCAATATCAACATGGTCTTCAATAACCACACGCCCACCAGATTTTAATCTATCAAACCCATCAGGACGTTTTTTATAATAGAATGCATTTGCACCCAGAACCGTTCCTGAATGAATAGTAACATGATTGCCAATTACTGTATCATCATAAATACTAACATTAGCATGAATAATGCAGTTTTCGCCTATTTCAACATTATGACCAATAAAGCAATTAGGTTGAATTACCGTATTTTGTCCTATTTTAGCTGATGCTGAAATAGCACTATTAGCCGATTGAAAGGGCTTAAAGTGATTGGTTAAAGTATTGAAATCTCTAAACGGATCGTCACTAACCAATAATGCTTTTCCTTCTGGACATTCAACCTTTTTATTAATTAAAATAATAGTTGCCGCAGAATTTAAAGCTTTATCGTAATATTTTGGATGATCTACAAAAACAATATCACCTGCTTCTACCACATGAATTTCATTCATGCCAAGAACAGGGAAGTTTATATCCCCAACAAACTCACAACCAATTAGGTCTGCAATTTGTTTTAATGTATGTTGCTTTGGAAATTTCATAGGTTTAGAAAACTATATTGCAAAGAATTGTTTTACTCTTTTACACGCTCTTTGTAAGTTCCTTTTGCTGTTTCAACTTTAATTTTATCACCTTCATTAATAAATAAAGGCACATTTACAGTTGCACCAGTTTCTACGGTTGCAGGTTTAGTCGCATTTGTTGCTGTATTGCCTTTAACACCTGGCTCGGTTGCTGTAATTTCTAAAACAACACTTGCTGGTAAATCTACAGAAAGAGGAGAGTTATCTTCAGTATTAATTAATACCGTTACTACTTCGCCTTCTTTCATTAAACCAGGGTTATCTAAAGCCGCTTCTAATAAACGGATTTGAGTATAATCTGCTTCGTTCATAAAATGGTAAAATTCACCATCGTTGTATAAATACTGAAATTTATGTGTTTCAACACGAACATCTTCTAATTTATGACCAGCAGAAAACGTATTATCTAAAACCTTTCCTGTTGTAACACTTTTCATTTTAGTTCTTACAAATGCTGGACCCTTTCCTGGTTTTACATGTAAAAATTCTACAATTTTATATATATCATTATTGTATCTAATACATAAACCATTTCTAATATCACTTGTAGTTACCATAATTTAATTTTGAAATTTAATATTTGTTTTAACCCTTTTTTGAAAGATTAACTAATTGTTTTAATTTGCTTTGAAGTATCCCTTCATAATCCCTCTATGAGAATTTTTGATAAACTGAAGAATCTCATCACGCTCTGGAGTGGCTTCCATTTCTGCCTCAATAATTTCAGCCGCTTGTGTGTTATTATAATTCTTCTGATATAAAATTCTATAGATATCTTGAATTTCTCTAATTTTCTCTGTCATATACCCTCTTCTTCTTAATCCTACAGAATTAATTCCTACATAAGAAAGTGGCTCTCTTGCTGCTTTTACAAAAGGAGGTACATCTTTTCTAACTAACGATCCGCCAGTTACAAAGGCATGATTACCAATAGATACAAATTGATGTACAGCCGTCATACCTGCTAAAACCACGTAATCACCAATAGTGATATGGCCGGCAAGCGTACTATTATTAGAAAAAATACAGTTGTTACCAACAATACAATCGTGAGCAACGTGGCAATATGCCATAATTAAACAGTTATTACCTATAACTGTTTTCATTCTATCTGTGGTTCCTCTGTTTATGGTAACACACTCACGAATAGTGACATTATCTCCAATTTCAACAGTGGTATCCTCATCGTTATATTTTAAATCTTGCGGAACTGCAGAAATTACAGAACCCGGGAAAATATTACAATTCTTGCCGATACGGGCACCTTCCATAATGGTTACATTACTACCTATCCATGTGCCTTCGCCAATTATAACGTTGTTATGTATGGTTGTAAAAGGCTCTATGACCACGTTTTTTGCAATTTTTGCACCTGGATGCACATATGCCAATGGTTGATTCATTTGTAAGTTTTTAGTTTAGTCTTAATAAGTTAAAGCAAGGTTTACCTGCTTAGACCTACTTATTTTACTTTTGATATTTGAGCCATTAATTCTGCTTCTGCACAAAGTTTACCGTTTGAGTAAGCGTAACCTTGCATATGGCAAATACCACGACGTATTGGTGTAATTAACGAACATTTAAATATTAACGTATCGCCAGGAACTACTTTTTGCTTAAACTTAACTTTATCCATTTTCATGAAAAATGTTAAATAATTTTCTGGATCTGGAACTGTATTCAAAACTAAAATACCGCCAGTTTGTGCCATAGCTTCAACAATTAAAACACCTGGCATAACTGGTGCGCCTGGAAAATGCCCTTTAAAGAACTCTTCGTTCATAGTTACATTCTTCTGAGCTATTACATGACTGTCAGACAATTCAAAAACCTTATCGATTAATAAAAACGGCTGACGGTGAGGTAACATATCCATAATTTGATTCACATCCATTAAAGGTGTTTGATTCAAATCTATTTTAGGCACGTTATTTCTACGTTCTATTTTAATAAGTTTTGATAATTTTTTAGCAAACTGCGTATTTATGTAATGCCCCGGTTTGTTAGCGATTACTTTTCCACGAATGCGTGTACCAACCAATGCTAAATCACCTAAAACATCTAAAAGTTTATGGCGAGCCGCTTCATTTGGGTGATGCAGTGTTAAATTATCTAAAATACCGTTTGGTTTAACGGCTATATTATCTTTTTTAAAGGCTACTCTTAACTTCTCCATAGTTTCTGGAGATAAGGCTTTATCTACATAAACAATAGCATTGTTTAAATCACCACCTTTTATTAACCCATGCTCTAAAAGCATTTCTATTTCATGAAGAAAACTAAATGTTCTAGAGTTTGAAATATCTTCTTTAAAATCTGAAATTTGATTTAAAGTAGCATTTTGAGTTCCTAAAACCTTAGTACCAAAATCTACCATAGTAGTAATTTGATATTCTTTGGCAGGCATTACTAAAATCTCACTACCAGACTCTTCGTCTATGTACGAAATAATATCGGTTACCTCATACTCTTCTCTAAAAGCGTCTAGCTCAACAATTTCAGCTTTCTCGATAGCTTCAACAAAGAACTTAGACGATCCGTCCATAATAGGCGGTTCCGCGGCATTTAATTCTATTAAAGCATTATCGACATCTAAACCAACAAAAGCGGCTAAAACATGTTCTGATGTTTGAATGGTTACTCCATTTTTCTCTAAACATGTACCACGTTGCGTGCTTGTTACGTAATTAGCATCGGCTTCAATTACAGGTGCACCTTCTAAATCTACACGTTTAAAACATAAGCCAGAGTTAGCAGCTGCAGGTTTAAAAGTTAAAGTTACATTTTTACCTGTGTGTAAACCAACTCCTGTTAAAGTAACTTCTTTTAGAATGGTTTTTTGTTTGATCTCAGTATTAACTATTCCCATTTATTTTTTCTAAATCATTTATATTTTTAACAATCTTAGGAAGATTTTTAAAGTGAACATACGACTTATTATAATCGCTAATAGCCAAAGCTGGTGAGCCTTGGAGAATTTCATTATCTTTTACATGTCTAGCAATACCAGACTGCGCTTGTATTTTTACATTATTACCAATAGTAATATGGCCTGCAATACCAACCTGACCTCCAATTTGACAATTTTCGCCTATATGTGTAGATCCTGCAATGCCTGTTTGCGCTGCAATTACTGTATTTTTACCAATTTCAACGTTATGCGCTATTTGAATTTGATTATCCAATTTAACACCTTCGCGCACAATAGTAGAACCTAATGTTGCTCTATCAATAGTTGTACCGGCGCCTACATCAACAAAATCCTCTAGAATTACATTTCCTATTTGAGGTATTTTGTTATAACCACCGTTTTCGTTTGGAGCAAATCCAAATCCGTCAGCACCAATAATAGCTCCAGAATTAACTACACAGTTTTTACCTATTTGTGTATCTGAATAAATTTTAGCTCCAGAAAATATAATGGTATTATCACCTAAAGTAACATTATCTCCAATATAACTATTCGGAAAAATTTTAACATTATTCCCTACAACTACATTATCCGCAATATAACTAAAAGCTCCTAAATACAAGTTTTCTCCATATTTCGCAGACTCTGATATAAAAGCTGGTTGCTCTATACCAACTTTGTTAAGCTTAACCGAATTGTAATACTCTAATATTTTAGAGAACGCCATATAGGCATCATCGACCTTAATAAGTGTTGTTTTTAAATCGGTATCTGGTTTAAACGTTTTATTAACAATAGTAATAGACGCTTGTGTTTTATAAATATGTGCGGTGTATTTAGGATTGGCTAAAAAGGTTAAAGAACCTTCGAAGCCCTCTTCTATTTTTGATAGCTTAGAGACTTCAGCTTCAGGATTCCCGACAACTTCTCCTTCTAAAATACCCGCTATTTGTTGTGCAGTAAACTTCACACTAAAGATTTATTGTTTTGTTTAATTTTTGGCAAAAATAGGAAAAATGTGTTAAACTTTAACCTTAGGGTAACATATATAATATTTGGTAACCGGTTTTGATAGTGCTTTTAAATTAAGTTGATCGGATGCTTTTACAATATCTTCAATTTTACCAGACTTATGCAGTATATTAATTCCTTGCTTTTTTAATTGATATGCTTGATTAGAAATACTTCCGGTAAACACAAAATACTCAGCCTCTTCCCTAGTGATATTATGTTTAGCAACAAAGGTTTTAATTTCTTTCTCTAAGGTTTGCTTTTTAATAGGCTTATTCTTGAGTTTTATTTTTAATAAATTACGGTTTATTATCATTTCGCAAATATGTCTCAGAACAAAATCGTCGTGAAATTGCCATGCCTTCATAGCCGAAATTATATCATAATCGTCTAATTGAGAAAACACATTTAATATGTCGTCATTAAAATCATTAATAGAAATTTCATTTTTAAGAAAATACTGTAATGGTTTACTAGCCTCAAGTTCTACACCTTTTAACGTTAATTCTTTAGCGCGTTTTAAAACACGTATTAAAAGTTGCTCGGCAACAATACCTGTTTTATGTAAGTACACTTGCCAATACATTAAACGGCGGGCAATTATAAACTTCTCTACGCTATAAATTCCTTTTTCTTCAACTACTAATTTATCGTCTACAGCATTTAACATGGTAATTAAACGCTCGCTATTAATGTTTCCCTCGGCGACACCTGTATAAAAGCTATCACGTTTTAAGTAATCGGCGCGATCCATATCAAACTGACCAGAAATAAGCTGATACATGAACTCGCGGTGGTAATTACCTTTAAATATTTCAATGGCCAGCGTTAAACTTCCGTTAAATTCTTCATTTAAACGCTCCATAAAAAGCATCGAAATTTCTTCATGAGATACATTATTTACAATACTATGCTCCATGGCATGCGAGAAAGGTCCGTGCCCAATATCATGCAATAAAATAGCTATGTAAAGTGCGTTTTCTTCATCGTCAGAAATGCTAACCCCTTTAAAACGCAGCACATTAACAGCTTGTTGCATTAAATGCACGCAACCAATGGCATGATGAAATCTGGTGTGGTGTGCGCCAGGATATACCATATATGATAAACCCATTTGCGTAATTCTACGTAAGCGTTGAAAGTATTTATGTTGAATTAAATCGAATATTAGCGAATTTGGAATAGTAATAAATCCGTAAATTGGGTCGTTTAATATCTTTAGTTTGTTCAAACTTTAAGTTTTTACAATTATTATTTACAAATATAGGTATATGATATGAGCCTAACTAAAATTTTAGTGCTCGTGAATATCAATGATATCTTAATATTTTACACTTTATAAACCTTTACAAAAACATACAAATGAATACAATAAAAATACTTTGGGTAGATGATGAAATTGATTTATTGAAACCACATATATTATTTCTAGAGAAGAAAGGCTACCAAGTTACAAAAAGCAATAGCGGCTCTGAAGCTATTGATATTTTGGATGATGAAAATTTCGATATTGTGTTTTTAGATGAAAACATGCCAGGACTTAGTGGCTTAGAAACTTTACATGAAATTAAAGAGAAACGAGACAACCTACCGGTCGTGATGATTACCAAAAGTGAGGAGGAATATATTATGGAGGAAGCTATTGGAAATAAAATAGCCGATTACCTTATAAAACCAGTGAACCCTAACCAAATTCTATTAAGTTTAAAGAAGAATCTGGATCACTCGAGATTAGTTTCAGAAAAAACAACATCTAACTATCAACAAGAATTTAGAAAAATAGCTATGGATTTATCTATGGTGAATAGTTTTGAGGAATGGGTTAGCCTTTATCAAAAACTAATTTATTGGGAAATTCAGCTAGAAGATATTGAAGATGTAGGTATGTTTGAAATTTTAGAATCTCAAAAGAACGAAGCCAATTCGCACTTTGGTAAATTTATAGATAAGAATTACGCCGATTGGTTTGAACCTAATACCGATGCGCCTATAATGTCGCATACGCTTTTTAAAGAAAAAATTGCACCAGAAATAAGTAAAGAGCAACCGACACTATTAGTTGTTATAGATAATTTGCGTTATGATCAGTGGAAGGTTTTTGAACCTATTATTAACAATTATTATAAAAAAGAAAAAGAAGAAGCCTTTTTTAGCATTCTACCAACAGCAACACAATATGCAAGAAATGCTATTTTTTCGGGCTTAATGCCAAGCGACATGGAGAAGCTTTTTCCTCAATATTGGAAAAATGATACAGATGAAGGTGGTAAAAATTTATTTGAAGCCGAGTTTTTAGAAACTCAATTAAAACGTTTAGGACTTAGCAATCTAGAGCATGAATATTACAAAATAACAAACTTAAAATCTGGAAAAAAATTAGTTGACAACTTCAATAGCTTAAAAAAGAACGATTTAACCGTTGTAGTTTATAATTTTGTAGATATGCTTTCTCATTCAAAAACCGAAATGGAAGTTGTAAAAGAATTAGCCTCTAACGATAAAGCATACCGCTCTCTAACACAAAGCTGGTTTAAAAATTCACCGTTGTTAGAAATGATACAACAAGCACAGCAACTTGGCTTTAAACTTATTTTAACCACCGACCACGGTACTATAAATGTAAAAAACCCATCGAAGGTTATTGGAGACCGCGATACAAGTTTGAATCTACGTTATAAAACGGGGCGAAGTTTAACCTATGAGAGTAAGGAAGTATTTGTTGCTAAAGACCCAAAAGAAATTCATTTACCCTCTATAAATATGAGCAGCTCGTTTATTTTTGCTAAAAACGATTTCTTTTTCGCTTATCCAAACAACTATAATCATTATGTTAGTTATTTCAGAAACACTTATCAACATGGAGGTGTATCATTAGAAGAAATGATTATTCCTTTCGTAGTATTTAATCCAAAATAAAACATCTCAAAAAAAATCCGGCATTTCATTTAGTTGAATAGCGAAAATTTTACTTCAATAAGTCTATACTAGTTTTAAATCATAAAACTACTATAGACTTATTTTTTTGCAATACCTCTGCTTAACCAAGCCAAATATGCCAATTCATCAATAAATAAAGTTTTAAAAGAAGTTAATTTAATGATAGAAATATTAATCTAAAAAAAACACTTGAGTCCCAAACCCCTTATAGAATCGCTAGCGCCAACTTATTTCGATATCAACATTATTAAAAACCACTGTTTTACGGGAAACCCGCACTCACTTTCAATAAAAAACAATGGTTTTAACATAATATTAACATTTTAACACACTTTACAACGACCTCTTTATTTAGATTTGGAATATAATTATTTAAATCCCTATAGAATGAAAACAAAAAATTACTTAATCGCAATGGCGATTTTCGGAGGAATGTTATTTACAGCTTATGCAGCTAACTCTATTGAACAAGATGAGCAGCAAACCGCTAAAATTCAAAGAAGTGCAATTAGAGTACCAACGCACGGTTAAAAATTTATAATTATAGTATTACTATAATTATTTAATTAATATTCTTTAAAAAGTGTTCTAGATGGTCAAACATCTGGAACACTTTTTTTATTTCTAAGATTAAATTAACAACTGGATATTATTTATGTTTTTATTTAAATTTAAAGAACAAATAAACCTGTAAGACATTTCATAAATTCATATCTATACACTACAGCAACACTGATTAAAATAAAAAACGCTCAAGTTTCTTAAATATCAGAAATTACGTCAACCATTATAAACACTAATCACAATGATCTTTTTTTTTGGGGTTTTTAAATTATATTCCTTAATATTGTTATGTTAAAATTTTCGAATTGAATATAAATTATACAATAGACGAGGTCGAACAAGTTGCGAAACAGCTTATTAATTCCACCACAACAAGAACCCTGTTATTTTACGGCGATATGGGTGTTGGTAAAACAACATTAATTAAAGCTATTGTGAAAGCATTAGGTAGTACTGACGATGTTAGCAGCCCGACGTTTTCCATTGTAAATGAATATGAACTGAATGAAGAAAAAATTTTTCATTTTGATTTATATAGAATTAACGATTTAGAAGAAGCCTATAATTTTGGTATTGAAGATTATTTGGATTCTGATAATTGGATAATAATTGAATGGCCCGATATTATAGAACCAATTTTATCAGGTAATGAAAATATTATAAAGTTATCTATTCAATCAGAAAATCAACGACAATTAATAGCCAAATAATTAAATTAACCCTAACAACAATAGCGAGTAGCAAGCTATAACAACCAAAAAGTTCCTAAAAAATAGTGTTTTACGGGAAACCCTCAATGAGAATTTTCAAAAACAATGTTTTTAACATAATTTTAACATTTTAGCAGGTTTTACAGCTCAGTCTTTAATTAGATTTGAATTATAATTAAAAACCCCCTATAGAATGAAAGCAAAAAATTACTTAATCGCAGTTGCGATTTTCGGAGGAATGTTGTTTACAGCTTATGCAGCTAACACAATTAATCAAAATGAACAACAAACTGCAAAAATTCAAAGAAGTGCAATCAGAGTTCCAACGCACGGATAAGCAAAGTTTGATAATAGGAAGTATAGTAGCAACTTTAATTGCGGCTACACCCTATTTATTTTACCTTTACGAAAGTGTCCCAAATACACCAACTTGGGATACTTTTTTGTTTAGATATGATAGTAAATATTACGGAAGTATGCTTACTGTTGCTTGGACCTTAATGGGAAAAGCAATGCCCCTATTTTTACTATTTATTTGGTTTTTTACTTGTCGCCATTGGTGGTACCACACGTTGCTAGTGCCAATTTCAATGTACATATACCAAATATTTACAACAATAAATGATGATTTAATGTATGTGGATTCAAATCAACTTGTGTATTTGATTCCAATTATGATTATAATTATTCCCTCCATTTACCTAATAAGAGCACAAATATTTAATAAGGTAAATAACGCAAACAAGTCCTTACAAGATTTAGAGGACGAATTTAAAGTTTCGCCAAAAAGTTTTTGGCATAAAATAAAAGAATATTTTTAATAGCAAGCAACTACTCTATTAGCAATAATATTTTTCTTATTTAAACTTTACGAGAGATTTCCTAGGTAAAACTTAAACGGTAGTATTTAAAACCGCTTTTAATAATTTTCTGGAAATAGTATTAAAAAATACGAGATAACCGCATAAAAAAATCCGCAAGCCAATTTAGCTTTGCGGATTTCTTCCTTTAAAACGTTTTGAATAGGTTTAAAACTTATTGAGTTAAATAACAATTAAAATCTAGTATCAAGGACTAGAATATAACCTTAACCGTTATCTACAGGCTTAATATAAAAAACAACTCTTCTCTATATTAATTTAAAAAGTTAAGCTTTAAAAAAGAGAACATAATAGAGTTATTGTTGCAATCTTTCTCGTTCTGTAGATTCTATATCTTTCTTATTAGTTTGTAATCTAAAATTACCAAACTTATAATTAAAACCAAGCGTAAACAATCTATTCTCCATTCTGGAATTCAATAAAATATCTTGATTTAAATATTTTGTGGTTTGCATAAAGTTTTGGCCATTAAAAATATCGGTAACTCCTATTGTTAAAGACGCTCTATTATCCCAAAATGTTTTCCGGATATTAATGTCTAGGCCTGCTCTAGTACTTGTTTCACTAGGCCCATCTACCAAAGGAGATATATAAGTTAACATAACATCTGCTGTTAATGTTTTATCCTTTAGAAAAGAAAAATAATTTACCATTTGTAAATACACCGACCACTTATCAGTAGTATACAATTGGTCGTTACTTTCTAAGGCTTCAAACCTATTTTCATAATAAAACAAAGAGGAATACACATAAAGATCCCAATTAGATATCACTGGTGTAAATGTTGTAAAATCTAATCCGTAAGATATACTCCTATCTATATTGGTATCAACATTCTTCAACAGTTTAGAATCATTATCTTGAAACACTATTTGTATAGAAGGGTTGCTCTCATTTCTATAATAAAGCTCAAAAGTATATTTTGCGTTAAGGGTGTAACCTAAAATAAAATTATCATCTATTTGGGGCTTTAAATTAGGGTCCCCGGTATTATATGAGTTATCACTCAAGAAGAACTTAAACGGATTTAATTGGCTATATCTAGGTCTATAAATACGCTTATTGTAATTGAAATAGATTTCGTTGTTTTCATTTAAAACGTTCATCACATGAAGCGTTGGAAAAAACTTCAAATAATCAGATTTATTAATTTCATTGTCAGACAGTGAATTTCCTTCAATATTTGTGTATTCCGCTCTTAGCCCTGTTTTTAAACTCCACTGATCCCAATCTTTACTATAACTACCATATACAGCAAGGTTAGTTTCATTGTATAAAAAGGTATCAGAATTATCTAAATCCTCTACTCTAGTTCCATTATCAACAAAAAAACGATCTAATACGTTCTCTGAATCTATAAATGAAGCTTTAACTCCTGCTTCTAAGAAATCAGTTTCATTTACTGGAAGCTCATAATCTAATTGCCCCGTGTAAAGCTTAATATCTTGATTAGAAATTGATTCAAATCTATTATTTCTAATTAAACTTTGATCGGGAAATAAATATTCTGTATTTACATCTTGGTCGCTATTAAAACTAAAATTTGTGTGATGTGCACTAAATGATAATTGCTCACCATTTTCACTTAATTGATGAAAATAATCTAAGGTAAAAGCAGCATTGGTTGTTTTATCTACAGCACTGTTCATGGTATTAAACGTAGAATCTAATACACCTGCTGCACCATAAACTTCAGTTAACGAATTAATATCTGTTTCTGTTCCCGATTTTGGTAGAAACATTAAATTAGCAGAAAAACTCAATGTATTCCTATCATCAATGGTATAATCGATATTACTATTTATATTCTGATTTGATGATTTTCGAGTTCTTTTGTAATCAGTTTCCCAACTAGAACGAACGCCATCGTTATTGATAAAATTAATAAACTCGTCATTATCTCTATAATCTTTTCTTGGACTTATATTATAGTTAATGTAGGCATCTATCTTTTCTCCTTTAAAAAAATGACTTGTTCCAACTGAGTATTTCGGAAATTTAAAACCTTGCTTAAAATTACCAAAAACGCTCCCGTTATAACCCGAAATTAAATTTTTACTGGTAATAAAATTTAGCACAGCACCTCCTTCTGCTTCATACTTAGCCGGTGGTGACGTTATTACTTCAATAGCCTTTATATTATTGGCAGGCATACTTTCCAAGAGCTGTAAAACTTCATTTGTAGATAAATGAACCTTTCTATCGTTAATATAAATTGTAGGATTTGAATGTTTTATAGAAATACCATCATTATTAACTAAAACACCCGGTGTATGCTTTAAAACATCTAACATATTATTATTAGATAATGTGGAGTTTTCAACATTAAAAACTAAGCGATCCACCATGCGTTTTACAGTTGGTTTTTTAGCTACCAAAAACACACCATCAAGTTCTTGCTGCTCATCTTTTAAGGTAATCACCCCAAGTAAAACACTCTTATCTAACTTAAGTTCAATAACTTCTGTTTTATATCCTAGAAAACTAATCTTTAATGTATAATCCTTAGCTTTTAAATTAGTAATCTCAAAATCACCAGTTTCATTAGATGTCGCTCCTTTAAAACCAGAACTACTTGTACCATCTAAAATTATTATGTTAGCAAAAGCTACAGGGTTATTTTCAATATCAACAACTTTACCCTTTATTTCCAAGCTTTGAGAGAGCCCTGTAATTGAAAATAAATATAAAAATATGGTAACAATTTTTCTTATCATACATACAAACTTAATGCAAACTTAAAATAAAAAAACGAATACATTTTGCGGTATGCCCGCACTAAAAACAATCAAAATTCTTACATTTCTACGAAGGTTTATATTTCATCGTTTTAATTCTATATTTTGATGAATTGAATTACAAAATTTATTTGTAATTTGTTTTTTTTTAATAAAAATATGAATAAAACACTTTCACCTTTTACGAAGCAACAACTTTTACCTCAAGAGGAAACTTTAGAAATATTTAAGAAAAAAGGAGAATTATTTATTGGTATCCCAAAAGAGACGGCTTACAAAGAAAAACGAGTTTGTTTAACACCAGACGCCGTTTATGCGTTAGTATGCAATGGTCACCGTGTTTTATTAGAATCTGGTGCGGGAGAAGGCGCCAATTTTAGTGATAAAGATTATAGCGAAGCTGGAGCTGAAATTACAAAAGACACCGAAAAAGTTTTTGCGTGTCCGATGATATTAAAAGTAGAACCGCCGAGTTTAGAACAAATTAAACTTATAAATCCACAAACTATAATTATTTCAGCGTTACAGCTAAAAACACAACATAAAAAGTATTTTGAAACCTTAGCTGCTAAACGTATTACAGCTTTAGCTTTCGAGTTTATTCGAGATTCTGATAACGCCTACCCTGCTGTAAAATCGCTAAGTGAAATTGCAGGAACGGCCTCGGTACTTATTGCCGCAGAGTTACTCTCCAATGCCAATACTGGCAACGGACTCATGTTTGGCAATATTAGTGGTGTACCGCCTTTAGAAGTTGTTATTCTAGGAGCAGGAACGGTGGGCGAATTTGCAAGCAGAAGCGCCATTGGTTTAGGAGCTAACGTTAAAGTTTTTGATAACTCGCTAACAAAATTACGTCGTATTCAAACACATTTGGGGCGTCCCATTTATACATCAACTATTCAACCAAAAAATTTAACCAAAGCTTTAAAACGTTGTGATGTTGTTATTGGTGCAGTACGAGGAACTAACAGAGCTCCCATTGTTGTTACAGAAAACATGGTGCAACACATGAAAAAAGGAGCAATAATTATTGATGTAAGTATTGATATGGGTGGTTGTTTTGAAACTAGCGAGGTTACATCACATAAGCATCCTACTTTTGTAAAGCATAATGTTGTTCATTATTGCGTGCCTAATATTCCCGCGAGATATTCTAGAACGGCATCGGTTTCCATTAGTAATATTTTTACGCCATATTTATTAAAAATTGCTGAAGATGGTGGCTTAGAAAATTCATTGCGTTTTGATCGCGGTTTAAAAAATGGGTTGTACTTTTACCACGGGATTTTAACAAGTAAATCTGTGGGAGAATGGTTTGGATTAGAATACAGTGATATTAACTTGCTTATATTTTAAACAACTTACCCTAAATTATTATCAAAATATTTTAAATGAAACTTATTCAGCGTATTGGCTATTATCTTGGCGGATTTTCTATTGGTTTAGTTATTTTAGCTTTCTTTTTAAACGGAAAAAAAACATCTTGCAGTTACGGACCAGACGCTAGAGTTTTAAAAAACATCAATTCTAAACAAATCGTTTTCAGTGCGTCAATATCTAGTTATATTTCTGAAAACGTTATCGATTCTACTGAAATTAGACATGTTTTGAAAAAAGGAGATATTAACTTTTCCGATAGTAATCCTAGAAAAGCCCCTTGTGGTATTTACATGGTGGAAGGTGAATTTAACGAGAAAGAAATTATTCTAACTGTTGAAAACTGTGACAGCATTGCAACTATTACCGATTTAAAATTCGAAAAGCCTTAATGATAAAACGTGTTTTTGATGTTGTTTTTGCTTTATTCGGTTTAATAGTTCTATTGCCAATTCTTCTTATTCTCGCAATTATAATTAAAATAGATTCTAAAGGCCCTATTTTTTTTATTCAGGGTCGTGTGGGTAAAAACAATTGTGATTTTAATATTTTCAAGTTTAGAACCATGAAAATACAATCGCAACAAAAAGGCCTACTTACTTTGGGAAACCATGATTTACGAGTTACTAAAGTTGGGTATTTTTTACGACGTTACAAAATAGACGAATTTCCCCAACTCATTAATATTTTAAAAGGCGATATGAGTTTTGTAGGCCCAAGGCCAGAACTGCGCTACTATGTTAATTTTTATTCTGAAGATGACATGCAAATTTTTCAAGTGCGACCGGGAATTACAGGTTTGGCTTCTTTAAAATATAGAAATGAAGTTGAATTACTAAAAGCCGCAGAAAACCCAGAAGAGTTGTTTATAAAAACGATAATTCCCGATAAATTAAAATTTAATAAAGAATACATTCGAAAACGTCATTTCTTTTTTGATTTAAAACTTATTGCTCTTACTGTTATAAAAGTAATAACAAAGTAACACTTACATCTCTATCACGCGCTAAACATTTCATTTTGTGCATAGAAATTATTATCAGTAATTTGCGATACGTAGATAAAAGTAAATGGATACAGCAACAGAAAACCAAATCGATAAATTACTAAAGGCATCAGGTTTATTTCCCGACATAGAAAAACCTGCCCAAAACATTTCGAATTTCGATTTTTCAAATGAAACTATTCTAATTACTGGAGCGGCGGGATCTATAGGTAGTGAGCTTTCTAAACAACTCACTCGGTGCAAGTTTAAAACACTTGTTTTAATTGATATTGCCGAATCACCTTTACACGATTTAATGAATGAATCTGAATTTGAAAACATACCAAACGTTAATTTCTTAATTTTAAATATTACTCAAAAAGACGCTTTAGAGCATTTATTTCAAACATTTAAACCAACTATTATTTTCCATACAGCAGCATATAAACATGTTCCTTTAATGGAATTAAATCCATTGGAATCTATAAAAGTTAATATTTTTGGAACCCAAATATTAGCAGATTTAGCTATTAAGCATAAAATTAAAAAATTTATTTTTATATCTACGGACAAGGCTGTGAACCCAATTAGCGTTATGGGTTTGTCTAAGCGTATATCAGAAGATTACTTATTTTCGCTTGATAAATCGAATTCAACATTATTTTTAACCACACGCTTTGGCAATATATTTGGTTCTAACGGCTCCGTAGTTCCTTTGTTTAAAAAACGTATTGAAACAGAACAATCTATAACTATTACGCATGAAGCTATTTCAAGATATTTTATTAATAAAGCAAAAGCTTGTCAACTTATATTACAAATTGCTAAAAACGATTCTGACGAAAATAAGCTGTTTACGTTTAATATGGGAAATTCTATAAAAATAACAGACTTGGTAGAACGACTAATTACCTTTTGTAACAAAAAACAAGTAGAAATAAAATTCTCAACTTTACGAGCAGGAGAAAAACTTCATGAAGATTTAGTTTCAGAAAATGAAATTTTATTACCTACAGCCAATAAAGATATTTTTATAGTGAAGAAAAGGAAGAATGACGTCTTCCCAAAAACCTATTTGAAAAACCTTTCTGAAATAACAGCGTCCATGCCTAATAAAGACGTAAAATCTATATTAAACAGCTATTTAGAACATATTTAAAGTAGTTTTCTACGTTTTTTTTCTTTAGATAATAAAGCCAGTTCGCGCCCTGTTTGCCCTGCAACAGACGTGTTTTCTTCAGCTCTACGTATAAGATAAGGCATCACATCTTTAACAGGTCCAAATGGCATGTATTTAGCCACGTTATACCCTTCATTTGCTAAATTAAAACTAATATGATCACTCATACCATATAGTTGGCCAAACCATACACGAGCATCATTATTTGCAATACCATTCTTTTCCATGAGCTCCATTAACAAATAGGAACTATCCTCGTTATGTGTGCCCGCAAAAACGGACATATCATCTAGATTTTCTAACATATAATTTAGAGCGGTATTGAAGTTCTGATCCGTTGCCGCTTTACTAACACAAATTGGAGATATGTAACCTTTATCCTCTGCTCTATCATTCTCTTTTTCCATGTAAGCACCACGAACTAATTTAAATCCTAGATAATAATTACCTGCCTTTGCTTTAGCATGCTCTGCCTCTAAAAATAACATTCTATCATGGCGATACATTTGTAGTGTATTGTAAACTATTGGCTTTTCTGTATTGTATCGCACCATCAATTGGGTTACTAAATTGTCTGCAGCATCTTGCATCCAACTTTCTTCAGCGTCAATTAAAACAGCAACATCATAAGCCTTAGCCTTAGCGCAAACAGTATCGAACCGAGTTACAACTCTAAGCCACTCTTCTTGCTCTTTTTCCGATAAAGCATCACCTTTTGATAATTTTTCATATAAATAAAAACGACCAAAAGCAGAAGGTTTAAAAACTGCAATAGGAATAGCATTTAAGTTTTTAGCAAATTCGATGATTTTTAAAAGCTTCTTCATCGCTGCATCAAATTCAATTTCACTCTCTTTACCTTCAACAGAATAATCTAAAACAGAACTAACGCCTTTTTCATACATATTATTGATAACCGTTAAGCAGTCATCTTCATTTACACCTCCACAAAAATGATCGAATACCGTAGAGCGTATCAAGCCCTCCACAGGTAAGTGCGCCTTTAAAGCAAAATTAGTAGCCACCGTTCCAATACGAACCAAAGGCTCGATTGAAATCATCTTAAACAAAAAATAAGCTCTTTCAAGTTGAGAGTCACTTTTCAAGGAAAAAGCGATTTCGGTGTTATTAAATATCAAATTCGTATTCATTTGCCATTTTTTTTGCAAATATAATTATTGCTAAGTTATCATTTTATATAAAATCTCCTTAATTTCACGTTTTTAAAAAGTTTAAATATTTTATGGATTCTATAAGCACAAAAAACTGTACAATACATTTTAACAACACTTGTTATTCTTCACTAAATAAACATCTTAAAGAAAATAATTTTTCAAAAATCTTCATACTTGTTGATGAAAATACGCACCAGCATTGCCTACCTCTTTTCTTAGAAAAAATGGAAACAACGGCTGTAATTGAAATTATGGAAATAGAATCTGGCGAGATAAACAAAACCGTGGAAACTTGTGTTGGTGTATGGAATACCTTATCAGAACTAGATGCCGACCGTAAAAGTTTACTAATAAATATTGGCGGGGGTGTTATTACCGATTTAGGTGGCTTTGTAGCTTGTACATTCAAACGTGGTATTGCTTACATAAATGTGCCAACGACTCTACTTTCTATGGTAGACGCTTCTGTTGGAGGCAAAACTGGGGTAGATTTAGGGCATTTAAAAAACCAAGTGGGTGTTATTAGTAATCCCAATTTAGTTTTGATAGACACTAATTATTTAAATACTTTGGAAGTAAACCAAATGCGTTCTGGATTAGCCGAAATGCTAAAACACGGATTAATTACTGGCGATACTTATTGGAGTAAATTTGAAGACTTATCTAAACTATCCCTCGATGATTTAGATGGATTAATTTATGAGTCGGTTATTATTAAAAAGAACGTTGTTGAAGAAGATCCTTTCGAAAATGGATTAAGAAAAACACTAAACTTTGGCCATACAATTGGTCACGCGATAGAGTCTTATTTTTTAAGTAACCCAAATAAAACAACTTTATTACACGGTGAAGCTATAATTGTTGGAATGATATTAGCTTGTTATATTTCTACAGAATTAACAAACTTCCCTAAAGAGAAAACTTTAAAAATTAAAGACTTATTCTTAAGCTATTATGGTAAAATTACTATTGAACAAAATGAGCTTCCTGCGATCATAGAACTACTTAAATATGATAAGAAAAACCACCATGGGAATATTAATTTTGTTTTACTTGAAGATATTGGTGTGACAAAAATTGACTGTTTAGTTGACGATAGTATCATATTAAATGCCTTTGAATTTTACGCAAGCTAAGTATTCAATTAAAAAACTATTAAATAAAAAAACGCGTTAAAGTATTTACTTTAACGCGTTTTTTTATTTAAACCAATGGATTAGTTCATTAGATATTTAAGCTTTTTTTCTACTAAACCAGCTTTTCTTCTCTGGCGCACCATAATAACCATATCTAGCACCATAACCAAAGTTAGACTGATCGACATCGTTTACAACAAGCATCATTCCGTTTAATTTATTATCGGCATGAATCTCTTTGGTAAAGTTTAAAATCTCTTTTTCAGTATAACCAGCTCTTGTTACATAAAAAGTATGTCCAGCATATTTACTAATTAACAACGTATCGGTTACAAGCATCGATGGTGCTGTATCTACCATAACATAATCGTAATCTGCAGAAACAGTATCAAACAACTCTTTAAAACGATCACTCATTAATAACTCTGCAGGATTTGGAGGGATTTTTCCTGAGAATAAAATATCAACTTTTATATCGTTAACAACATGCTCATTAATAACACTTTTTAAACTAATAGATTTATCGGCAACAAAATCAGTTAATCCTGCTTTTACTGATACCTTATCTTCAACAGTTCTAATGGCTGAGAAAATTTGTGGATTTCTAATATCTGCACCAATTAACAATACTTTTTTGTTTGTACTTGCTAAGGTTAAAGCCATATTCATACTAAAAAACGACTTTCCTTCTCCGTTAATAGTAGACGTTACAAAGATAACGTTGTTGTATTTTTCGATATTTCTTCCTCGACTAACAAAATCAAAGTTTGTTCTAATAATTCTGAAAGACTCTGATAGAATCGAGCGGTCATTTCGTTCCACTAAATGCTTATCGCTTTTAGATATTCTTGGCACTTCTCCAAGTATAGAAATATCATCAATTTCTTTATGTAAGTCTTCTCTATTATGGATTTTTGTATCTAATAAATCTTTAGCATAAATTACCCCAAAAGGAATTAAAAACCCTAAAAATAAAGCTCCCATATATAAAATAGATCCTTTAGGAGAAACTTGTCCATAAGAATATGCTGGATCAATCACTTTTACATTAGACGATGTAACCGTTTGAGATATAATCGCCTCTTCCTTTTTCTGTAACAGATATAAGTAAATGGACTCTTTAATCCCTTGACTACGTTCAATAGATTTTAACTTATTCTCTTGCCCAGGAACAGAACTAATTTTAGAATTTACTTTCTGATATTGATTTTGTAAACTATTTAACTGAATATTTAAAGTTCGCGTTGTCGCATTAATATTTTGAGTTAAATTATTTTTTACATTAGAAATAGATTGATCTAACTGTTGCACAATGGAGTTTTTCGCTCCTGCACTTTTAAGCTTGTTTGTTCTCTGGCTTAATAATTCGTTATACTGCCCAGATAAAGCACTTATTGTACCATCACCAAGATTTGAAGGTACAGATTGAAAAGAACCAGAACTACTCGATAATCGTTCTTTAGTATAATTTAAAAGCTTTATTTGTGTCCTAATATTTTCAATTTGCTGTTCATTTTCAAAACTCTGAGACATGTATTGCCCAGCTTGAGACCCTACATCAGTTACTTTATTTCCTATTTTAAATCGAGCAATACTAGCATCTACATTTTCTAAATCTGAAAATACACGAGAAATACGTTCGTCAATAAGTTTTGAAGTCCCTTCGGATTTTCTGTTTTTTATTTCAGATGTATGTGTGTCATATTCTTCAATTAATGTATTTAGAATATCCTTTGCCTTTTGTTCTATGGGGTCTACTAACGACAACGTTAAAATACGCGACCCTTCTTGTCCTCCTGAAACATAAATACGACTTCTTAAATCCTCAACAACATCTGTAACCAAGCTTATTTGTAAGCGAATATCGCGATTCAAATAAGTATCAGTACCATTTACACCGGGTAAAATAATAACGCTCCCAAAATAAGTTTCTATTGGAGATCCAAACTTTTCAGATGTAGCCTCTTCATCTTCACTCGTTCGATATTCAAAAGAAATTTCAGAAGTTATTTTCACAAAACAATTAAAATAAACATCCGTATTCAATGAATCTGAAAACACCAAATTAGCTTCAAAAGGAATTTCGTTATAACTTTCATTTTCCAAAACAACACCTTGCGTAAAATATTGCACATTTAAATCTAAGTCTTCAACAACATTTCTAAGTACTTTTCTAGATTTAAATACTAAAATTTCATCTTCCATAGAAGCATCTTCGGCTCCAGAAGACAAAGATAATTCGTTGAAAATTTCGCTAGTACTATCATCACTATCGTCAATAATCATGACTTCAGTAGAGGCTTGATATTCAGGAACCGTATATCTTAAAAATACATAAGTTAAAGAAACCAAAATTATTATACACAATACAAACCAGAACCAATGCTTGGTATAAAGTCCTATTGTTTTTTTTAAATTAAATTTTTGATCAGTTTTTGACGAAGAAAAGACATTATCCATATATCTGTAATAAAATTATCGGGTTATGAGAATTGCCGCGGTTGCAAGCACGGTAACCACAGAAGATATCAGTCCTATTCTTGAATCTCCTGAGGCACTACTTATGGCTGCCTTATTAGGTTGAACATAAACAATGTCATTCTGTGTCAAATAAAATACAGGAGAATTAAACACCTCTTTACTTGTTAAATCTATTTGCGTGTATGTTTTTGTGCCATTAAAATCACGAATCACTAAAACATCCGTACGTTTACCGTTAATATTTAAATCACCAGCCATGGCTATGGCTTCTAAAATAGATATGCGCTCACTTGAAATCGGATATACACCAGGTCTAGACACCCCTCCTAAAATAGAGATTCTGTAATTCTTAATTCTAATCATCACTACAGGATTTACTAACAAGTCGCCTTCCTCAAATTTTTTCTTAAGTAAGTTTTTAGCGTCCTCAATAGTTAATCCTACCAATTTAACTTTACCTAAAACAGGATAATCAATATTCCCATCAGAATCCACTAAATAATCGATAAGCTTTCCTGCTCGATCATCACTAGAAGCTTCAACTAAGTTATAAGGTTTTGTAACATCTAAATCAATTGTAGAAATATTAATACTTAATATATCGCCAATTTTTATTTTGGCCTTAAAAGTGTCTGTCTCAACAATAGTTTCAAAGTTTTTGGCATCTTGAAAATAAACAATATCTTTTTTTGTATAGCAAGACGACACTAAAAAACATAAAAATATGACTGCCAACCGCGTGACATTTGGTTTAAAAGAAAAATAATTCATTATTAGTTCTATAATTATTTGGGGGAGGTTATCGAAATTTAAATTAGATATTTACGTAGTTTTTATCAGTGTTAACAGTCACTATACCTTTATTCTTCTTATAAGTTTGAACACGTTTATCAAATCTTTCGTAATCAGAATTATTAGATTTATACTCAGGAATTAAACGTTTCATCTTAAGAACGATATTGTTATTCTGGAAACGATTCGTGATACATAACTCTTCTATTGAAGATTTGATTTTTTCATAATCTAGCTCACGGGTTTTACTAATTAAAATCTTCTTATGGTACGTAGATAATGTGTTTTCACCATTAGCTAGTAACTCTTCATATAATTTTTCACCTGGTCTTAAACCTGTGATTTTTATATCAATATCTTCTGGGTATCTTAACCCAGATAATTTAATCATGTTTTTAGCTAAATCAAATATCTTAACAGATTCGCCCATGTCAAATATAAAAATCTCACCACCCTTACCCATCGTTCCTGCTTCTAAAACAAGTTGAGAAGCTTCTGGAATAGTCATAAAATATCTGGTGATCTCAATATCGGTAACTGTCAAAGGACCACCTTGATCAATTTGTTTCTTAAAAAGAGGAATAACAGATCCATTAGAGCCTAATACGTTTCCAAATCTAGTTGTAATAAACTTGGTTTTACTTTCTTTTTGTAAACAACTGATATACATTTCAGCCATACGCTTGGTTGCTCCCATTACACTTGTTGGGTTAACCGCTTTATCCGTTGAAACAAAAACAAACTTCTTTACATTATATCTAGAAGACGTATCTGCTAGTAACTTAGTACCATTTACATTAATTTTAATGGCTTCATACGGTGTTTTCTCCATTAATGGCACATGCTTGTAAGCTGCCGCGTGAAAAACCATCGTTGGCTTATATTCTTGAAAAATACTATCAATTCTTAAACCATCACGAATATCAGCAACAATAGCTGTATAGCTTCTTTTTCCTGCACGTTTTAAATCTTGCTCAACATCGTATAACGGAGATTCAGCTTGATCTACTAAAATTAAATGCTTCACATTAAATTCAGCCAACTGTCTAACCAGCTCACTACCTATAGATCCAGCAGCACCAGTAACTAAAACCGTTTCACCGGTGAACTCATTTTCTAAACTAGGATTATTTATTTCAATTGGTGCACGACCTAATAAATCTTCAATTTGCACTTGCTTAATTTGAGTTGAACTTAACTCACCATTAATCCAATTCTCAATTGGTGGCACTTTTGTTATTTTAACATCAACATCAGATAAATTATCGACTAAAGCAATTAGCTTCGCTGGTCCAACCCCTGCAGAAGCAACAACTATCTCATCAATATTATTTGCTGCTGCAAACTCAGATTTTATACGGTCGAAAGCCATAATCGGCACACCATCAATATTTTTACCTTTCTTTTTAACATTATCATCAATAAAACCAACTACAACATAACTAGAAGATGTATTGTTCAACAAGGCGTTGTATGTTATAATTCCCTGATCTCCAGCTCCATATATCAAAATGCGTTTTGTTGATAATAACTTGCTCTTTAAGTGTTTAAAGGCCATTTTAAAAACCAATCGACTCGCACTTAAAAATAAGAAACTAATAATAGCGTGAAACACTATAATCGCTCTTGGTATCGTAAAACCAGAAACTAATTGCACCTTATTATTAAAAAGGACAAATACACCTGTAATAGCAGCAATTAATACTACCGACTTAAATAAGTTAACAACATCTGTAAAACCAGTATGGCGTATTACACTTTTAAATGAGCCTACTATAAAAAAGCTTATTAATGCAACCGTGAAAATAAATGGTAATTGTAATGTAAACTGTTCTACATTAAAATTTAATGAAAAATTAAATCTTATAAAATAGGCCATACAAAATGTTATCATAACTATCGTTAAATCGATAGCTAAAACAAGCCATTTTGAGGCGTATTTTTGAGAGTATAAGGCAAAATAATTTTTAATCATAAGTCTGGGGTGTTATTGATTATTTCTAAAATTCTATTTAAATCGTCGTTAGTTAAGTTAGATCCGCTTGGCAAGCAAAGTCCTTTTTCAAAAAGGTCTTCCGATGTACCATCAGTAAAATGCAAACAATCTTTAAAAATAGGTTGTGTATGCATTGGTTTCCATAATGGTCTCGACTCAATGTCGTCTTCTAAAAGTGTTAGTCTTATTTTTTCACGAGTTTCGAAAGAGTCTGTTTTTATACAAGTAATCCATCTATTAGAATAACTTCCTACAGGTTCATCTACAAATTCAATGGTATCAAAATGTGATAAATGCTTTTTATAAAACTCATAATTAGCACGTCTAGCTAGAACTCTATCATTCAATACTTCAATTTGTCCACGTCCTATTCCAGCTAAAACATTACTCATTCTATAATTGTAACCTACATGAGAGTGCTGATAATGTGGAGCATCATCTCTAGCTTGAGTTGATAAAAACACTGCTTTATCTTTTAATGCTTTCGTTTTAGTAATTAAAGCACCTCCACCTGAAGTTGTAATTATTTTATTTCCGTTAAAGGATAAGATTCCAAAATCTGAAAGTGTACCGCAAGCTTTATCGTGATACGTACTACCAAGAGCCTCTGCACTATCTTCCACAACAGGAATATCATATTTTTCAGCAATGGCATTAATCTCAGTAGCTTTGTATGGCATACCGTATAAATGAACCGCCACAATCGCTTTTGGTTTTTTATTTTTTTCTATTCTATCCTTTATAGCGATTTCAAGTAATTCAGGAGACATATTCCAAGTATCCGTTTCACTATCAATAAAAATAGGAGTTGCTCCTAAATACATAATAGGATTTGCCGAAGCAGAAAACGTAAAACTTTGACATAATACTTCATCTCCTTTCGATACGCCTATTAATTCTAAAGCTAGATGTATAGATGCCGTTCCAGAACTAAGAACCGCTACTTCGTTTTTAAAACCTAAATAAGATTTAATATCATCTTCAAAACCATTTACATTTGGTCCTAAAGGTGCTATCCAATTTGTCTCAAAAGCATCGTTTACGTACTTCTGCTCATTACCACCCATGTGAGGTGACGACAAATAAATTTTAGTTTTTGTTAGCATTTACATTTCATTTAATAACATTAATCATGCCAGCTACTATTACTCTAGTAGTATCTAAAAAAATATTTTGTTTAGGTTTTCCCTCTTATTATTAATATTAAACAAAACACGTAATCAAATATCGGCTTAATTCTTTTTAAAGACATTTTATAAAAACCACCTTACAATTCTAAAAATCAAAGTTTTAAAATCAAATAATCTTTGAGAGCACTAGGCTATTTTATAAAACATATTAAATCAACTTGCTATTAATCAATTTAAATTATGCACTTTCTGATGGTGTAAATTTACTAATTGTTTTCAACTAGAAATGCTACTTTAGTTTTAATTCGCTAAAACTATTATAAAAATCGGTTAAATACAGTTAGCTGTTTAGTTCATAGTGAATCTTTTGTAACTCGTCGATGTCGAAAAAAGCTACAGGGCTAATTTTTATCTTTAAAACCTAAGTAAATACATGTATATAAGCATGAGGTATTCAAAAGTGCTATTTATTTTAAATTCACTTTTTAAGGTATAGTTAATCGGCTTTTTTCACACATTCATGACTTTCATCGGAAAAAAGACAACCTTAGTATAGTTTACTAAAAGAGTTAAATATATTTTTCACATATTTGTTTCCGAATTAATTAAAATCCCATTTTTATATGAATGCTGGTTTAACAAAAACTTTAAAAGGACAACACGTATTAGTTACAGGTGGAGCTGGCTTTGTTGGCTCCAATTTAATTGAAGTTTTATTAGACCATAATATAAAGGTAACGTGTTTGGATGATTTTTCTACCGGAAAAAGAAAAAACATCGCTCCTTTTTTAACAAACTCAAATTTTAATCTCGTAGAAGGTGATATTAGAAATTTAGACGATTGCCATAAAGCCTGCAACAATGTAGATTTCGTTTTACACGAAGCGGCATTAGGCTCGGTTCCAAGATCTATTAACGACCCTATTACAACAAACGATGTTAATGTATCTGGTTTTTTAAATATGTTGGTTGCTGCCAGAGATGCTGGTGTATCTCGTTTTGTATATGCCGCAAGTTCATCTACTTATGGTGATCATGAAACTTTACCTAAGGTTGAGGAGACTATTGGTAAACCTTTATCGCCTTACGCTATTACTAAATATGTAAATGAGTTGTATGCAGATATTTTTCATACCACTTATAATTTAGATGTGGTAGGCCTCCGTTATTTTAATGTATTCGGAAAAAGGCAAGATCCTAACGGTGCTTATGCCGCTGTAATACCTAAATTTGTACAGCAGTTTGTTAGCCACGAATCTCCTATGATAAATGGTGATGGTAGCTACTCAAGAGATTTTACTTATATCGATAATGTGGTTCAAATGAATTTGCGTGCTTTAACAACAACTAATAGAGCTGCATTAAATACAGTTTACAATGTAGCTAATGGAGAACGTACAACATTAAAAGAATTGACGACGCTATTAAAAACATATTTATCTGAATTTGACGATAAAATAAAAAATGTAGAAATTAAATATAGAGATAATAGAGCTGGCGATATCCCCCACTCCTTAGCCTCTATCAATAAAGCAAAAACATTATTAGGCTACGCGCCTGGATTCGATATTAATGCTGGTTTAAAAGAAGCAGTATCTTGGTATTGGAAAAACTTATAACTTTATGAAAGTAGAAAGTATATGCTGCATAGGTGCAGGTTATGTTGGAGGGCCTACGATGGCCGTAATTGCAAAAAAAAATCCACATTTAAAAATTACTATCGTAGATATCAATCAACCCCGTATTGATGCTTGGAACGATACTGATCTATCCAACCTACCTATTTACGAGCCAGGTTTAGCCGATATTGTTAAAGAAACGCGTGGCAAAAATCTATTTTTCTCTACAAATATTGATCAAGCTATTGACGAGGCTGAAATGATTTTTATTTCTGTAAACACACCAACTAAAACCTATGGAAAAGGAAAAGGTATGGCTGCCGATTTAAAATACATTGAATTATGTGCTCGTAATATTGCGGATGTAGCTAAAACTGATAAAATAGTTGTAGAAAAATCGACTTTGCCAGTGCGAACAGCAGAGGCTATTAAAAGTATTTTACACAACACAGGTAATGCTATTAATTTTCATATTCTGTCTAACCCTGAGTTTTTAGCAGAAGGTACAGCTATTGAAGATTTATTAAATCCAGATCGTGTGTTAATTGGAGGCGAATCAGAGGAAGCCATTGAAGCCTTAGCCCATATTTATAGCAGTTGGATTTCAGACGAAAGAATATTACGCACCAATTTATGGTCGTCGGAGTTATCCAAACTTACTGCAAACGCTTTTTTAGCACAGCGCATATCGTCTATTAATTCTATTTCAGAATTGTGTGAGCTTACAGGTGCTAATGTTAACGAAGTAGCCAAAGCCATTGGTATGGATTCTAGAATTGGATCAAAATTCCTTAAAGCTTCTGTTGGTTTTGGTGGCTCATGCTTTCAAAAAGATATTTTAAATCTCGTTTATATCGCTCGAAGTTATGGTTTAACTGAAGTTGCCGATTATTGGGAGCAAGTAATTATCATGAACGATCACCAAAAAAGACGTTTTTCGGATCATTTAATAAAAACACTTTACAATACTGTTTCCGGAAAAAAAATAGCGCTCTTAGGTTGGGCCTTTAAAAAGGATACTAATGATACTCGCGAATCCGCGGCTATCTATGTGGCAGATCATTTATTAAATGAACAAGCCAATATTACGGTTTTCGATCCTAAAGTACCACATACTAAAGTCCAAACCGATTTAAATTATTTAAACACCCGTACTGACATAGAAAATGAAGCAGGTGTGGTTAGTGTCAATACGGCTTATGAAGCTACGCAAGATGCTCACGCTATTGCTATTATGACAGAATGGGATGAGTTTAAAACCTACGATTGGAAAACAATCTACACAAACATGAAAAAACCAGCTTTCATTTTTGATGGTAGAAATATTTTAGATAAAGCTGAAATGGAACATATAGGATTCGAGTATTATTCAATAGGTCAATAATTTGTTATGGAAAAAGACAAAATAGCCGTAATAGGCTTAGGATATGTAGGCTTACCTTTAGCAAGATTGTTTGCTACAAAATTCAATGTGGTTGGTTTCGATATTAATGAATCTAGAATAAACGAGCTATCTAAAGGTATAGATTCTACCTTAGAAGTTGAAGATGAGGTTTTAAAATCCGTTTTAAAAACATCTCAACACGATGAGAATGGCTTAATTTGTTCTTCTAATCTAGATGATATAAAAGACTGTAATTATTACATTGTTACAGTTCCTACACCCATCGATAAAAACAACAGACCCAATTTAACACCCTTGTATAAATCGAGTAAAACCGTTGCCAAGGTGCTCAAAAAAGGAGATGTCGTTATTTATGAATCTACGGTATACCCTGGAGCGACTGAAGATGAATGTGTACCTATTTTAAAAAAAGTAAGTGGTTTAAAATTTAACCAAGACTTTTTTGTAGGTTATTCCCCAGAACGTATTAATCCAGGCGATAAATTACACACCGTAGACAAGATTTTAAAAGTTACCTCAGGTTCTACACCTGAAATTGCTAAAAAAGTAGATGCCTTATACGCAAGTATCATTACAGCAGGTACACACCTCGCTCCTACCATCAAAGTAGCCGAGGCAGCTAAAGTTATCGAAAACTCGCAACGTGATATCAATATTGCTTTCGTAAACGAGTTATTAAAGATTTTTGATTTAATGTGCATTGATATCTATGACGTCCTAAAGGCGGCAGGAACTAAATGGAACTTTTTAGATTTTAAACCCGGTTTAGTTGGCGGGCATTGCATAGGAGTTGACCCTTATTATTTAGCTCAAAAAGCACAAGAAGTGGGTTACCATCCAGAAATTATACTTGCGGGGCGTAGAGTAAATGATAGTATGCCTAAATACTTCGCTTCTGAAATAATAAAAGTCATGATTCAAAATGACTTCCGAGTAAAAAACACTAAAATATTGATATTAGGAATTACATTTAAAGAAAACTGCCCTGATGTAAGAAACACGAAAGCGGTAGAAGTAATCAAAGAATTAGAATCTTATGGCTCTAAAGTAACGGTTTACGACCCTTGGGCAAACCCGAAAGAAGTTCTTAATTTATATAATTTAGTAACACAGAAAAACTTACCCATAAATAATATATTTGATGTCATTATATTAATGGTTAAACATAAAGAATTTATGAACCATAACTTCAATTCTATGTTGAATTCCGGAGGTTTTATATATGATTTAAAAGGTTTTTTTAAAAATAAAGAAGTTTAATGAAAATTAACCAACTCAAAGGAGGTGCCTTTTTATCATATATTAGCATTTTTTTAACCAATGTTATTGGACTCCTTTTAACACCGTTTATTATTAGATCTTTAGGTAGTGCTGAATATGGCTTGTACACAATGATTGGTGCATATATAGGCTACATGAGTGTTTTAGATTTTGGATTAAACAATACTATAATTAGGTTTGTTGCCAAATATAATGCAGAGAAAGATAAAGAAGGAGAAGAAAACTTCCTTGCTCATAGCTTCATCATGTATGTATGCATTTCAATATTAGTTACTATAGTAGGGCTAATATTTTACTACAACTTAAATACGATTTACGCTGACACATTAACATCAAGCCAACTAGAAAAAGCAGAGATAATGGTCCTTATATTAGTATTAAACTTGGCTATATCACTCCCTGGGGGAGCCTTTGCAGGTATTTGCTATGGTTATGAAATTTTTGTTTTACCAAAAATAATAAATATTATTAAGTATATTTTAAGAAGCATTCTTGTAGTTGCTATTCTTGTGTATGGCGGAGACTCTGTAGGCTTAGTCGTAATGGATACAGTTTTAAATTTAGCAATAATTATTATAAATAGTTTTATTGTTTTTAAAATTATAAAAGTTCGCATCACATTACATAAATATGATAAAAACATGTTTTTAAATATAATGAGTTTTTCAATATGGCTTTTTGTATTTGCTTTAGTTCACCAATTGAGATGGCAATTTGGTCAATTAATTATTGGTTTTTATTATTCAACCACCATAGTTGCAGTTTATGCTGTTGGAAGTACCTTAGGTAATTATTATGGAGCTTTTTCATCGGCAATTTCATCTGTTTTTCTACCTAAAGCAATGCAGGTAACAGTAAACAATATGCAGCAAAAAGAATTAACCGACCTTTTCATAAAAATATCAAGAATCATATTGTTTTTATTACTCTTTATTCTCGGGGGATTTATTATTGTTGGAAAAGATTTTGTTTTCTTTTGGGTAGGAAAAGAGTATGAAATGGCATACTACTACGCTCTAGCAATTATGTTTGGACTAACTCCTGTATTGAGCCAAGGATTTGCTAATAATATTCTTGAAGCAAAAAACCTTTTGGTCTTTAGAGGGAAACTTCTATTAACTGTTACCATTTTAGGGGTAATATGTGGTTTTTTTATTGTGAAGAAATTTGGCATAATGGAGATGATTTTAACAACAGTTTTTTTTATGATAGTAGAAAGAATTTTAATTATACCTTTTTACCAGAAAAAAGCGAATTTAGATATGAAAAGGTATTACAAAGAAATTAGCCCTCTTTTTATAAGTTTGTTCATAGCATTATTATTTTATTTAATTAACTTTTATTTCTTACCAAACAAGAACATTTATGTAGTTATATCAAATATAATTTTATTCAGCATTTCATATCTTATTTTTGGTGTATCTATTATGAGTCAATATGAAAAAAGCTTAATAAAGTTAGCTCTAAAAAAAATACCAATAATAAAAAGTTATTTTTAATAATCTTTGACAATGAAAAAAATTCTATTCTTACATCCTGATTTAAGAGGAGGTGGCGCTGAAAAGGTTCTAATCAACATGATAAATAAATTAGACTCTGCAAAATACAATATTACTTTGTATACAATTTTCGAAGAAGGAGTAAATAAAAAATTACTAACTCCTAATGTTGAGCACAAGTTCATTTTTAGAAAAGTGTTTAGAGCGTGGTCAATTATTCAAAAAATTTTTACACCTTCTTTTTTATTTAAACATATTGTAGGTCAAAATTATGATTTAGTTGTTGCATATTTAGAAGGTGTTCCTACGCGAATAGTTGGTGGTTGTAATAATAACTCGACCAGAATTATATCATGGATTCATGTTGATTTAGGCGGATTTTCTATTGAAAACACCTTTAGGTCCAAAAATGAGATGAAGAATATTTACTTAAAATATGATGCAATAGTAGGTGTTTCCAACACTGCTTTGGAATCACTAAAATTTAAAATACCTTCTTTACCTTCAAAGAAATTACATGTTTTGCATAATGTTCTAGATACAGACCTTATAATGACCAAAGGAAATGAATTAGTTAAAGATATAAATTTTTCTTCTAATACTATCAATTTATGTTCTGTTGGTAGACTGACCCATCAAAAAGGCTATATTAGATTATTAAAAATATTAGCTAAACTAGCAGCCGAAAAATATAATTTTCATCTATATTTAGTTGGAGATGGAGAGGATAGAGATCAATTAATTAAAATAATTCAAACTCAAAATTTGCAAAACCATATAACACTCTTAGGGTTTAAGGACAACCCCCATAAGTATGTTAAAAATTGTGATTTATTTATTTGCTCTTCCTATCAAGAAGGATTTAGCACTGCGGTAACTGAGTGTGTTTTACTTGGCACACCTGTGATTACAACAAATTGTGCTGGTATGGAAGAGATTTTAGTGAATGGTAAATATGGCAAAATAGTTAATAATACTGATGAAGATTTATATATTGGTTTAAAAGAATTTTTAAAAAATAAGGAATACTTAAGTAAATATAAAAATTTAACAATGCAAAGATCAAAAGAATTACAAAACAAGAATAACATATCAGAAATAGAGAAACTTTTTGATAAAATTTTAAATTAATTTTTATGCTTTTACTTTCCGTACTACTTACAACTTGCTTTCTTTTCATTATAATTTTTTATCTCATTGAAATAAAACCTTATGTAAATGAAAAGTTAAGGAGAAAATTCTATATGTTAAATAATAAAATCTCAATTATAGAATATAAGGATACAATTCTAGATTACGCTTTGAAAACTTCAAAGAATGAAATGCCAAAAATGTCCTTAGCCGACAATACTTATTTCCCAATAGTTTTGGTTAGAGAACTGTCTTTAATGTTTAAAAAAAATAATAGATTAAAAAACAGCTTTCCAAGAGGTTATTTACTTAACGGAATATTTGACTACGCCAAGGCTACCAATAATATAAAAACTCTGAACTATTTGGAGAAAACTATTGATAAATTTGTTAGTGAATTGAATAACAACCCTAAAACTTTACAATATATCGATCAAGTTACTATGGGCGTTGTTATTGCCAAATTATTCCAAGAAAACAAAAACCCAAGGTATCAAGAAGCTTGTGAAGTAATTATTAATTGGTTAAATACGAATATCGATAAAAAATATGGGATTATACTTTATCGTCCTAATTTAGATTTTCAATATGTAGATACTTTAGGTATGATATGTCCATTTTTAGTTATTTGTGCTGAAGTTTTTGATAAAAATGAATTAATTAAATTATCAAATACTCAACTAAAATTTTACATTGAACATGGTTTAAACAAAACCAATAAATTACCTTACCATGCAATAGAGTTACAAAACGGAAGTCCAATGGGTTCTAGCAATTGGGGACGTGGATTAGGTTGGTACCTTTTAGCATTATCAGCAACATTAAAATACACAAATAATAAAAACAATGACTTCTATGATTTCTTTAATAAAGAAATTGAAGTATTAAAGCCTCATTTGAATAATTTTAAACAGAAACATTATTGGGGACAATTTTTAAGTTCTTCAAAAAAGTGGCATATTGATACTTCGGTTTCTACTATGATTTTTTACTCTCTGTCCTTAATTGATAAAAGTGAAAATTTTAATGACTTCTACAACTTTTTAAAACCTTTAACCACTAAAAAAGGAGAAGTTGACCATACTTCAGGGGATACTGAAGATATTAATATATATTCGCGAGAATATGGCAAATCTGAATTAACCCAAGGCTTACTATTATCGATTTTTAAAAATGAAATAACTTTATGAAAAAAATATTAATAAAAAACTTTAAGAACTTAAATAATTACGGATCTGGTATGATGGGTCTAATTACATTAAGTGAAATATATAATCGTTTAGATGGCAATGTAAAGTTCTACTCCGACTTTGACGAATATGCTGATATGACGGAGATTTTAAAAGAATTAAACATAAAAAATGTAGATTTAAATATTTATACTCCTAAAAAAAATGTTTCCAGAAATAAAATTGCTTTCTTAAAATATTTTTACACTTTGAAAGCGATATTTTCAAATGAAGGAGCAAATGAGTTTGATTTAGTAGTTGTCTTAGGTGGAGATGATTTATCAGAATATTATGGGAAACATATATGGCCCGTCTTCTTAAACCTTAATTCATGGGCTTCAAAAACCAAAGTTGTGTTATTTGGTCAAAGTATAGGTCCTTTCAAACACTGGTATAACCGTTTTACTTTTAAAATACTAGCAGCTAAAACAAAAATTTTCACTAGAGACGAATACTGTTTTAATTACCTTAGCAAAAATCTTGGTATCAAAAAGAATATTACATTAAGTGGTGATATTGCATTCTTAAAACTGCCTTTAGAAGACGACAAAAAATATGAAGATGAAATTTTGGAACATTATAAGTTAGAAAAAGACAAATACGTATCAATAGTTATTTCCGGTTTATTTGGTAAATATTACACAAAAAACATTGATGATTATTTCAACACTTACGAACAGTTAATTTCAAGACTCAAGAATAACCCTAAATTAAAAGGATATAAAATATGTCTGTTAGCACATACATTCCCTCCTCATGGTAATGAAGCGGATTTACTTATACGATTCGAAGATTATCTAAAAAATAAAAAAGATGTTATTTTTATCAAAGACAAGGTACATCAAGCTGCTGCTCGTTTTATTTTAGGCAATGGTGCACTAACTATTACAGGAAGAATGCATGCTTCAGTTTCAACATTTGAAATGGGGAAGCCTTCTATATCCTTAGCATATAGTGTAAAATACTATGGAGTTATTGGAGATAACCTGGGCCGCAATGACTTAATCATAGATGCTAATGATTCTAATCTTTGGAAAAGCAATGTTATGGTAAATATGATTGATGATAAAGTAAACTATATTTTGGATGATTATGATAATATACTTGAAGATATATCAGAAAAAGTTGACGTACAAAAAAACTTGGTAAATAATGCTTTTCATTCATTGCTTAACGATTTATAAATGAAATTCTCCATAATCATTCCTGTTTATAATTTAGAGCTTTACATTAACAAATGTTTACACTCATTGTTAAACCAAAATTTTGAAAAGGATGATTATGAAGTAATCATTATTAACGATGGCTCGACAGATAAATCCGAAACGTTAATAAGTAAGGTCATAAAGAACGAAAATAATTTCACTTTATTTTCTATAAAAAATCAAGGAGTTAGTAACGCTCGAAACTTTGGATTAACTAAAGCATCGGGGGAATATGTTCAGTTTGTCGACGGAGATGATTGGTTAAACAATAATACTCTAAACATAGTTTATGATAAAATAGTAAAGACGCCCAATCTGGAGGTGCTTAAATTTGGATATACAAAACGTTTATCTAATGGTTCCGATGTTGAAATATCGATTGTAGAGGAAACAAATGTAATATCAGGACTAGATTTTATTTTAGAAACTAGTTCTGATAGCTTTTACCCATGGCAATATTTTATTTCTAGAAATTTATTAATTGAGCAGCGTATTACTTTTAATAAAAATTTATCATTTAGTGAGGATAAAGAATTTTTAATTCGTTTACTATCTGTCACTAAACGTTTCAGAAATTATAAAAATATCATCTATAATTATAATTTACAAAGAACTGACGCCGTAACTTCTAATATATCTGATAAAAGTATAAAAAGTTTAATTGACGCCAATTATTGTATATATAAGTATGTTGAGCAAAGCGCTTTTGATAAAAAATATAAAAACATTATCATTAATAACGTTTTGCAATCATTAAACCTATCCTACTATACTTTAACACAAGATAGCATTTGGTCTCGATTTTGGATATGGAAAAAAAATATATATCCTATATTAAATTCTCTAAAATCGAATAAAAAAAATCACTTAAACTTATTAAGACTTAGTCCGCTCTTATTTTATTTAAAAAATTATTTACCTAGAGCTATCGCCCATCAAATAAAAAAAAAATATGTTTGATTTTATTCCAATAGAAGATTATAGCTTGTATCATTATATATTCCTTCTTTTAGTATGCGTTATCACCTTGTTCCATACAATAGTTTTAAAAGGTGATGAACAAATTATTATGAAATATAATAAGTTTTTTGGAATTACCGTCTTGATGGTTCTTGTTCTTTATATAGGTCTTAGACCGATTCATGGAGAATTTGTTGATATGATGACCTATAATAAAGCTTTCTTACAATTTCAAACAGGAGTTAGAACAACTGCTCCTGAAGGAGATTTAGGTTTTGGGTATTTTTTAGTTTTATGTTCCAAAATAATGAGCGTTGAACTATTCTTTTTTATTTGTGCAATTATTTACATATTACCCCTGTATATCGCAAGTAAGAATTGGTTTCCGGAATATTATTTTTTTATTTTTTTATTACTAGTAGCTTCAATGTCATTTTGGACATACGGGGTTAATGGTATAAGAAATGGTATGGCCACATCTTTATTTATACTTGCCATCTCTTATGTTTATAAAAATAAAAAATTAGCTATACTGTTTTTCATTATCTCATTGAGTTTTCATAAAAGTATGTATTTGTTAATGATTTCATACATAATAACTTTTTATATAAAAGAACCTAAATTTTATTACTTTTTCTGGTTTTTAGCTATTGTACTTTCTATTTCAATGGGAGGTGTTTGGGAAATGGTTTTTGCTAATTTAGGGTTTGGAGATGACAAACTTACAAGTTATTTAACAACCGAAGTGGATTCTAAAAAATTTAGATCAACAGGCTTTCGTTATGACTTTTTAATATATAGTGCCGCACCTTTGATAATTTCTTATTTTTATGTATTTAAAAAAAAATTCCATGATTTGCAGTATAACAGAGTATTGCACACCTATATGATAGCTAATGGTTTTTGGATTATGATTATTAGAGCTAATTTTTCAAATAGGTTTGCTTACCTATCTTGGTTCTTAATGGCTATAGTTATAGGTTATCCATTATTTAAACAAGCATTTTTAACAAATCAATTCAGAAAAGTAGGCATCATAACTTCATTGTACTTTGCCTTTACTTTTTTTATGTACTTTTACTTTAATACACCTACAAAATAATGAATAAGGAAATAGATGAAAACGAACAAATAGATCAGTCTAACTTATTATTGAGTATAATAGTACCTGTATATAATGTCAAAGACTATTTAAATATTTGTTTACAAAGCCTAATAAATCAAGACTTAAGCCCCGATTTATATGAAATCATAACTATTAATGATGGTTCAACAGACAACAGCTTAAAAGTACTAGAGGATATTCAAAATAAAACAAATAGAATAAAAATAGTATCACAAGAAAATCAAGGGCTAAGTGGAGCTAGAAACACAGGTATTGATATAGCTCAAGGTAAATATATTCTATTTGTGGATTCGGATGACACATTGCTATCCCATTCCTTAAAGAACCTCATTAAAATAATGTCTTTAAATAATTTAGATATATTAGAATTCGGAGCTTCAGGTATTACAGAGACGGGGAAAATCACCTACACAGCATCTATTAATTCCAATAACAAAGTTTTGACTGGTGAAAATTATCTAGCAACTATTACTTATATGAATTCTGCATGTAACAAAGTTTATCGACGAGATTTCATTAATGCAAACTCGCTAAGATTTTTACCTAAGGTATACATTGAAGATATTGAATTTAATACTCGTGCCGTTTTTTTATGTAAAAAAATAATGGCTATTGATATCGTGTATGCCCACTTTTTGCAGCGGGAAGGTTCTATTACTCGAACAAAAAACTTTAATAAATCAAAAAAAATGATTTATGATATTTTAACAGTCCTAAACTCTATTAATGACATTGCTGAAAAGAGAGTAACTAAAAAATCCAAAGCATACAAACCATTGAAAGAGCGAGTGTCCTCTCTTGTTGCTACTATGCTGCTTCGCGTATTAAAAGAAACTAGAGACTATGATATTAAAAAAAATATAATATATAAATTAAAAGAGGCTGATTTGTATCCCACAAAATATAAAGCACAAACAGGTTCTAAAAGATTATTTTTAAAGTTTGCAAATAATTCTACGATGTTTTCTTTAGCATGCAAACTGATGACCTATATAAATAAAATTAAATGAAAAAAAAAATTGCTGTATTGATTTTAGCACACAGTAATAGCGAAGCTCTTACAAGAACGATTACCCTTCTTTCACAGAACTTCGATATATTTGTTCAAATAGATAAAAAATCAAAATTAAATATTGATGATTTACCTAAAATAACTAATTGCTTTTATTTCAAAGAAATAACCGTATTTTGGGGTGGTTATAGTCAAATTGAAAATATGTGTTTTATTCTGAGAGAAGCATTCAATCCTAAATATTCACACTATGTCTTTATCAGTGGTGAAGACATTCCTATTAAATCAAATAGTTATATCAGTTCGTTCTTTAATGAAAATATTAAAAATTCTTATATGTCAGCAAGAAAGTTCCCTGTTAGCTCATTAGGTTTTAATGGTGGGCTCGACCGTGTTCAGCGCTATTGGTTTATGAAAATTAATAATAGGTTAATTGCAAAAATAGTGGCTAGATTAACTTTGTTCGTTCAAAAGCTATTTCATATTAAGGTTAAGACATTCAAAATAGATTTCTATGGAGGATCGAATTGGATTAATATATCACATGAAGCATTACAGTACGTTTTCAATTTTTTAAATGAAAATCCTTCATATATGAAAAAATTAAAATATTCTAGGGCAACCGATGAAGTTTGGATTCAAAGCATCTTAATGAATTCTCCTTTAAGAGATAATATTATTTTAGATGATTTAAGATACACTGATTGGGAAAGCGGCCCTGAGTATCCGAAAACATTAACAATACAAGATTACCAAAAAATAATAGAAAGTAACGCTTTGTTCGCTCGAAAAGTGAAAAAAGAAAATGACAATGTACTTATAGAAAAAATATTTAAAAAAATAAAAAATGAGTAAAATAAATATGTTTTGGTATAAAGTGCCATATGGTAAGAAAAATTTTGGTGATGTATTGGGGCCTTATATTGTAAAAAAGCTTTCTGGAAAAAAAATCGCTTACATACCTATATTACATAGAGGACTAAAAAGAAGAACGTTTATAGCTTATCCCGCAGCAATATACACTAGGAAATTAAGTTTTAATGATATTATTGATAATATCAAATATCTTTTCGGAAAAGATAATGTATTGATAAGTATAGGAAGTATTATAGGCTGGCATAGTTCCCCTAAAGTTAATATTTGGGGAACAGGTATAATGTCTAGAGGTCAGCATATCGATAATGCAAATTTTTTTGCTGTTAGAGGTAAATATACACAAAAACGATTATTGGAATTAGGTTATCAATCTCCAAGCACGCTAGGTGACCCAGCTTTGCTTATGCCGTTACTATACAAATCAAATTCTCCTTTAAAATTCAAAATAGGTATTGTTCCCCATCATTTTCATTATGAAAATACCATTTCAAAAACTCAATCCAAGAACATCAAAGTAATAAATTTACTTGAAAATATTAATCAAGTTATCGATGAAGTGTGCTCATGTGAAATCCTTATATCTTCTTCTCTTCATGGAATAATAATCGCTCACGCATACAAAAAACCATGCTTATGGTATAATTTATCCAACCGTACCATTGGTGGTGATAACATTAAATTTGCTGATTATTTTTCTTCTATTGACATTGAAGAATATAAGGCTATAGATTTAAAGATTGACAAATTCGATGATGCTAGCATTAAACTTATTGAAGACTTAATTATAAACAGAAAAGATATAGCTGTTGCTGATGAAGATAAAATTAGAGAATTGCAAAAAGGATTAATAAAGTCAGCTCCTTTTCATATAAGAGATGAATTTCTATGTTAAAAAATAATAGAGCCATAATCAAATATCTTCTAATCCAGTAATCTATATTTCTAGATTTTAAATAAAAAGATAATGTATTATACAAGAAAAACGTCTAAATAAAATTATTTAGACGTTTTTTTTGTATAAATAGGCAACTGCTTATACTAATATTAGTTGATTCTTGGCTATAATAAATTTAAGTTGTTATCCAAAACAATGTTCAAAGAGCCAGAGGTAGTAATTTTATTATACCTTAAAAAATTATTCTTAATTGTAATATTTTGTGCGTTATAAAAATATAACTCTTTTGAGGAATCAAACTTACACCCTTCAAAGACAATGCTACCTTCTCCATTTTTATTAAAAGTAAAAAAGTTAACTGGCCTATGATTTACTTTTATATACTCATTAGATACAATAACATTATCGGCTATGCCACCAAATGATTGGTACCCATAACTAATTTTTCTATCAGTTTGAAAATCATTAAAACTAAGCTTACTATTTACTAAATTTCTTAAATAAACGCCTTGATCAAAATCCTTTACAGTATTCTTATATACTTCTATATTCTCACCTCCTGGCGAAATTCCAGTATCATACCCACTAATAGAGTTTCCACTAATATTAATATTTCTAACTTGATGCTCATTATTTCTAATAATAGCATTAAACCCAATCGCAACAGATGTCTTAACTCCTCCTTCGTTCTGTTTGAACGTATTATTTCTAATAGTCGTATTCCAAAACAACGTACCACCTACTGTATTATCAAAAAAATTATCTTCAATCAACACGTCATTGGCAGTATAAACTACTAAATCTCCTGCATAATTCCCTGTAAAGGTATTTCCTTTAATTGTAATGTGTTGTATTTTTTGATAATCAACATAAACACCATTTTCCAACTCTCTGTGAGCCTCTAAATCCATTCCAAATTGGGGAGCTACACCTGCTGAAGTATATTTAGAAATCTTACCACTACTATCTAAAATATTGTCTCCTCCACCAGCATTTGTAATATCGCAATTTTCAATAGTTACATATTCAGCATCTCCTAAAGTAACATTATTTCTTCTTGCATTATTTACAACGCAATTTCTCATTATTATATTTTCACAATATATCGCAGGATTATATAATCTATTCGTTCCTGAAGCAAAAACGATACCATCACCAGTTGAATTTTGCATGTTAACATTTTCAATTAAAACATTATTTCCTCCTGCAATAGTAAGCAGCATAGGCCATTCATGGCTATCTCTAGAAATCCCAAATTCATCATCAATTGGTGAATAATCGTGTTCATACCTGTCTCCAATTAAATTACCACCAGAAATAACAACATTCTCTGAAGCATATAGATTTAACAAACTTCCACGAGGCCATTTATTTGGCTGCACTCGTAAAAAAGTATCAGAGGACATACTCAAACTAAAATTTGAAGGTAATTGTATACCATATTTTAAAACATCTGTACCTAGACTATAATTACAACCTACAGCTACATAACAATCTAAACTTCCAATGTTCATAGAATTAATTCCATAAGAATCACAAAGCTCAATAACATTATTAATTATTTCTTTATTCTTCAAAGCCACTTCATCTGAAACAACACCTTCAACAATACCCCATCTTGAAGGATCGAAAGTAAAAGAAACATCTCTTAATGCTGGCTTAGTACCACCAACGGTAAGTGTACTACCTAATAAGTCACCATCTATAGAAGAACCTTCAGAGAAATTAAGTGTACCGTTTATAATATCACCGCCTTCATCTAATAAAGTGACGTTTTCCGGTAAATCTAATGCTTCTCCTTGTAAATCTAGAATACAATTAATAACTACCGTAGAATTAGGATCAAGATTTTCTAAACTAAAATCACATGGACTATTAACATCAGTAACGGCAACATCGGCATCTTCATTACTTCCATCCTCTACTACAGCAACAGGTTCTTCATACAACTCTTCGTTGTTGCACGACCATGTGCTTAGTACACTCATTCCGATTAATGTAATTAACATTAAGTTCTTTAATTTCTTCATAATTTAATTTTCAAAATATTCAACAGGACAATATTACTCGAATAATCGTTTAAAAACATATTTTTTCGACGAAATGCAGTTTTATGTCGGTAAATACTCGATAAAACGCAAATTACTACGATAAAATACAATCTTGTTGCTTTCTTTCAGTTATACTTTTAATTAATTACGAGGCTAAGAGAGATTTGGACTTTCTAAATTTACAAGTTGCGAAAATAACCATGTTATACTTAAAAATTATGAATTGTTAATAACTTTTCACAACTAAATTTGCTTACTTGTAGGAAATTAATTACCTAAAAATCAATAAGTTAGCATTTTTACGTACAACTTGAGCATTTTACTATCCACAGACTTGTTCACAATAATTAATTCCATAAAAAAAGTCCTTATTATTATAAAAACCAATACCGTAATATTAAGCCAACATTAAGTTTTATATATTTGTCGATATTTAAAACGCCCTATCGATAAAATGAAAAAGAAAATAATTAGAATTTCCACGGTCCCAATGTCTCTTAGCGGCCTTCTTACCGGGCAATTAAATTACATGTCAAACTACTTCGAAGTCGTTGGTGTTTCATCTAAAGACGGAGATAAATTAGAAAATGTTACCAAACAAGAAAAAATAAAAACCATTCCAGTAGAAATAAAGAGGCAAATTTCCCCTATCAATGATTTAATTACTGTTTGGCAGTTATACAAAGTCCTAAAAAAGGAAAAGCCTTTTATCGTACACTCAATAACACCTAAAGCAGGATTACTTGGCATGATTGCTTCTAAACTAGCTGGAGTCCCTCATAGATTGCACACATTCACAGGATTAATTTTCCCAACTAAGACGGGTTTTGTTAAACAATTATTAATAAATACAGACAAAATCCTATGCTATTGTGCAACAAAAATTTACCCAGAAGGTCAAGGCATTAAAAACGATTTAATTAACTACAAAATCACCTCTAAGCCTTTAAAGGTCATTGGTAACGGTAATGTTAACGGAATAAATATCGACCACTTCAATCCTAATAATTATGGGACTGAATTTAGTTCTAACTTAAAAAAAGAATTTGAAATTTCTGAAAATGATTACGTTTTTGTTTTTATTGGTAGACTAGTAAAAGATAAAGGAATAAACGAATTAATAAGTGCTTTTAATGAATTAAATTCAAAATTAGAAAATGCTAAACTTCTTTTAGTTGGTGATTATGAGCATCATTTAGATCCGTTAAAGGAAGACACTTTAGAAGTAATTAAAAACAACAAGAATATCATTTCTACGGGATGGGTTGATGATGTAAGACCATATTTTACAATATCTGATGTTTTAGTCTTTCCAAGTTACAGAGAAGGATTCCCAAACGTAGTTATGCAAGCTGGAGCTATGGGATTAGCAAGTATTGTAACTGATATAAATGGAGCTAACGAAATAATCATACCTAATAAAAATGGAGTTATAATACCTCCTATGAATAAAGATAAGCTAAAAGAAATGATGCTCAAATTTTATAATGATGAAATAATTATAGACTCTAAAACATGCAGAGATTTAATTGTTAATAGATATGAGCAAAGCATATTATGGAACGCTCAATTAAATGAATATCAGTCCTTAAAATAACACCTATGCTTTCGAGACTGAAACACCTTAAAGTATATATAAAGGATGCTAATAAAAAACCTTTGCCACAAGTAATTAAAGAATCTATTTTATACGGCATAGAAAAACAAATGCTTCCCACAGATTACTTTAGGAAATATCTTTACCGAAAAGGCATTGTAAATTATAAAAACTATTTAAGCTTAAAGGAATTTTACCAGATTGTTGGGTCTCAAAAAATGGTGTTTCCAGAAATTACAGCAATTTTAGCAAACAAATTAAGCTTTTATAACCATTGTATTAATTTAAACATTCCAACACCTAAGCTATTAAGTTATAATTTTAATAGTCGATGGTTCTACAATAATAAATATCAAATAATAAATAGTGAAAAATCTGTTCTACATTTTTTTGATTCTGTTTTTAAAGATTCGAATAATGACTATCTGTTTTTAAAACCGACATTGGGACAAGGTGGGCAAGGTTGTTTTTTACTTAAAAAAGAAAATTTAGAATCGCAAATTGATAACATATACCCTGATTTAATTTCTAATAGCTACGTACACCAAGATTATATTAAACAGCACGAAAGTATTAACAGTATATTCAGCAATTCAGTAAATACTATTAGAATAGACACCTATATAGATGCCAATAATGAAGCACACGTGCTCTCTGCGCTTATGCGCTTTGGTATAGGGAACACTTTTACAGATAATACACATACCGGAGGATTTTACATATCTTTAAATTTAGAAACCGGAAAATTACAAGGCGTTGGCCGACAAGATGTTGTAGAAGGAGGAAAAGAAGTTACACATCATCCCGATAGCCAAGTGGCTTTAGATGGTTTTCAAATTCCATTTTACAAAGAAGCCTTTGAACTGGCACTACAGGCCGTAAATGCTATGCCAAACCGTATTGTGGGTTGGGATGTAGCCATTACAAACCAAGGCCCATTACTGATTGAAGGTAATGAAGTACCGTCTTTACATGTTACCGATGTAGCTTGTGGCGGTTACTTAAACAACAAACACATAAAAGAAGCACTTATAGAGCTTAAAAAATGACTTTACAAAAACAGCCTATATTAGATACCCTGCGCAGTAAAAGCTTTTGGTGGCTAGACACTTTAAAAGGTAGCCCCATTAAAAAACACCTGCTTGATATAAGCGATAGTTTCCACAATTTTGAATCCACAAAAAATAAGCGTGAACAAAACCTAATAAAGCTTTTAAAACACAGTATAGAGACGACGCCTTTTTATAGAAACCTTAATCTTACCGAAACGGACTTTGAACATTTTCCTGTGATAAACAAAAACAAAATCACAGAAAATCAAGATCTATTTAAGTCAAGTATCTTTATTGATAAGAAAAACGTAACACGTTCTACTAGTGGCTCTACAGGCACACCATTTAAAGTGATTCATAATAAAAATAAAATCTATAGAAATAGCGCTGATACCATTTATTTCTCAGAATTAGCAGGTTTTAAAATTGGCTATCAATTATGGTATTTGAGGTATTGGGGATTGAATTTTAAAAATTCGAATTTTAAAAACTGGGCACAGAACTTAAAACCAATTGAAGTTATAGACCTCAATGCAGAACGTATTGAAAGCCTTATTTCACAGATTAAGAATACAACGAATCCAAAAGGCTGGCTAGGCTTCCCTTCTGCTTTCGAACAGGTTTGTAAGTTTCTTGATCGTGAAAACCGAGACCCAGTTCATGCTAATTTTCAATCTATTATTGGTATGGCGGAAGGTATTAACGACTACACCAAACAGCGCATGCAATATTATTTTAATTGCCCTATGGTGTCGCGCTATTCCAATATGGAAAATGGCATTTTAGCGCAACAAGCTCCAAACCAAAATGTATTTAATATAAATTGGGCCTCTTATCACATCGAAATATTAAATATGCATAACGATAACCAAGCACCAAAAGGAGATCTCGGTCGCATAGTGATAACCGATTTATTTAGTTATGCCATGCCGCTGATTCGTTATGATACTGGCGATATAGGCGCCATGGATTACACCGTAAATCCTCCAACTTTAAAAAAGATTGAAGGCCGAAAAACTGACACTATTTATAATACCAAAGGCGTTATTGTATCGTCTTTTATCATGATTAACAGTGTACGTTTTACCGGTATTAAACAAATTCAACTCATTCAAGAACATAAAACAGTATACACTATTAAACTAAATTGCTCCAAAGTTTTTAAGTTTGAAAATGAACTTATAGAAAAATTTAGAAGTTTCCTCGGTGATGATGCTTTGATAAATATTATAATGGTTGATGAAATACCTCTGTTGTCTTCAGGAAAGCGAAAAATGACATTGAACAAGATGAATACTCAAAGAAAATAACGATATTTGGGGCTAATTTTCATTATCAACAACATTTTAAAATCATGTTAAAATACTCTCTTTTAAAATCTTTTTTTGATTTTTTCATTGCATTAATAATGGTTACAATGTTATTTCCCATTATTTTAATCATCACGATATTCTTGTTTATTGTTAATCAAGGAAAACCCTTCTTCACTCAAGTAAGACCGGGTAAAAATGAAGCGTTATTTAAAATAATAAAATTCAAAACCATGAACGACAAGAAAGATGGTAATGGCAACCTCTTACCAGATCACGAACGATTAACATCAGTAGGGAATTTTATTAGAAAGACATCAATGGATGAGATACCTCAATTATTCAATGTTATTAAAGGAGATATGTCCTTTGTTGGTCCAAGACCTCTTTTACCTAGATATCTGCCTTATTATTCAACGGAAGAAAAAAGAAGGCATAACGTTAAACCCGGCATAACAGGCTACGCACAGGTAAATGGGAGAAGCTTATTAGACTGGGATACTAAATTAAAATATGATGTATTTTACGTAAATAACATTTCATTCAAATTAGACTTAAAAATACTAGTAAAAACAGCTTACAAAGTAGTAGCTTCTAAAGATATTTCTTTGGATCCAACAATTGTACAAGCTCCTTTAGATGAAATACGATCAAAGGATATTTAATTTTATTAAAACAAATAATAAACTTAGTAACAAGAAACTAAAACATAAACTTGTATTTATATGTATCCTTAAGAAAATACAATACTTCTTAATCCAATTGGAGTTTTTTAAAAAAAATTCAACTCTGTTAACTTTAACTTGATTTCATGTACTTTCTTTTTAAAAGATTATTAGATTTTATAATTGCTTTTACAGCCTTACTACTACTCTTTCCTGTTTTTTTAGTGGTATTTATGTGTTTACTTATCGCCAATGAAGGAAAAGCTTTTTTCTACCAACAGCGCCCAGGTAAAAATGAAAAGGTTTTTAAAATTATCAAGTTCAAAACCATGAATGATAAAAAGAACGCAAATGGCGAGTTTTTACCTTTTGATAAACGTGTGACTAAAATAGGATCGTTTATCAGGAAATATTCTTTAGATGAAATTCCTCAGCTCATTAATGTGCTTAAAGGTGATATGAGTTTAGTTGGTCCACGTCCGCTTTTAACAGATTATTTACCGTTATACAACGCGGAACAAAAAAAACGACACAATGTAAAACCAGGCATTACAGGTTGGGCTCAAGTAAAAGGTCGTAACTCCATTTCTTGGAATCAAAAGTTTAAATACGATGTTTGGTATGTTGAAAATATGTCGTTATTATTAGACATACAAATATTACTTTTAACTGCTAAACGTCTAGTTGTACCTCAAGGAATAAATAGTAGCGATGGTTTAAACATGACCACCTTTACAGGCGGTGCCGATGAATAATTGAGTATGTAAACCGTTTTAAGCATGAGGTTAAAATTATCCTTTATTTTATACCACCAAGTATATTATTTCGTGTATTTTAGTCTGATAGAATTTTGAAGCTCCAAACCTAAGCCTACTAGTAAATGCAATTAAAACCTACAGAAAAACCCAATATAGTTATTATAGGTGCCTCTGGGCATGCTAGCGTTATTATTGATATCATTGAAAGACAAAACGAATACACAATTTTTGGCTTAATAGACTCCTTTAAACCTATTGGATCTCAACTATTTAATTACAAAGTTTTAGGTACTGAAGCCTGTTTACCCGATTTAATAAAAACAAACCAAATTATAGGCGGTATTATTGCTATTGGTGATAATTTTGATCGCTATCAAATGCATTCAAAAATACAAGCATTGCAACTTAATTTTAAATACATTTCAGCAATACACCCTAATGCCATTATTGGGAAAAGTGTGATTATTGGTGAAGGCGCTTCTATAATGCCCGGCGCTATAGCCAATGCCAATGCCACCATTAATGCGTTTTGTATTATAAACACCTCGGCTTCTTTAGGTCATGATTGTATTATGGAATCTTTTTCGAGTTTAGCTCCTGGTGTTAATGTGGCTGGACATGTAACCATACAAACTTGTAGCTCTATTGGTATTGGGTCGTGTGTAATTGGAGGTGTAAATATTGGTGCACACACACACATTGGCGCAGGATCTACCGTTATTAAAGATATTAGCAGTTTGAAAATTGCTTATGGAAACCCCGCTATAGAAATAAGAGATAGACAGAAAAACGAAAGTTATTTAAATAAAAAAGAAGACCTCTCTTCTTAAAACTATCAATTTATTAATCTGATTTTGAAATTTCGCCTTTTAGGCTTGTCTATAAATAGGGAAATAGGTGTTACTAGATATTTTTGATTTTGGTGTCCCCTTTTCTTTTGGACCATTCACTATGGTATCTAACGCTTTATAAATTTTAGTATTCACAACCTTCCTACCAGTATAAAACAAGACATCACTATCATTAGGAAAAAATGTTTTTTTGTATTGATACAGGTTATCATCATCTTTTCTTCCACCTCCTAAAACATAGTACTCATGCCCTATTTTACGCGCCCAATTGATAACTTCTATCTTCAAAAAATCATTTGGTCTACAATTAAAATACTCTGCCAATGTTCCTCCTAGATAAGAATATAATGTAGTTCTCAATATAAGAATAAGTTCTACAGAAATAACCACATCATCCTTATACACAAAGGCTAATGCGAAATTATCTTTATTTCGTTTTACAATATTTTGAAAATAAGCTAAAGAATAAAAATACTCTTCTGCGGCACCAATACGCTTCATAGTCTCAATATAAACACTATAAAAACGTTTAACAGCATCTGTATTTTTACTGTCCTGAATAATTTCGAAACGCAAATTATTAGAGACTGCTTTTCTATAATTATTTCTAACTTTAGGTTTAAAAGCTGCCCATTGTGCTTTTTCGTCAGGCATAATATAGCCTTTAACATTAGTTAATGTTGGTACTAATTTACCTGAATAAAATTGATAATTATTATTTAGACTGAAACGAACAAATTCGCAAACCACGTTATGTTCCTGATACCAAAGATCTACTTGATTCCAAAAATCTAACAAATAAGCACGCGAGGTGTCTCTATTATATAAAGGCCCACTATACCCATAAGGTGAAATAACATCGAAATAAGTTTCTCCTTCAACTTTATAATCAATTTCACGGAATATAAAAGGCATTAAAATTAAAATGTTTCCATTTTCTTCAAGCGTAAAATAGCCAAGATGACTTTCTTTTAGATCGTGTATGTTTCCTGTTATAATTTTATAAAAAGGATATATTTCTTTAAATAAATTAACCTTCGTTAAATATTCGCTTAAGTCTTCCTCACTTTGTATTTTGCTATAAACTAAGTTCATTAAAATTATTCAATTTTTTTAAAATTTCTGGAATTTGTCTTAAGCTATTAATAACAAATAAGGGTTTTAATTTTTCTTCTAAATCGAATGTTTGTTTATGTATGTTCTCGCCATTATCTGTTAAACAGACACTTACCCATTTTAAGGCGTTGGGGGCAATAAAATCTTTTTTAGTATTATCGCCAATATAAATGTAGGTATAATTTTTGCCGTATTTATCTAAATAAAAGTTAAAATTTTTAACATTTGGCTTCTCCGATCCAAACTCCTCAGAAATTATTATTTCGTCAAAATATTCGGTTAAACCTAACGCTTTTAATTTATTTCTTTGTTGTACGCTTCTACCATCTGTAATTAAACCAATTTTATAAACATTTGCTTTTAAATAAGCCAAAACATCTTGGTTAGATTCAGATAAAGTAATATTAGGCTCGTGATTTCTATAGATATTTAACAGTGTAGAAATAGTAATATCTTGAGATTGTACAAAATCTAGAACACTTTGAAAAGGATTATCACCACTATAATAGGATGTAATCATTTTTTCGTAAACTATATCTTCTGCAAAACCACTATTTTGAGAGATATAACTTGATATTTCCTGATAAGCCGATTTTAAAAAATCGATTTCTTTGTAAAGTGTATCGTCTAAATCAAATACAAATACAATATTATTCTTTGTAGTCATGTACCAAAACCTCTTTATCGTAGCGCAGCATTAATAAATTTTCTTCCCAATCGGCTAAATAATCTATAGCTATATCTTCTTCTTGTAAATATTCTTGTATTAACCATTTCGGGTAATTGGCTCCAACAAAGTACGATAATGGATAGCCACCACCAAAGCGCGCGTTTATCTCTATACCAAAAATTTCATCGGTTTCTTTATGCTTAAAAAACTGAGCTGTTAAACATCCTATAGCACCATCGATAAAACTTAATCGTTCTTTTATATAATCTACCAATGCGCCTTTTTCAGCAACACACTTATTAACTTCACCGTCTCTTACTTCAATACGTTTTCTTGGAACAATACACTTTAAGCTATGGTTTTTGTCGTAGTACAAATCGCAAGTATATTCTTCGAATTCATTGTGATCTAAATACTTCAAAAACATTAAATCATCATTTTTAAAATGATATTTTGTTAACTGTTCATGTTTGGTAATAGTATATGTATCTATACTTCTACTTCCATTTTTAGGTTTAATAAAAATAGGCAACTTATAATCGTACTTCGAGTATTCGGTTGCGATTTGCACATTATGATTTTCAAAAAACACATGAATTTCGCGCTTATCTCGACACATTTGTACAAAATCCTCCGACGCCACAATCACTTTAATACCGTGAGATAAAAATTGACTTTTCTTTTTAGCTAATAAGAGTAATTCGGTATCAATAGTAGGAATTACCATCTTAATATCATTATCTAAGCATACCTTAAGCAAGCGATCAAAATACCCAGAATCACTAACTAGTGGTAATTGAAAAGATTGATCTGACACTTGACATGCAGCAGATAATTTAATATTAAAATCGGTGGTCATCACCTTGCCCTTTGGAAATAAAGTGGTTAATTCCTTTTTAAAGGCCTCCACTAAAGAAACTCGCCTTCCTGCTGATGTAATTAATATATTCATAATAAAAATATACCTGTGTATAGTATGTTTGTAATAAATTAAATTTTGCTCATTGAAAAACTAAAATAAGCTTTGCGCCTGCACAATGCACCCTAAGTATATACGAGGAAAAACAAAGTTTAGGTTTTATCATTTAACTATTTTTTAAATTTATCACCCACAATTTACAATGGTTTTAAGTACAGATATAGACCTTAATATTACCATTTTGTTATTTAATCTGTGGTAAATATAGGGCAATAATAAAACCCGCATCAAAATTATTCTTTAAAATACTTTTAACACGGTTAAGACGTTTAAAATGAAATTTTATACTACAATTTAATGGACATTAAAACTTTTAAAGGCCTTAACAACACAGTCGGCAATGAGATTTCGCCCATGATTATTCCAATGCTGATCAAAAATTAACGTTGGTGGTGTTTTTGAATTGTTTAACGATTCACCAAAATCGATATATTTAAAATTATGTGTTTCTAAATAAGTTAAGAAAACCTGAGGCGTTTCACTTGTATCTAAAAGCAAAACGTACTTCGATTTATCGTAACCATATGTTTCAACTAAAGATTCAAAGTTTTTAATATACTTTGCTTGCTTTGCCTCAATTTCCGGAATAGTTTCCTTTTTAACTTCCTTAGCTTCTTTTTTAGTGTTCATAAAAAATGATATCAGCTTTCCAGGAAACTTTTTAGCAGAATCTAAAATACCGATACCTTGCGCATAAACCAAAAGCTTTATTTTTCTAGCATTTTTGTACATCGCAGATTCTAAGCGCATACGGTCGTAAATAACCTCGTATTCCCCACGAAATAAATCGTCCCGAAAGCGAATACCTAAAACCACATAATCTATTTTACTAAACTCTTCTTTATATTGTTGCGTTAAATGAAGTTGATCAGCAAAATCGTAACCAGCATAACCGTATTCATAAACTTCAACATCATTCAACTGGTTTTCAATTTTTTTCCCTATTGAATTGTAATAATCCTGATGAAACCCTTGAATAAAAGAGTCGCCCACTAAAGCAATCTCAGTTTTATCCAAAGTAGGATTAAATTCTCGATAAGAATTATAACCTGAATTATTAATATGGTATTCTGCAAAATTCATTCTTCTATTTCCTGTTACCGAATACCCCTCTTGATTTGGCTCCCATTTTTCAACATTATACTCATCTATATAACGCGCAGGACTATCTTTCCCTAAATGTAATACACGAACAATTAATTCTAATGCAATTAAAATAAGTATGAAATAGAGTCCGGATTTAAATATTAGTTTTGTCATAAGTATTAAAATTGAAAATAAATAAATGAACGATCTATACCACTATCATAAAATAGCATCATCACAAAAACCATGATTGTATATACTAAAAAGCGTACATATTTGTTTTTAAAATTGAAAGGTGCACGCTCATCTTTTCTTATTATAAATTCATAACATAAAAATAGCACAACCAAAATATAGTAATCCATCATTCTATAACCATTTGGATGAAAATATGGTGCTATAGAAAAATCTGTTAATCCTCCAAGAAAACTAAACGCATCGGTTATTGACTCCGATCTAAAAAATATCCAAGAAATCGTTACAATAAAAAACACTCCAAAAATATTCAAAACTTCTTTTAGCGATGGTAAAACAGAGTGCTGAGCGACTATGGTATTTTTGTATTTGGTATTATTTCCTAAAAGTAAAACAGGAATAAAAATTAACGCATGTATTAATCCCCATAAAACAAAGGTCCAATTCGCACCATGCCAAATACCACTGACTAGAAAAATAATAAATACATTTCTTATGGTTTTCACCTTTCCTACTCTCGAACCACCTAAGGGCACATAAATATAAGCTTGAAACCACGAGGATAGAGAAATATGCCAACGTCGCCAAAACTCCGCTATATTTCTTGAGAAATAAGGGAATTTAAAATTAGACATCAGCTCAATACCAAATAATTTAGCTGTACCGATAGCAATATCGGAATACCCACTAAAATCGCCATAAATTTGAAAACCAAAAAATATAGCCCCAATTAATAAGGTAGAACTAGAATAAGATCCGTAATTAGAAAAAATATCGTCTACAATAGGCCCTAAGGCATCTGCAATAACAACTTTTTTAACCAAGCCCCAGAGAATTAACTTTAATCCAGACACCGATTGCGCATAACTAAAGTGTCGTTTATTTGAAATTTGCGATAATAAATTTGAGGCTCTTTCTATTGGGCCAGCTACCAACTGCAGAAAAAAGCTAACGAATGCCGCAAAAGACAAAAAGCTTTTTGTTGGTTTTAATTTTCTGTAGTAAATATCGAAAGAATAAGACATGGTTTGGAAGGTGTAAAACGAAATACCTACCGGAAGTATCACCTTTAATGTCCATGTACTTTTTATAGTGTAGCCGAGCGTAGACGCTAAGTCTACCCAAGAATCAATAAAAAAGTTGTAATATTTAAAGAAACCTAATAAACCAATATTAAAAACAACACTACCCCACAGCCATCTTTTCCTAACAAAATCTTCATCTGAAGCCTCAATTTTTTGCCCAATAATATAATCTACTATGGTGCTTAATAAAATTAATGATAAAAAACGCCAATCCCAGATACCATAGAAAAAATAACTCGCAACAAGCAAAAGTATGTTTTGAGCTTTTAAACTTTTCTTTAAAACAAACCAGTAAAGAAAATAGACAACAATTAGGAATACAAAAAATTCAAATGAATTAAATAACATGGGTTGGGTTTGGTTAGGTCACTCTTATTAATAATAGCTATGATAAATATCTTACATAAAATTTAAATACAAAAAATACTTCTATAAATAACCTATTAACAGCTACAAAGAACATTCAACACACAAAAAAACCCTTCCTATTTTAAAATAGAAAGGGTTAACATTTACATTTATAATGTGTTACCTACATATCACTGAAAATAGAATGCATTAGTCGCTTTTTATCATTAATACTTTCTTCTAATGATATCATTGTTTCAGTTCTATAAACTCCTTCAATATCATCTAGCATAAAAATAACCTCTTTGGCGTGCTCTGTACTTCTTGCTCTAATTTTACAGAAAATATTAAATTTCCCCGTAGTAATATGAGCTACAGTAACATAAGCAATCTCGTTTATACGCTCTAACACAAATTTAGTTTGTGAGGTGTTGTTTAAATAAACGCCAACATAAGCAATAAAAGAATATCCTAATTTTTTATAATCTAATGTTAATGATGAACCACGAATAATTCCTGCTTCCTCCATTTTCTTAACACGTACGTGAACAGTACCTGCAGATATTAATAATTTTTTTGCAATGTCTGTAAACGGAATTCTTGTGTTATCAATTAACATATCAAGAATTTGATGATCTATCTCGTCTAACTTTATTTTCCCCATAATTAACTATTCTTAAATAAAAAGCGAAAATAATACATTTTTGTTAATAATTACACACATTAACTGCGCTTTATTTCATTAATAATGATTTTTTTTGGTTATTAATTATTACGAAAACGTTTTCGCTACCTACTTGCAACTCAATTCCATCTTCATCGAGCACTTGTAAACCATTAGCATCAAATTCTTTATGACCAAAAAAGCCTTTTAAATTTTCAATTTTATCCACTTTTGGTAAAAATTCAATTCGATTATCAACTAATTTCTCTTGATATAAGATACCAATATCTGTATTTTTTTCTTCGGAAGCGTCTTTAGCTTTTACATTTCTTATAATAATATCATAAAAGCACTTGCCGTTCTCCGGAATATTAAAATAAGCCTCGTGCTTATCGCCAGTAACATCGTTTTTAGCGATATAATCTAAGGAAGCTATGTAAGAAGTGTAAATCAGCTCACGAGTCACTTCACGACCATAATCACCGTTATAATGCCCAGCTTCAAACAAAATAGTTGGTACGTTTTCACATTGAAACGTATCACCAACGCAGTTTAAGTTAAAAGCATCATCGTACACGCCTACTCCATTTGGTATTATAGCTTGTAAAGCCTTATCCATTACAGCAATAACCTCCATAGCACGTTTTCTATTAAGTGTTACCGTGCAAGCCTGATCTTGTGCAGGCGCTAAAAACGATACACTTGCCAGTTTATTAGTGTTTCCGGCACTAAAAATAGTACGCTGCCCGTGCAAATTATAGCAAAAATGTGGTTTAAACTTAGTAAACACATCTCGCAATACTTTACTTTCTGGTTGTGTAAGATTTTGTGCATCTCTATTTAAATCGACTTGATTGGCATTTATACGTGTATAGGCGTTAGCACCGTCGGGATTTAAAATCGGTATTATATATAAGGTACAGTGTTCTAAAATGTGGTTTAAGTTAGAATCCTTATCCAATAAACTATTTAATAAATCGAAAATAGCCTTGGTGGTTGTCGATTCGTTTCCGTGCATTTGCGACCACATTAAGATGCGTTTTTCACCATTACCAATTTTTAGTCCATAAATCGATTCATCCAAAACAGAGGTTCCAATCACTTCAATAGCGATCTCTTTTTCTAGGTTTTCTAAAAGTGGTTTAATATGATTGTTGGTGATATAGCGATGTGATAAACGCGATTCTTTGTGTTTTAAAAACAAGGATTTTATAACTTCTAATTTCATGTGTTTTATTTATGATACAAATGTAAACAATTACTAATTTACAATTGTAAACACCAAAAATCAATATGTTTGTTTACATAAGTATACAATTCCTCATCTAGATTATTGACAAAAAACAACCTACTCGTTAAAACAAACACAAAACACTATTTTTCAGTTAATTAAATACATCTTATTAAAGTTAAACTTATACATAATATATAGTTTTAACACATTTAATGTTACCAATTAACATATAATTATTACATTTGTAACACCAAGTATAAGAAACCCGAATTTACAATGATAAACAGCGAAGCTTTCATTAAAAGACTCCAAAAAGTGATGGAATATTACGGAGAATCCGCCTCTTCTTTCGCTGAAAAAATTAGTGTGCAACGCTCTAGTATTTCACATATATTATCTGGCAGAAATAAGCCAAGTTTAGAATTTGTTCTAAAAACCCTTACCGCTTTCCCGGAGGTAGAATTGTATTGGTTAATGAATGGCAAAGGTGAATTTCCTGCTCAACAAAAAACAACACAAGAAATCAGCTCACCAACTCCACCTCAAAATATCACCACTCCAAATCCTCCAAAAACCGAAAGCATTCAAAATAGTTTAAATCTTGAAGTCAATAATAACAAATCAATTGAGCGTATTGTTATTTTTTATTCTGACGGAAGCTTTAAAAACTATCAGAATTAAAGTAATTTTGCATTTTAAGATATACCTATGAGATTTCTATACCTTTTACCTGTGCTTTTTCTTTTTAATTGCTATGAATCTGCTCGCGAATGCAAAGATTTTAAAACGGGTGCATTTTACAGCGAAGTCACTATTAATGATGTAATGTATAAATCGAGGTTTAAACGCAGCGAAACACTACAAGTGGAAGTCTACGATAGAAAAACAGATTCGTCGCAATTACGATGGATTAACGACTGCGAAGTGATCTTTAAAACCATAAACCCAAAGAATATGGCTGAACAAAAAGATATTCACTTAAAGATACTTACAACCACCGATTCATCTTACACTTATGAATACTCGTACGTTGGAGAAACTAAAAAACAAAAAGGAATTGCCTACAGAGAAGAATAATCTACGGCAGTGGATATAAAAAAGACTCCACTAAATTAAATTTAAGCTCTTTTTCGTCAGTAACGCGATACGTTATAAAAAGCTCACCCCAAAATTCACCATCAGAGAAATCGGCAATAATCCATTTATGGTTTAGCATTTTCACTTTATTAATCAGCATGCGTCGCCCTTCGCTAGACGCATAAGGAATTAATGGATGCTCACCTTTCACTTCATTTAAAGCATAAAGCTCATCTTTTATAAACGGAATTAATTCTTCAACATCAAATCCATCACGCTCAAAATAACTTAAAGCGTCTTCATTGCGTTCTAAATTGAAATAAGACAAATTTGAAATTTCAGTATTCAATACCAAAACGGAATCTTTATACTTTTCAACTTGCACTTTTTGCTTGCCAAGTTTATTATTCATATCCTCAAAAACACGCTTTGCGTTAACGTATTGAAACAACACAAGCAACATAGCAAACACAAACAAATACATGAAAATCTTTTTCGTCATGGGGTAATTTTATAAATTTAATTCTAATTCATCATAAGCCAGAAACACATTTTCAGGAAGCGTTTTTTCAACGTCTTCATGAAAACCTAATAAATGACTAATATGTGTTAAATATGCTTTTTCAGGATTTACTTTTTTTATAAAAGCCAACGCTTCCTCTAAGTTAAAATGCGAGTGATGTGGCTCGATACGTAGCGTATTCACCACTAAAATCTTTACATTTTTAATTTTTTCAATTTCCACATCTTCAACACGCTTCATATCGGTGAGATAAGCAAAATCTTTAAACCTAAAACCAAAAACCTGCAAACCGCCATGCGTTCCATTTACCGGCATAACCTCCAAACCACCAAGATTAAAAGGTTTGTTTTCAATTTCGTTTACCGTAACAGCAGCTGCGCCTGGATATCTATCTTCTGTTTTAAACACATAATCGAAACGCTGTTTTAAAGAATCTAAAACGCGCTTGTGAGCATAAATAGGAATATCGCCTTGCCTAAAATAAAAAGGTCGAATATCATCAAACCCCATAACATGATCAGAATGCTCGTGCGTAAAAACAATAGCATCAATTTTTTCACAACCCGATCGCAGCATTTGATATCTAAAATCCGGTCCACAATCTACAACACAAGTAAACCCATCCCATTCTACTAAAACCGAAACACGTAAACGCTTGTCTTTTTTATTACTACTTAAACAAACCGGGTGCTTACTCCCTATTATTGGAATACCTTGCGATGTGCCTGTGCCGAGAAAAGTGATTTTCAAAAGTGTGAATTTTGAAACAAAAATAAACTTATTTTTTTGTTTAGCATACTTATTTAATACCTTTGTCTGTACGGACCTAACCTATAAAATATATGGATATTACCATTAAAGGCGATAAAGAGTTTAATGATATTCCCTCGTTAAAATCTAAAGCTCTTCGGATTAACTTAAACGAAAACATCTACGGAACATTTGCCGAAATTGGCGCCGGACAAGAAACTTGCCGTCATTTTTTTAGAGCTGGTGGTGCCTCAGGTACTATTGCTAAAGCAATGTCTGCTTACGATAAGGATTTTAGTGATGCCATTTATGGCGTTGAAGATGACGGGCGTTATGTTACTGAAGCGCGTTTACGCAAAATGCTTACCCACGAGATGGACCTCATGGAAAACCGTTTAACACGTGAAAAAAATCCGAATAAAATATTTTTCACCTATGCAAACACTGTAGCAACCATTGATTTTGCGAAGCAATTTAAAGGTCACGGTTGGGTTGGTATTAAATATCAAGTAGAATCGACTGGCGAATACAACGAAATAATTTTACACCTCCGCTTCAAAGAAACCGATGCACGTTTACAACAAGAAACACTTGGTGTTCTAGGAACCAATTTAATTTACGGTGCGTTTTATAAATACAACGAGCCTAAAAAATTGTTACGCTATTTATACGACCACCTTGATAAAGACCAAATAGAAATAGATACCATAAACTTTTCGGGACCTGTATTTAAAAATATAGACAACCGCTTAATGAGTTTACAACTTGTAAAGAACGGCATGACCGATGCGGTAATGTTTGGGCCAGATGGCACCAATGTACTTCCTGCTCGTGTATTCTACAAGAAAAACATTTTAGCGCTACGCGGAAGTTTTAGACCAGTAACTAAAGTGAACATGGCTATGTATGAGAAATCATACGAGATGTTCATTAAAGAAAACAAGGTAGATGAAGATAAAACAGTTGTAGTTTTCGAAATCACCTTATCTAATTTAAGAGCCGAAGGTGAAATTGACGAGCAAGATTTTATAGATCGTGCAGATCTGCTATGTTCTCTTGGACAATCGGTTATGATATCTAACTTTCAAGAATACTTTAAGGTTGTAGAATACTTCTCTAACTATACCAAAGCTAGAATGGGCCTTGCTATGGGCGTTAGTAATTTGGTTGATATTTTCGATGAGAAATATTATAGACATATTAGTGGTGGTATTTTAGAAGCCTTTGGGAAATTATTCTTTAAAGACTTAAAAGTTTACTTATACCCAATGAAAGACCCCGCAACCGGAGAACTTATTACAAGTGAAAACTTAAAAGTTTACCCAAGAATGAAGGAACTTTACAAATTCTTTAAATACAACGGAAAAGTTATTGATATTGAAGATTACGATGAATCCATAATGAATATTTTCTCTAGAGAAATCTTAAATAAAATAGCAAACGGAGAATCAGGATGGGAATCTATGGTTCCAGAAGGCACCGAAGATTTAATTAAAGAATACCGTTTATTTGGCTACACTAGACGCCCCTTAACGCTAAGCAGAAAAAGAAAGTAACACTTTATATAAAATGGAAAAACGGCTATATTTCAACAATATAGCCGTTTTTTTTATTATTAAAATTTTCGTTTACTCTAAAATCTGAGCTGCATGATCTTTAGTTTTTACCTTTTCAATTACGCGCTCTACAACACCATTTTCATCAATTAAAAAAGTCATTCTATGTATCCCGTCATAAACCTTTCCCATAAATTTTTTCGGCCCCCAAACTCCAAACGCGTTAATTACCGTTTTATCCTCATCAGCCAATAACGGAAATGGAAATTCATGTTTATTTTTAAAATTAGACTGACGCTTAACAGAATCTGCACTTACACCCAATAAAGCGTAACCTTTTTCTTTTAAAACCTCATAATTATCTCTCAAATTACAAGCTTCTACTGTACAACCTGGCGTACTTGCCTTTGGATAAAAGAACACAACTAACTTCTGCCCTTTGTAATCACTTAACGAAATGGTATTTCCTTGTTCATCTAATGCCGAAAAATTAGGAACGGCATCACCTTGTTTTAGTGTCTTCATAGTATTAACTTTGGTTTCTAAAACAAAAGTACAATTTATGACTAAACAAGAAAAGGTAAACTTTGTTATTAATACGCTTTATAAACTTTACCCAGAAATACCAATTCCTTTAGATCATAAAGATCCATACACACTACTTATTGCCGTATTAATGTCTGCACAAAGTACCGATGTACGTGTCAATAAAATTACACCTTTATTATTTGAGCAAGCCGACAACCCTTATGATATGGTTAAACTTACCGTAGAAGATATCCGCGAGATTATAAAACCCGTTGGCCTATCACCTATGAAAAGCAAAGGCATTCACGGTTTATCTCAAATATTAATCGACAAATACAATGGCGAAGTCCCAAAAACCTACGAAGCTTTAGAAGAACTACCAGCCGTAGGCCACAAAACAGCAGCTGTAGTGTTATCTCAAGCTTTTGGAATCCCCGCATTCCCTGTAGACACCCACATTCACAGATTAATGTATCGCTGGAATTTAACCAACGGAAAAAACGTAGTACAAACCGAAAAAGACGCCAAACGTCTATTTCCAGAAGAACTTTGGAACGACCTCCATTTACAAATTATTTGGTACGGACGCCAATATTCTCCAGCACGAGGTTGGGATTTAGAAAAAGATATTATCACCAAAACCATTGGCAGACAGTCGGTTCTTAACGAATATTATAGCAAAAAGAAAGTCTAATACTACCCATTTAAAGATCTTAACCAAACATTAAGTTTCATTAAACTTATTTAGTATTTTTACAAACCAACACTAAACTAAAGAGCGCCCAACTAAACAAAGTGGCGCGTCAATAATGTTTTGAGCAAAACTCTAAACACAATACAACAAAACCTAAATTAATAAAATAAAACACAAAATATAATGTCTACAGCAAAAAAAGAGTACAAACGAATAACGGTAAAATCATTAATTGACATGAAAGCCAACGGTGAAAAAATATCGATGCTAACCGCTTACGATTATACTATGGCCAAAATTGTTGATGGCGCTGGCGTAGACGTTATTTTAGTAGGCGATTCCGCAAGTAATGTTATGGCAGGTCACGAAACCACGTTACCAATTACTTTAGATCAAATGATTTACCATGCATCTTCTGTAATTCGTGCTGTTTACCGAGCGCTTGTTGTAGTCGACCTACCTTTTGGAAGCTACCAAAGTGATCCAAAAGAAGCGTTACGTTCTGCAATTAGAATCATGAAAGAAAGTGGCGCACATTCAGTAAAACTAGAAGGTGGCCGTGAAATTAAAGAATCTATTAAACGTATTTTAAATGCAGGAATCCCAGTAATGGGTCACCTAGGTTTAACACCGCAATCTATCTATAAATTCGGAACTTATACCGTTAGAGCCAAAGAAGAAAAAGAAGCCGAAGATTTAATTGAAGATGCTAAAATGCTCGAAAAAGTAGGTTGTTTTGCTATTGTATTGGAAAAAATACCAGCAGCGCTTGCAAAAAGAGTTGCCGAAAGCGTTAGCATCCCTATTATAGGTATTGGCGCTGGAAACGATGTAGATGGTCAAGTTTTAGTTTTACATGATATGATTGGTATGACACATGAGTTCCACCCAAGATTTTTACGACGCTATTTAAATCTATATGAAGACATGACGGGCGCATTATCTCAATACGTAGAAGATGTAAAATCTAGAGATTTCCCAAATGAAAGCGAACAATACTAATTGTTTTTTTTATTTAAATTTCATCTAAAACATTAAGCATAAACCCGTGCATTTTATAAATGTCTAGCAAAATACTATCAAATAAAGACAACCTTCAGGTCATTTTTGAAGATAATCACATTATTATCGTCAATAAACGCGCCGGAGATATTGTACAAGGCGATAAAACTGGCGACAAACCGCTAAGCGAAGTTGTCAAAGAATATATTGCTCAAAAATATAACAAACCAGGCAACGTCTATTTAGGCGTTGTCCATAGGTTAGATAGACCAACTACAGGAATTATTGTGTTTTCTAAAACCAGTAAAGCCCTACCGCGGTTAAACAAGCTTTTTGCCGACAAGGAAGCTAAAAAAACCTATTGGGCTGTAGTGAAAAATGCGCCACCAAAAAACGCAGACACGCTTACACATTGGCTAAAAAAGAACCCTAAAAACAACAAATCTTACGCGCATAATAAAGAAGTAAACGAGAGTAAAAAAGCCATTCTTCATTACAAAACACTAAAGAAACTAGACCGTTATATTCTATTAGAAATCAATTTAGAAACAGGCAGACATCATCAAATACGCTCGCAATTATCAACCATTGGCTGCCAAATAAAAGGCGACTTAAAATACGGTTTTGACAGAAGTAATAAAGACGCAAGCATCCATTTACATGCGCGACATTTAAGCTTTATTCACCCTGTAAAAAAAGAACCTATTCAAGTTACTGCACCTTTACCTAAAGATCCAGTTTGGGATGCGTGCACCACTTAAAATCAAAATGTTACCATTTTTAAAAACACCTTTTAACTTCAACTAAAAACCTCTCGCCATTTGAAAGCTATTCCTGAAATTATCGTCAAGCAAAAAGAGTATTTTAAATCTGGAAAAACAAAATCTGTTGCGTTTCGAATTTCAATATTAAAAGCTTTAAAAGAAGAATTAGAAGCTAACGAGCAAGCGGTTTTTAACGCCTTAAAATTAGACTTTAAAAAATCGGAATTTGAAACTTACCTAAGCGAATACAGCATGGTGATGTCTCAATTAAATTTGGTGATTAAAAATCTAAAAAAATGGGCAAAACCACAACGCGTATCTAGCAGTCTACTCCTATTTCCGGCAAGCAGCTTTATTTACAAAGAACCTTATGGTGGCGTTTTAATTATTTCACCCTGGAATTACCCGTTTATTTTAGCTTTAGAACCTCTAATTCTAGCCATTGCCGCAGGTAATACTGTAGTTTTAAAACCAAGCGAACTCACCGAAAACACTTCTAAACTCATCTCCAAAATAGTAAAAAATGTATTTCCTGAGGGACTAGTAACTAGCATAGAAGGCGGCGTAGATGTTGCCACGGCCTTACTAAACCAACGTTGGGATTATATTTTCTTTACAGGAAGTGTTTCCGTTGGAAAAATTATAGCTCAGGCTGCCGCAAAACACCTGACACCAGTTACTTTAGAATTAGGTGGAAAATCACCATGTATTATAGATGATACTGTAGATTTAAAACTAACCACCAAACGCGTAGTTTGGGGCAAATTTTTAAATGCTGGACAAACCTGCATTGCACCAGATTATATTTTAGTTAAAAAACAGATAAAAGCAGATTTTACAAAGGCTTTAATTGAAGAAATAAAACAAGCTTACGGTAACGACATTAAAGCTTCGGAAGATTTTCCTAGAATTATAAACCGGAAAAACACCCAGCGTCTGGCAAATATGCTAAACCAAGAAACCATTAGTTTTGGTGGAGAAATAGATGAAACCACGTGCTACATAGCACCTACACTACTAGATAATCCCGATTTGGATAGCCCTGTAATGAAAGAAGAAATTTTCGGACCTATTTTACCGATACTTACTTATGAAACCGAACAAGATATTGAATCTGTAATTTCTCAATATGAAAAACCATTAGCCTTTTATGTATTCTCGAACAATAAAGCCTTTTCCAAAGGATTAATTGAAAGGTTTAGTTTTGGTGGCGGCGTAATAAACGATACACTTATGCATTTCGGAAACGACAAACTCCCCTTTGGAGGCGTTGGTTTTAGCGGCATGGGAAATTACCATGGCAAGTTTGGTTTCGATACGTTTTCGCACCATAAAGCCATTGTAAATCGCAAAAACTGGATAGATCCTCCGGTGCGCTATGCGCCATACCAAGACAAACTTAAATGGCTGAAGTTATTTTTTAAATACTTCACATAAAATTAAAAGAAAATAAAACGAGGACTATTACAGCAAAGGGTAATCTAAAATTAAGCTTACACCATGCTCAGGTTGCGATTCTAAACTAAAAGCAGCGCCAATTAAGTTAGCACGGCTACGCATATTAATTAAGCCAGAACCCTTCTCTGCAGTATCCATATTAAAGCCTACACCATCATCTTTAGCTGTGATTTTTAAATTTTTATCGGTGTATTCTAAAATAACATTTAAGTTCTCGGCTTGAGAATATTTCACGGTATTAGATAAAAACTCCTGAAGAATTCTAAATATAATAATTTCGTGCTTTCTATCTTCAAACTCAATCTTGTCTCCAACAACTTTTAATTCCGCGGAAGCGAACTTTAGTTTATTAAGTCGGTTTAACTCATTAGAAATCGATTTCTCGAAACCAATATTTAAAACCACCTCATTATTTAGAGTTTTAGAAAGCGCTCGCACCTCTGATAAACTCTCACTTATTGCAGCAGTAGTATCTTTAAATTTATCACGCACATCGGCATCGACCTGCATTTTTAAAATACTTAATTGCATACTTGCAAAAGATAACAACTGCCCAACATTATCGTGCAGCTCCCAACCTATATTCTTTAAGGTTTGCTCTTGCGTTTCTGTTTGTGCACGTGCAATTTCCGACTCAAAAGCCTGTTGCTGCTTTATACGATCTTCGAGCAATTTGTTTTTTCGTTTTAAAAACACCACAAAAAACACCACCACCAAAGCCGTGATAATGACCAAAACGGCAACCATATAAATTAATAAATATCTCTCGGAAGCAGTACTTGCTAATCGTTCTCCGGTTTGCACCATATTAAAGCAAAGGTAAAAGTTAAATACATAGTAATGTTGGCAATTAAATAAATTTGCCATCTTAAAAATATAAAATTCCAGTCTAAACGGCTCATATACACATCGTAAAACACTAAAGGTGTAATAATTAGCCACCAAATAAAAATAGCAAAACTAATATAGAAATTTAGCGATTTGTAAAAGGTAAGTATTTTATCGCTCTTCAAAACTTCGATAAAATAGCAAACAGTGCATAAAAAAATAATAAAAGCCCCAAAAACACTAATAGAAGGAAAAAACATGATAAAATATTTGTCCCAGTTTAAAGCAACATAACTAATTGAAAATAAAAGAAAACTAAAACCACTTATTTTAAGTATCCGTTTAAAAATAGTAGTTTTTAAAATTTTATGATAATAAAAAACAAAAAACATAATTGCTCCAATTTTCCAATACAAAGTAGTCCACCAATAGTTTTTAGCAAACATAGTACCTTCCAAAAAGCTAAACAAGCCATCATCTTTAACATAACGAGCATAACTTGATAAGTAATCACAAATAGACAAATAAACTAAAAAGTATATAAAAAACTTAGCAGCTTCAAGTTTATACTTTTTAAAAAGCACTAAACCTGTAACAGCTGCTAAAATCTCTATACCAAATGAAATCGTATTTTTATATGTTAATAAAAATTCGTTCATAGTCTATTTACCTAGGATATCCCGTCTCACCACCTCCTGCTTCATTCAATGGGTCCACTGGGATATCATCATCTGCATCTCCAAAAAATGAAATATTTAAACTACTTGCTTTATCTGTTTTTTTGTGCCCAGTTGGTACAACAAACATGGTGTTTCTGTTTTTCTTACCAGGTTTTCCGTTTTTTCCGTAATTACCCAAGTATACGCGTAAACCCGTCATGGTATAGCCTACACTGTCCGATTCTTTTTCAGCGAAAGCGATATAATCTTCAATGTTTTTTAAGCTCCACATTACAGAACGCATGGGCTTTCTTTTAGAATTATCATCTAACTCTATTGTAGAGTCTATTTCTTTTGGATTGTTTTTCTCCCAATTCGCACTTAATTCTGTCGCTTCTAGAATTGTAATGGTTCCGGTTGGGTTATCAATTTCTGCCACAGCGCCTTCTAATGGCCTTGGACAAAAATAATAAGTTAATGCAGCTCCTATAACAAAGCCTAAAATAATGCACACTAAATTCTTCATAAATATTTGGTTAAAATGGTTAGGTTTCCGCTAATGTAGTAAAAAGATTTACGCCTCTTAAATTAGTTTAACACTATTAGAAAACAAAGCCCTCTCTTGTATGAAAAACCTTAAATAAACCGCCTAAACATGATGCTTTTCGGCTAAAAACTGATTGTTGTAGTATATTTCACTTCATTTATAACAAACATACTATGCGTACTTCCTATATGATTTATGGAAGTTAACTTCTCTACCATAAAAGCTCTAAAAGCCACCATATCTTTAACGACAACCTTAAGTAAATAATCGTATTCACCACTTAAATGGTAACACTCCAGCACTTCGTACAGCTTAGCCACTTCTTTTTCAAACTTTACCACGTAATCTTGACTGTGCTGCACAAGTTTTACGTGGCAAAACACAACAAAATCACGTTCAATTTTACTTTTATTCACCAAAGCAATATAACCTGATATAAAACCGGCTTTTTCAAGTTTTTTAATACGCTCGTAAACAGCTGTTACCGAAAGGTTTAATTTATTGGAAAGCGCCTTATTTGTTTGTTTACTGTCTATTTGTAGGTACTCTAGCAGTTTTTTATCGGTAGCATCAAAAATCATAATCGAAAATATTTCTTAAAAACAAGGTTTAAACAACAATGTAATGAAATATATTCCGAATAATTAAATTAAAATAGATTCATTTTCCTATAAAATAGAACCTACTTGTTTTACAATCTAATATAAGCCTACTTTGTGTAAAACATAAAACAACCACCTATGGCTTTTAAACCCGCAAACAACATACAAGATTTACAATATTTTGGAGAATTTGGAGGTGTTAACCCTTCCATTTCCGACTCGTCTACATACACCTTTCTATCAGCAAAAACCATGTTTGACACCTTTGAAGGCAATGCCGATGGTTGCTACCTCTATTCGCGCCACTCCTCGCCTTCTAATTTATATCTAGGTAAAGCTTTAGCTGCAATGGAAGGTACAGAAACCGCAAATGTTTCAGCTTCTGGCATGGGCGCTATTACTCCGGTTTTGCTGCAATTATGCGGTAGCGGCGACCATATAGTATCAAGTAGAACCATTTACGGCGGTACGTATGCGTTTCTTAAAAATTTCACACCACGTTTTAACATCGCTACTAATTTTGTAGATATCACTAAGCTAGACGCTGTAGAAGCTGCTATTACCGAAAAAACTAAAGTATTGTATTGCGAGTCTGTTAGCAACCCGCTGCTAGAAGTTGCCGATATTAAAGGTTTAGCGGCTCTTGCTAAAAAGCATAATTTAAAATTAGTGGTAGACAATACGTTTTCGCCACTATCTATATCACCTGCCGTTTTAGGTGCCGATATTGTAATACACAGTTTAACCAAGTTTATTAATGGATCTAGCGATACGGTTGGTGGTGTGGTCTGCGGTACACAAGAGTTTATTAACGATTTAAGAAACGTAAACAGCGGAGCTTCTATGCTTTTAGGCGCTACCATGGATAGTTTGCGTGCATCGTCGGTATTAAAAAACCTAAGAACACTACACATTAGAATGCAGCAGCACAGTAAAAACGCGCTGTATTTAGCTGAAAGATTTGAGCAATTGGGTTTAAAAACCGTTTATCCTGGTTTAACCTCACACCCATCACACACACTATTTAAAAGCATAATGAACACGGCTTATGGTTTTGGCGGTATGTTAACGCTTGATGTTGGTTCTACTGAAAAAGCAAATGCACTTATGGAACTTATGCAGAATAAAAACTTAGGATATTTAGCGGTAAGTCTTGGGTTTTATAAAACGCTTTTTAGCGCTCCAGGAAGCTCAACATCGTCCGAAATTCCAGAAGACGAACAAAAAGAAATGGGCCTATCGCAAGGTTTAATTCGTTTTTCTATAGGCTTAGATGATGATATTGAACGCAGTTTCCAAACCATGAAATCCTGCATGATTGCCTTAGATATTTTATAGTAATTTTCAACAAAAAAGAGTAAACCTTAGCGTTAAACTAGTGGTTTACTCTTTCGTATTAAAATAAAGTATATCAATATTTTAGAAGAAATAAAAATAGATTTAGTTTTTATCCTCTAATAAGGGTACAAATCTAAATTCACCAAACTCTTCTTGCTCAAATTCTTTAGGTCCTTTTCTAATAAAAAGTGTCATAATTTGAACATCATCACCCACAGGAATAATTAAGCGTCCACCAATTTTTAACTGACTCAATAATGGTCTTGGCACAAAAGGCGCACCAGCAGTTACAATAACACTATCGAAAGGCGCTTCGGTTTTTAAACCAATATAACCATCGCCAAAAATGAGTTTTTTAGGTCGGTAACCTAATTTAGGCAAAAACTTGCTCGTTTTTTTAAACAGCTCGTTTTGACGCTCTATACTATACACTTTAGCTCCTAATTCGCACAAAACTGCGGTTTGATATCCACTACCCGTGCCAATTTCCAAAACTTTATGTCCAGGTTTTATTTGCATTAACTCACTTTGAAACGCTACCGTATAAGGCTGAGATATGGTTTGGTCTGCAGCAATTGGGAAGGCTTTATCTTGATATGCGTGATCTAAAAAACTGGAATCCATAAACAAATGCCTTGGTATTTTAGCTACAGCAGCCAAAACCGCATTGTTGGTTATGCCTTTGTTTTTTAATACATTAACGAGTTGTTGTCTTAATCCTTGGTGTCTAAAAGTGTCTTTCAATGGTCGGGAGGTTTTACAGGGTTAAAATTAGTCAAAGATTTCTAAGGGTAAAACAATTTTATAAGAATTTATTTTTAACAAGAATCCGAAGAAAATTTTAAGCCCAATTAAGCAAAAGGACGTTTTAATTATGTTATTTTTGTTGAAAACCTATTATTATGCTAAACGCTGGAGTACTTGGTGCTGGTCATCTTGGAAAAATTCATTTAAGACTACTTAATCAATCTGAAAAATATAATCTTGTCGGGTTTTATGATGCCGATGAAGCCAACGGAAAATTGGTAGAAGCCGAGTTTGGATACAAATTTTTCAATTCAATAGACGCCTTAATCGACGCTGTAGATATGGTAGATATTGTAACCCCAACCCTATCGCATTACGATTGCGCAAAGCGAGCTATAGCAAAGGGTAAGCATGTTTTTATAGAAAAACCAATTACTAATACCGTTGAAGAAGCTGAACATATTAGACAGCTATTAGCCGAAAACAATTTACGCGGTCAAGTTGGTCATGTAGAGCGCTTTAACCCTGCTTATTTAGCCATAAAAGACGATATAAAATCACCGATGTTTATTGAAACGCATCGTTTAGCAGAATTTAATCCGCGTGGCACCGATGTACCTGTGGTTTTAGATTTAATGATACACGATATCGATATTATTTTAAGCGTTGTAAAATCTAAAGTAAAACATATTTCTGCCAGTGGTGTTTCTGTAATTAGCGACACACCAGATATTGCCAATGCACGTTTAGAGTTCGAAAACGGCTGTGTTGCCAACCTTACAGCAAGCAGAATTTCACTCAAAAAAATGCGTAAAGCACGTTTTTTCCAAAAGGACGCTTATATTTCTGTAGATTTTCTTGAAAAGAAATGCGAAGTCGTTAAAATGAAAGACGCGCCAGAAGTACCTGGAGATTTTGATATGGTGTTACAAAATGCTGAAGGCGTTAAAAAACAAATTTATTTTGACAACCCGAAGGTAGCCGATAATAACTCTATTTTAGATGAATTGGAAACTTTTGCACATGCCATTAACACCAACACCACACCAGTTGTAACCTTGCACGATGGCACAGAAGCTTTGCGCGTTGCCACACAAATTATTAATTGCTTTTAATACAACCGTAGCTTAAGCAATAGAAATTCTAAATAGTTTAATGTTTTCGCTTACGCGGAAATAAAAAAAATTACCAGAATGAAAAACATAGCAGTTATTGGCGCAGGCACCATGGGAAATGGCATTGCGCATACTTTTGCGCAAAGTGGTTTTAGCGTAAACCTTATCGATATTAGTGAAGCAGCACTTAAAAAAGGCATGGATACTATTGCGAAAAATTTAGATCGCATGGTGACTAAAGAAAAAATTACCGAAACCGATAAAAATAATACGCTTGCCAATATAACCACACATACAGCAATACCTGACGGTGTAAAAAACACCGATTTAATTTTAGAAGCAGCAACCGAAAACCTCGATTTAAAACTGAAAATTTTTAAACAACTGAGTGATGTTTGCGAGCCTAACTGCATTTTAGCAACCAATACCTCCTCTATTTCTATTACGCAAATTGCTGCCGTAACAAAGAAACCAGAAAACGTAATTGGTATGCATTTTATGAATCCGGTGCCCATTATGGCTTTAGTTGAAATTATTCGTGGTTACAACACCAGTGATGCGGTTACTAAGACCATCATGGAGCTTTCCGTTAAACTCGGTAAAACTCCTGTAGAAGTTAACGATTATCCTGGATTTGTAGCAAACCGTATTTTAATGCCTATGTTAAACGAATCCATAGAAACCTTATACAATGGCGTTGCTGGCGTAAATGAAATAGACACGGTAATGAAACTTGGTATGGCGCACCCTATGGGACCACTACAATTAGCCGATTTTATCGGCCTAGATGTTTGTCTTTCTATTTTAAACGTGATGTACAACGGTTTTAAAAACCCAAAATATGCACCTTGCCCACTATTAGTCAATATGGTTAATGCAGGAAAACTGGGTGTAAAATCGGGCGAAGGTTTTTACGATTACTCGGAAAACAGAAAAGCCGAAAAGGTTTCAAAACAATTTTTGTAGGCGTTATTTACAAAATAGACTACAAACAAAACATATAATTAAATGAGTGTTAGCGACAATCTCCTTCATATAAAATCAACTTTACCAGAACACGTAACGCTTGTTGCTGTTTCTAAAACCAAACCAGTATCTGGTATTATGGAAGCTTACAATGCGGGACAACGCATTTTTGGCGAAAATAAAATTCAGGATATGGCAGACAAATATGAAGCTATGCCAAAAGACATTCAATGGCACATGATTGGGCATGTACAGCGTAATAAAGTGAAATATATGGCGCCTTTTGTAGCTTTAATTCACGGTATAGATAATTTTAAACTATTAAAAGAAATAAATAAACAAGCTGAAAAACACGACAGGGTAATTAACTGTTTATTACAAATAAAAATCGCTTCGGAAGATTCTAAATTTGGTTTAGCCCCTCAAGATGCTATCGATATTATACAATCGGAAGCTTTTTTAGCTTTAAAAAACGTGAATATTATAGGTGTTATGGGCATGGCGACCTTTACAGATGATGAAACTCAAATTGAAAGCGAATTCAAACTACTGAAATCTACTTTTAATGATTTAAAAACAATAAACCCCAATAATAGCGCCTTTACAACCATTTCCATGGGAATGAGTGGTGATTATAAATTGGCAATTCAATGCGGAAGTACCATGGTTCGTGTTGGAAGTAGTATATTTGGTTTAAGAAATTACTAATACACATGATGGCCCGCAGTATACAGACGGCAATTTGAGCACCGCCAATTACACACGGACGATTACATACTAAAAGAAAAGCATTTGTACGCAATAGTAGATATTGAAACCACAGGTGGTAAATTTAACGAAGAAGGCATCACCGAAATTGCCATTTACAAGTTCGACGGTCACGAGGTTATCGATCAATTTATAAGCCTTGTAAACCCGGAACGTGAAATCCAGCCCTTTGTTGTTAATTTAACTGGTATAAACAGTAAAATGCTGCGCGATGCGCCTAAGTTTTATGAAGTTGCTAAACGTATTATCGAAATTACCGAAGATTGTATTTTGGTGGCACATAACGCGCAATTCGATTATCGTATTCTAGGCACAGAATTTAGACGTTTAGGTTACGATTATAAACGTAAAACACTCTGTACCGTAGAACTTTCTAAAGATTTGATACCAGACCAAGCTTCTTACAGTTTAGGTAAACTTGTGCGCTCTCTAGGTATTCCGGTAACCGATAGACACCGCGCCTCTGGTGATGCTCTAGCCACAGTTAAACTTTTTAAACTACTACTAGCTAAAGACACTAATAAAAACATTATACAGCAATCTATAAAGCTTCATAAAAAAAACAAGCTAGATTCTAAATTTTTAAATATTTTAGATCAGCTCCCATCCGTTACAGGAGTTTATTATATCCATAATACAAATGGTGATATTATCTACATCGGCAAAAGCAATAACATAAAAAAACGCCTCAACCAACACTTTACAGGCACAAACTCAAAGTCTAGAAAACTACAAAAGGCAGTAAGTGCTGTAACCTTTGAGTCTACAGGGAGTGAACTTGTAGCTCTTCTAAAAGAAAACGAAGAAATAAAGCAAAACAAACCATTATTTAATAGAGCATTACGCCGTTCTATTTTTACACATGCTTTATATAGTTTTGTAGACGAAAACGGCTATATAAATTTAAAAATTGATGTGGCCGATGGGCGTAAAAAAAACATAACCACGTTCACCAATAGGCAAAGCGCAAAGAGTTTTTTAACCCACGTTGTTGAAGAATACAAACTATGCCAAAAACTGGCCGGACTTTACAAAACGAAAACCAGTTGCTTTAGTTACGATATTAAGGAGTGTGCAGGTGCTTGTATTCAAAAAGAAGCTCCAGAAGCATACAACGAACGTGTAAATGCTTTAATTGAAAAGCATAGCTATGTTAAAAAAAATATGGTAATTATTGATAGAGGTCGCGACATCGATGAGCGCAGTGCTATTTTAATTGAAAATGGTGTTTTTAAAGGACTTGGATTTGTTAACTTAAACTATCAAATTAACAATATAGAGGTGCTAGAATCCATTATCACACCTATGGAAAATAACCGCGATGCCCAGCATATTATTAAAAATTATATCCGCAAAAACAAACGTTTAAAAATTATCAACTTTAACTAAACTATGAAGCACGTTACGCTATTACTCCTCTTATTGAACACGTATTTTATTTTTGCTCAAGAAGAAAACTATAACGCCGACACTTTTAAAGTAAGCCTACAAGACGCTGAAAACAAAACCTTTGTAAAAGACTCTTCTGCAAATGCTGTTGTAATTTACGAACAAGGCAGTAGTTATGTAGATAAAGAAGATTACGACCTACACACCAAAATAAAACACAAAATAAAATTATTAAACACAGAAGGTTTTGAGCATGCTAACATTGCTATTTATTTATACAAAAACAGTGACAGTAAAGAAGAAATAAAAAATATTGAAGCCATTACCTATAATGCCGTTAATGGCAGCCTAATTAAATCGCACTTATTAGAAAAAAACATTTATAATGAAGAATACAGTGAAAACTACACAGTGGTAAAATTTACTTTACCCAATATTAGTGTAGGCTCAGTAATCACTTATAGCTATGAAATTGTTTCGCCGTTTATGTTTAAATATCATGGTTGGAATTTTCAAAGTGATATACCAAAAATCTACAGCGAGTATAAAGCAAGTATCCCAGGAAATTGGCTATACCATACAAAATTAGTAGGAAAAGAAAAGCTTGACATCAGCGAGTCTGTTATAGAAAAGGAATGCTTAGTGATGCATAATGGAGCTACAGCCGATTGTGGCAACAGCACATATGCCATGAAAAACATACCTGCTTTTATAGAAGAAGATTACATGACCACCAAAAGCGACTACCTAGCTCGTATAGAATACGAACTAGAAACGTTTAGAGGCATGGACGGGTTAATTAAACACTACACCAAAACATGGAAAAGTGTAGATCGTGAGTTTAAATCGGAAAAAGAGATTGGTAAACAAATAAGAAAATCTGTTGATTTAAAAGACCTTTTAACTTCTGAAATTATAAATGAAACGGATGCATTGAAAAAAACACAAGCCGTTTACCAATACATGCAAAAAAACTATACTTGGAATGGTGATTATAAAATTTTTAAAGATGTTTCGGTAAAAGATCTTATAAATACCAATTCGGGTAACGTGTCTTCAATAAATATTTTATTACACAATATATTGAGAGAAGCCGACATAGACGTAAAACCTGTTCTACTTTCAACTAGAGATAATGGCTTCCCTACCACTATTTACCCAGTAATTTCAGATTTCAACTACCTTATAGTACAAGCTACTATTGATGGTAACACCTATTTTTTAGATGCTACCGACAAGTTTTTAACCTTTGGAGAACTTCCTTACAGGTGCTTAAACCTCATAGGCCGCACCTTAGATTTTAAGGAAGGTAGCGGATGGGTAGATATTGCACCAAAATATTTTACTACAACCATGTACAACTCAGAACTAACCATAAAAAATGATGCCACGGTTAGCGGAATTGTAAGAGGTAAAAAAACTGGCTACCATGCTTTAACAGCTAAAAAAGCCTATTTCCCGAACAACGATGAGTACATCAGTAATCTGGAAGACAAGTATCCTAACTTAGAAATTTCTAACCATGAGGTTTCAAGTGAAAGTCAAACTAGTAACGACTTTACTGAAACATACAATGTAGATTTCGAGTTTGATAACGCCGATGCTAATATGTTATATGTAAATCCTTTTATAATTAAGTTTTTTACAACTAACCCTTTCAAACTACAAGAACGCTCTTACCCTATTGATTTTGGATATGCCGATGCTTATTTTTATACATTAAAATTAAACTTCGATCCAGAAGTATACGAGGTTTCCGAAGATCCAGAAATCGTTAATTTAACCATTCCTAATAATAAAGGCATAGTAACCTTTTCATCATCTATTAAGGAAAACTATGTGCAACTCATGTTTAAAATTCGATTTAAAGATGCTATATATCCACCGGAATACTATCCTTATTTAAAGGAATTAATGAATAAGGTAGTGGATATTCAAACAAATTCATTAATCTTATTTAAGAAAAAATAGAAAATCATTCATTACTTTTGAATCACTATGAGTCAAGTATCAAAAAAACATTGGAAAATCCGTCTTCATGAAATTATCTATGAAGCCGATACCCCAAAAGGTAAGCTTTTCGATGTTATTTTACTTATTGCTATTATTGCGAGTATTATACTCGTAATGCTGGAAAGTATTAAAAGTTTCGATGCAAAATACCACGATTTACTAAACATTTCCGAGTGGTTTATCACCATACTGTTTAGCCTAGAATACATTGCGCGTATTGTTTCAGTAAAAAAACCATTAAAATACGTTACCAGTTTTTACGGCATTATCGATTTACTATCCACCATCCCAAAATACATATCACTCCTTTTTGGCGGCATTCATGCACTTGCAGCCTTAAGAGCATTGCGTTTACTTCGTGTTTTCCGAATATTAAAACTAGCCCGTTTTCTTGGAGCATCTCAAGTACTAGCCAATTCACTAAAAGCCAGTCGAGCGAAAATCTCTGTGTTTCTGTTTGCCGTACTTATATTATCTATTATTTTCGGCACACTTATGTACCTTATAGAAGGTGAAGTTAGTGGCTTCACTAGCATACCCGTAAGCGTATATTGGTGTATTGTAACCCTTACCACCGTTGGATTTGGCGACATTGCACCTATAACTCCTATTGGGCAATTAATAGCTGCAATAATCATGATTTTAGGTTACGGCATTATAGCTGTTCCAACAGGTATTGTTTCAGCCGAATATGTAAGTCAAAGTAAAGACAAAGACGGAACAAACCAAAAACAGAAAGTAAATTTAAACTCGCAATCGTGCCAAAACTGCCTTGCGAGCAACCATAAAGATGAGGCTGAATTTTGCTACAACTGCGGTAATAAACTGCACTAATTCTTTTGGCGTTACCCTATCGGGTCAGGCTTTCACTACTCGCTCCCTCCTAATGTCGGGGAGCTTAAACACACCGTTCAATCCTTAACGCTTATCCGCCAACTTTTTTTTCAAATTAAGGGCCTGTTCTTAGTAAAACCGCTTTAAATAAACTAGCATAATAATACTTTCTTATTTCATTAAAATAACTCCTTGCTTTTTTCTATTTTTGAAAACTCTAAAAAAAGAAATCTCATCAGCACAGCACCAAAATACCTCATTTCTATTGTTGGCCCAACAGCCATTGGAAAAACAGCACTCAGCATAAAACTAGCGCAGCATTTCAAAACTGAAATTATCTCGGCCGATTCTCGTCAGTTTTTTAAAGAAATGCAAATAGGTACTGCAGCACCATCTAATGAAGAACTTGCTAGTGCAAAACATCATTTTATACATCATAAATCGGTACAAGACAACTATAACGTAGGTACTTTCGAAAAAGATGCGATAAGCTGTTTAGATCAACTTTTTAAAACTAACAATGTTGCTATAATGGTTGGTGGTTCGGGCTTATATAACGATGCCGTAACCAAAGGCTTAGACTACTTTCCGGAAGTTAAACCATCTATTCGAGAAGAACTAAATAAAGAATTAGAAATTAATGGATTAGAACCATTAATAACACAACTAAAAGCGTTAGATTTAATAACCTATAATACCATTTCTTTAGACAATCCGCACCGTGTAATTCGTGCTCTAGAAGTTTGTGTTGGCAGCGGAAAACCTTATTCTTCATTCTTAAATAAAGAGAAAAATAAGCGTCCGTTTACAACAATTACAGTTGGATTAACGGCCGACCGCGAACTGATTTATAACCGTATAAATCAAAGGGTAGATATCATGATAAATAACGGTCTACTCGAGGAAGTAAAAACACTACTTCCACACGAAGATTTAAATGCATTAAACACCGTAGGCTACAAAGAATTATTTAGATACTTAAGTGGAGAATGGACTTTAGAGTTTGCTATTTCTGAAATTAAAAAGAATACACGCCGTTTTGCAAAACGACAACTTACTTGGTTTAAAAGAAATGAAAGCACACTTTGGTTTGATTATGAAAGTGATTTGGAAAATATAATAACTTCTATAAAAGAGCAAATATCTTAATTTTTTGAGTTCGACTCAAATTATTAAGCTTGTCGTAAAATTTTATCCATTTTTCGACCTTTGGCAAGTTCATCAACTAATTTATCTAAATACCGAACTTGCTTTGTAAGTATATTATCAATCTCCTCTATTCTGTAGCCACAAATGACACCCTTTATAAATTGCGCATTTGGATTTAGTTGTGCATTTTCGAAAAATACAGCAAAGGTAACCTTGTTGTCAATACAGAATTGAAGTTCTTTTTCGGCATAACCAGTAAGCCATTTAATAACTTCATGCAACTCTGCTAAAGTCCTTCCCTTTTTCTCCACTTTAGTTACATAATGCGGGTAAACTGAAGTAAAAGTCATTTTAGCTATACGCTCGTTATGCTTATCATTAGTTTTCATTCTTTGTTTTTTTAAACTCCTTTCTTAATTATCCTTCGAAAAGGAATTAAATAAAGCTATTAATTCAAAGACTAAAACAAGGTCGTTTGCCCTTCATCATCTAAATCCTCTTCAGAATTTAATTTTTCAGAAGAACCATCAACGGTTTCCTCTCCATTCACCTCAATATCATTAACATGAATTTCTTCAGGAGATTCAAATGGTATCGGATCTAATAGGTTCACTTGGTTCACCTTATCTTTAGTTAATTGATTACCTAAAGCGCTAATACCTTTTACCGCTATAAACTCCTCTAAATTAACCTCTAAATTCTCTTTTCGATCTTTGCCACGTTCTTTAGCGAAAACAATCTCGGCCATGGGTTTCCAATCTGTTGAAACAATTTCTAATAAAGAACTTGGGTGATCGGAAATAAAATGCTCTTCTTTCCCTTCTTGTTCTATTAAAAAGCGTTTAACATAATACATCTCCTTTTCACCATTGAAATACACTGCGGAAATAGGTTTATTTGGCACCCATTTCTCCATAACAATCATGTCGTCATCAAAATGCATCGTAACCTCAGGCGTTACGGTTTTAATTGTTCCTGACTGATTGATAATTAAGAGTTTATCCTCACCTCTAAATTCACCAATAAGTTCACCGCGACCATCAACATTTAAACGTTGCACAGTATCATCGAACCAAATTTTACGAGGTTTTAAAGTAGAAACGCCTTTTTCTTTTAATTCTACGCGTTTTATTGGGTATTTAGTCACTAAATTCCCTTTAGAAGCACGGCCTTTTATTAAGATATCACTAAAATCAATATCCCATTTCAATTTTTTTATACTTCCGGCTTGGCGCAATAAAATAGAAATCACTTCGGCTTCACCATTAGGGTTTGCAGAAAAATATAATGAAGACGATCCTTTGTTTCCATTAGTTAAATCGTATTCTCTATCTCGTGTTACTGCTGTTACCGCAAAACGCTTAATATAAGATGGTCCTGTTTTACCATCACGATAAATCATATTATAAATGGTGCGCTTATCTTTCTTTTTAAAGATAGCCACATGTATAATACCTTTACCTATAAAAGTTTTGGTATCTACTTTTGTTACCATCATGATACCTGCTTTGGTAAACACGATAATATCATCAATATCCGAGCAATCGCCAACGTATTCATCACGACGCAAAGATGTTCCTATAAAACCTTCTTCCCTATTCACATAGAGTTTTGTGTTTCTAATAACAACCTTTGTGGCATCAACATCATCAAACGTTCTAATTTCTGTTTTACGCTCACGGCCTTCACCATACTCCTTTTTCAAACGAGTAAAATACGCTATAGCATAATCTATTAAATGCTCTAAATGATGCTTAATTTCTGCAATTTGCTCTTCTAATGCATCAATTTTTTGTTGGGCTTTATCAATATCAAATTTTGAAATACGTTTAATTCGAATTTCAGTTAAACGCACAATATCCTCTTCGGTTACAGCACGCTTTAAATGTTTTATATGTGGTTTAAGACCTCTATCTATAGCGCTAATTACACCTGCCCAAGTTTCTTCTTCCTCAATATCACGGTAAATTCTATTTTCTATGAAAATACGCTCTAGAGAAGCAAAATGCCATTGCTCTTCAAATTCACCTAAACGAATTTCTAATTCTTGCTTTAAAAGATCTACCGTATTATCGGTACTTCTTTTAAGCATTTCTGTAACACCTACAAAAAGCGGTTTATTATCTTCAATAACACAACCTAAAGGAGAAATTGAAGACTCGCAACTTGTAAATGCATAAAGTGCATCAATAGTTTTATCTGGAGATAATCCAGAGGGTAAGTGCACCAAAATCTCAACTTCGGCTGCAGTATTATCTTCAATTTTTTTAACTTTAATTTTACCTTTATCGTTCGCTTTTAATATAGAATCTATTAACGAACTTGTAGTGGTACCAAAAGGCAACTCGGTAATAACCAAAGTGTTTTTATCAAGCTGTGATATTTTAGCGCGCACTCTAACCTTTCCGCCACGAAGCCCATCGTTATAGTTAGAAAAATCGGCTATACCGGCAGTTGGGAAATCGGGTAAAATAGTAAAACGTTTGCCTTGTAAATGCTTAACAGAAGCATCTATAAGTTCTATAAAATTGTGTGGTAAAATTTTGGTAGACAGACCTACAGCAATACCTTCACCGCCTTGCGCTAATAGTAAGGGGAACATTACCGGTAAATTAACCGGTTCCTTTCTCCTTCCATCGTAACTCGCTTGCCACTCGGTAATTTTAGGATTAAAAACAACATCTAAGCCAAACTTAGATATACGGGCCTCAATATAACGTGAAGCCGCCGCACGATCGCCTGTTAAAATATTACCCCAGTTTCCTTGAGTATCAATCAACAAATCTTTTTGACCAATTTGAACCATAGCATCGGCTATACTAGCATCTCCGTGAGGGTGATACTGCATGGTATGCCCAACAATGTTCGCTACTTTATTGTATCGACCATCATCTAAATCTTTCATGGAATGCATGATTCTGCGCTGTACGGGTTTAAAACCGTCTTCAATTGCAGGTACAGCACGCTCCAGAATTACATAAGATGCGTAATCTAAAAACCAATCTTTATACATACCCGTAACTCGGGTAATGGTTTCTTGGGGTTCTTCTTCTTGGTTGTTAATTAAATCGTCGTTTTCGTCTTCTGCCATTAAAAATTATTACTCTTTTGGTTTACCGCTAAGGGAAACTCTCCCTTTTTGTCTACGCTTATTTAACTTTTCACTTACAAGTGCTGCATGTAAATAATCGTAAGAACGCTTTTTTGTTGTTTTTCTTTCTTTTGTATATAACATCATGATAAAGGTTTTTTATTCTTGCTTTCAGATTTCAATCTAAATATGCTGAAAACAAGATAATTATGTTTTAATTTCAATTTTTCGCTACAAAATTACGAAATATTTAAATTTAAATACATAAAATTCTTTATTTGATAATACAAATTTGTTATTCGTCGATTAAATCTAACTCTACCTTTAAGTTATCAATAATAAATTCTTGCCGTGTTGGTGTGTTTTTCCCCATATAAAAGGATAATAAATCTTCAATAGACATGTTATCATCTAGCATAATTGGGTCTAAACGAATATCTTCACCTATAAAATATTTAAACTCATCTGGAGAAATCTCACCTAAACCTTTAAATCGGGTAATTTCTGGTTTTGGTTTTAACTTATCTATTGCGTTACGACGTTCATCTTCAGAGTAGCAATAGATTGTTTCTTTCTTATTTCGCACACGAAACAATGGTGTTTGTAATATATAAAGGTGTCCTTCTTTTATAACTTCCGGAAAAAATTGAAGAAAGAATGTAATTAGCAATAATCGAATGTGCATACCATCGACATCGGCATCTGTTGCTATAACTACATTGTTATAACGTAAATCTTCTAAGCTTTCTTCTATATTTAATGCGGCTTGCAGTAAATTAAACTCTTCGTTTTCGTAAACTATTTTTTTTGTTAAACCATAGCAATTTAAAGGCTTTCCTTTTAAACTGAAAACGGCTTGGGTATTTACATCTCGTGATTTAGTTATACTACCCGATGCAGAATCTCCCTCGGTAATAAACAGTGTACTTTCTAAATTTCTTACATTTTTAGTGTCGCCAAAATGCACACGACAGTCACGTAGTTTTTTATTATGAAGGCTGGCTTTTTTAGCACGATCTTTAGCCAGTTTACGAATACCCGATAACTCTTTACGTTCACGTTCTGCTTGCAGAATTTTACGTTGAATTTTATCGGCTGTATCTGTGTTTTTGTGTAAATAGTTATCTAAATATTTTTTTAGAAAATCATTAATATAAGTTCGAACGGTTGGCAACTCGCCTCCCATATCTGTTGAACCTAGTTTAGTTTTGGTCTGACTTTCGAAAACAGGCTCCATGACCTTGATGGCAATTGCTGAGACTACAGATTTTCTAATATCTGAAGCATCATAATTCTTGCCATAAAACTCACGAATAGTTTTTACTAAAGCTTCACGAAATGCTGTTAAATGCGTTCCACCTTGTGTGGTATTCTGGCCATTTACAAAACTATTATACTCCTCACTGTATTGCGTTTTACTGTGCGTAAGCGCTACCTCAATATCATCACCACGAAGATGAATAATAGGATACAATAAATCTGATTCGTTTATTTTTTCAGCTAATAAATCTTTCAATCCGTTTTCACTGAAATATTTTTCGCCATTAAAAACAATGGTTAAACCTGGGTTTAAGTACACATAGTTTTTAAGCATTTTAACGATATATTCGTTACGATACTTATATTTTTTAAAGATAATTTCATCGGGAACAAAGGATACTTTAGTTCCTTTACGGCGAGACGTTTCATCTAAAAACTCCTCGTTTGTCAGGTTTCCCTGAGAAAATTCCGCGGAAGCACTTTTATTATCACGTGTAGATTCTACTCTAAAAAAGGATGACAATGCATTTACCGCCTTGGTACCTACACCATTTAAACCTACCGATTTTTTAAAGGCTTTAGAATCATATTTACCACCGGTATTCATTTTAGAAACCACATCAACTACTTTCCCTAAAGGAATTCCACGACCATAATCGCGAACCGTAATTTTCACTCCTTGTATAGAAATTTCTATCGTTTTACCTGCGCCCATTACAAACTCATCGATAGAGTTGTCTAAAACTTCTTTTAAAAGAATGTAAACACCATCGTCTGGCGAACTACCATCACCGAGTTTTCCAATATACATACCCGGACGCATTCTAATATGTTCCTTCCAGTCGAGTGAGCGTATATTATCTTCGGTATAGTTAGATTCTTCTGCCATTAAGATTTCGTGATTTAGGTATATAAAAAGCTAAGATAGCACAAGTAAATAAAAAATAAAATAGCAAGCAAACAAAGTAATGAACAATAAGTTGTTTTTATTATCTAAAACCCCAATTTAAGCCTTTTTCTTGCTTTTTACCGACATAAATACAATACCTCCAATAACAATTAGGGCGCCAAAAAACTGGAGAAAAGTGAGCGATTCATTTAAAAAAATGGATGCTAATATTATGGTTGAAATGGGACCAATACCAGCCACAATTGCAAAATTAGACGAACTTATCATTTTAATAGACAGAGATACTAAAAACGAAGGGATTACCGTTGCAAAAACGGCAATTAAAAAGCCCAAAGTATAGACTTGCCATGCAAACCCAAATAAATCCATTTTTCCGATAAACCCATAATGAATAAAAACACAAAAACAAGACACCAACATAGCATAAGCCGTAAACTTAATAACACCAAATTTAGGGATTAACCACCCACTGCCCACCAAATATGATGCATAAGTTATAGCACTTAGTAAGATGAAAAAACCTCCTAAATACGCATCGGTTCCCGAAACACTAACTTCATCTGAAAAAGCAATAATAATACCGACATAAGTTAAGCCAATAGCTATGGCTTGAATTTTGGAGATTGCCTGCCTTAAAAAGACACGATTTAAAATAATTACGATGGTTGGATATAAAAATAGAATAATACGTTCTAAGCTTGCTTTTATATACGTTAAACCAACAAAATCGAAATAACTCGCTAAATAATAACCTACAAAACCAAAGAAAACAACCCAAACATAATCTTTATTTTTTATCGCAATTGCCTCTGCTTTATTTCTGTAAATAAAAGCAATAACAACATAAAACGGGAAAGAGAATAACATGCGTAACAATAAAACACTTATAGCATCAACTTTATAATTATAAGCTAATTTTACCATAACGGCTTTAGAGGAAAATAGAACAATCCCTAAGACTCCAATAGCGATTCCCGACCAAAACTTTTTTGTTGTTTGCATAGCACGAATTTAGAATTCTTTTATTGTTAATAATTCAAAAAAAGATATAATTACGACGTTCAGATTTAATTTTTCGCAAGATATTTAGCATCCTGAATTAAAAATAAAATTGTTTTAGTATGTTTTAATTCGAAATTCATAACACTATATTGTTGAAAATACAACGTTTTAAACTCCGACTAAAGCCGTGAAAATTTCGCAAAAAAAAACGTCATTCCTGTATTTAGGAATGACGTTTTAAGATGTACTTTAATATGTTCTATACGTTGAATAAGAAATGCATAACATCGCCATCTTTAACAATGTAATTCTTACCTTCAACACGCATTTTACCTGCTTCTTTTACTTTTGCTTCACTACCGTAACTTGCAAAATCCTCATAACCTATAACTTCAGCACGAATAAATCCTTTTTCAAAATCGGTATGAATAACACCTGCTGCTTGTGGAGCCGTAGCACCTATATCAACCGTCCAAGCACGAACTTCCTTTACACCTGCTGTAAAATATGTTTGTTGGTTTAGTAACTTATAAGCCGAACGTATTAATTTAGCCGCTCCAGCTTCTTCTAAACCAATATCCGCTAAAAACATTTGGCGCTCTTCGTAATCATCTAACTCATTAATATCAGCCTCTGTACCAACAGCTAAAACCAAAACTTCTGCATTTTCATCTTTTACTGCCTCACGTACCAACTCTACATAAGCATTTCCAGAAACTGCCGCTCCTTCATCTACATTACAAACATACATTACAGGCTTATCTGTAATAAATTGAGATGGTTTTACAAAATCGGCATTATCTTCATCTGAAAACTCTAAAGCACGAACAGAAACTCCTGCTTCTAAAGCGGCCTTAATTTTCAATAAAACAGCTTCTTCTTTTTGAGCGTCTTTATTCCCTGTTTTAGCAGCACGCTTTACTTTATCAAGTTTTTTATCAACCGTCTCTAAATCTTTAAGTTGAAGCTCCATATCGATAGTTTCCTTATCGCGAATAGGATTTACATTACCATCAACATGTATAATATTATCGTTATCAAAACAACGCAAAACATGAAGAATAGCATCTGTTTCGCGGATATTAGCCAAAAACTGATTTCCTAAACCTTCTCCTTTACTAGCCCCTTTTACTAAACCTGCAATATCCACAATTTCTACAGTTGCCGGTTGTACACGCTCAGGGTTTACCAATTCTTCTAACTTCTCTAAACGCGGATCTGGTACATTTACCACACCAATATTAGGTTCGATTGTACAAAACGGAAAGTTTGCACTTTGCGCTTTTGCATTAGATAAACAATTAAATAAAGTCGATTTCCCTACGTTTGGTAATCCTACGATGCCTGCTTTCATTGAACTATGTATTTTATTATTCCCATAAAGCTGGGAACCTATATTTTTCGAGTGCAAATATAGGGTATATTGATAGTATTTCTATATTTATTTTTCATGACATCGGATTACACATAATTTAACAAAAACAGTATTTAACAGACTATTCGCTATATTTTTAAGCTCAAATGAAATGTTTTTAATATATTTTTAACATATCTTAGCTTTAAATAACTCAAAAACAAAATTAATTAAATTATGAAAAAACTTTACACGTTAATCCTATGCTTAGGGAGCTTTATGTTTTCGTATGCACAACAAGTCGTCAAAGGTAATATTTCCGATGCATCGGGAATTCCAATTGCTGGAGTAAACGTTGTGGAAAAAGGCACGACAAATGGAGCTATTTCCGATTTTGATGGTAATTTCAGTATTGCAGCAAATGGCAACGCAACATTGGTTTTTAGCTATGTTGGTTACGATTCTAAAGAAATTGAAATAAACAATCGCACAAATATTAAGGTAACACTAGACGATGGTGTAAGCCTAGACGAAGTGATGCTCGTAGGCTCTCGTAGTCCAAAACGAACAGCCATAGATACAGCTGTGCCGGTAGATGTTATTAATGTTGCAGATATTGCTTCTAACACCGGAAAAGTTGAAGTAAACGAAATTTTACAATATGCAGCGCCTTCTTTCAATGCTAGTAAACAATCGGGTTCTGATGGTGCCGACCACATTGTTCCTGCATCTTTACGTGGTTTAGGTCCAGATCAAACTTTAGTTTTAATTAACGGAAAACGAAGACACCAATCGAGTTTAGTCAATATTTTTGGAACACGTGGACGTGGAAATTCTGGAACGGATTTAAATGCCATTCCTGCAAATGCCATTAAACGTATTGAAGTTTTAAGAGATGGAGCTTCGGCACAATACGGATCGGATGCGATTGCTGGTGTGATAAATATTGTATTAAAAGATAATACCGATGGTTTTACCGGCGGAATCACTTACGGTGCATACAGCACAGCAATTGGTGAAGGTTGGGAAGACGCAACGGGCGAAACCTTAAGTAATGTTGAAGGTAAAAATCGTTTAGATGGTAAAAGTAAAAGTTGGGATGGTGAAACTGTTAAAATTGATGCTAATTATGGTGTGTCTTTAAATGATGCCGGTGGTTATATGAATTTTACAACAGAATTTTTATCTAGACAAAATACGCTAAGACCAGGATTTTCTTGGAGACAAGGTTACGGAAGCGCTGGTGTTGATGGTTTTAATTTCATGATAAACTCGGCTTTACCAATTAACGATAACACCGAAATTTATGCTTTTGGTGGTAGAAATTATAGAGATACCGATGCTTATGCCTTTTCTAGAGATAGTTTTGAAAATGGAGATAACAGATCGGTACCTAGCTTATACCCTAACGGATTTACGCCTAGAATTACTTCTAATATAACAGATGTTTCTGTTTCGGTTGGTGTAAGACATGAAATGGAAAATGGTTGGAATGTAGATTTTAATAACACCTTCGGAAGAAACTTTTTTCACTATTATATAAAGGACAGTAACAATGCTTCTATGCAAGATTTATCGCCTACCGATTTTGATGCCGGTGGACATTACTTATCTCAAAACACCACAGGTTTAGATTTCAATAAATATTTAGATGATGTAGCTTCTGGCCTAAGTTTAGCTTTTGGTTTTGAATATAGAACTGAAAATTTTGGGATTTTTGCAGGTGAAGAAGCATCTTATGGGCTTTATGATGAAAATGGTGTAATCATTACAAACCCAGCTTTACAAACCGTTGCAACAGATTCTAACGACGATGTTTTATCGGGAAGTTCGCAAGGTTTCCCTGGTTATAGCCCTGATAATGAAGTAGACCGAAGTAGAACTAATTATGGTATTTATTTTGATACAGAACTTAATGTATCTGAACAACTAATGTTTGCTGGTGCTTTACGTTTTGAACAGTACAGTGACTTCGGAAGTACATTTAACGGAAAATTAGCGAGTAGATTAAAAGTAACTGATAATTTTACTTTAAGAGGTTCTATTTCTACAGGTTTTAGAGCACCATCTTTAGCGCAATTGTATTACAACCTAAAGTTTACCAATATTGTTGCAGGAACTTCAGTACCATCTTTACTTTCAGCTAATAATAGTACAGTAACCAAAGCTTTTGGCATTGGGCAATTAAATGAAGAAAAAGCTTTTAACGCAAGTATTGGGTTTACTTATAAGAAAGGTGGTTTTACAGCAACTATTGATGCATACTCTATTTCGGTTGACGATCGTATTATTTTAACAGATAATTTTACAGACCAAACCGTTTTAGGACCTTTAAATGTAGATGCTGCACAATTTTTCGCTAATGGTGTAGATACCAGAACTAATGGTTTAGACATTGTTTTAGGTTACGGAACTAGTATAGGTGACGAGGGTAAAATTCAAGTAGATTTAATTGGTAACTTAAATGATTTAAAGATAAAAGAAATTCACAACGGTGATTTAAATGAATTTACGTTTTTCGGGCCATTTTCTCAGGCTTATTTAAAAGCGGCTGCTCCAGATTATAAATTTGGTTTAAATCTTGGATATACCAACAAAAAATTCAATGCTACCGTAGCTTTAACACAGTTTAGTGAAGTAACCCTTCAAGATTTTCAATGGGTAGATTCTCCTCCAACAACGCAAGCTGAAGCAGATGCTCTTTTCCCTGTAGCCACCGATGTTTATGAGGCTGCTTTAATTGTAGATTTAAGCTTAGGTTACCAAATTTCTGAAAAACTAAAATTAAGCATTGGTGCAAACAATTTATTTAACACCTACCCGACTCCGCAGTTTGATGGTTGGACGGATCAAGGTGGTTTAGCTGATTCTGTTCAAATGGGATCGGATGGAACTTATGCTTTTGCTAGATTAAACTTTAAGCTATAAAACGTTCTAAATATATTAAAGTAAAAAGCCGAGCAAAATTGCTCGGCTTTTTTTATACCTAGATTATTATCTGTTTATTAATGTGCTTTTGATAAGTTTATTAGAGCATCTACAGCTGTTTTAGCATCTTTTTTGTCAACAAAAATGTGGTCATGGTAATAGCCCGCAATAACATTACAACTGATATTGTATTTTGCTAATTCTGAAGAAAATACTGCCGTAAGCCCAACAGCTTCTAATGATGAATGTACTTGCAGCGTAATCCAACTTGCTTCATAATTATACTTTAAATTCAAGCGGTCTGCTTTATCTTTTTCAATAATGATCGTTAATCCCTCTGCTTCTTTAAACTCGGCGATAGTATCTGTTCTATCTACCAAATTATAATCTTGAAGGGTAACAAAAACGTAAACACCATCATTAAGCTTTGGTGTCATGTTTTTAATTAATTCCGATAAATTCTTCTGTGCATCCATTTATTTAATATTCAATTTAAAAATATTAATCGTTTATAAACAAAAATAAACTTCCTGTTTCAAAAGTAACAGAAATAGTATTTTTCACAGCCTTATTTCGTGTTCCTATTCTTTCACCAAAAGCCAAAGTTTCATTATCTAAAGCATATTGCAAGCCTACAGTAGTAATACCTGTTGCTTCGGGTAACGGAATTAATGATACCGTTTTATCCATACAATTTTCAATTTTTATCATTTTATCAGCTAAAAAATAATAGCCATGATTATCGAAAAATGTTAAATCGAGCTTTGTTTTCCATTGTAGTGCAGTATGTAGATTTCCCAAAAAATGGTCTTGCTCCTTCCCGCTTGCTCCATAAACATGAACCGTTTTAAAGCCTTTATCATAAAGAATCTGTAAAACTTTATCAAAATCTGTAAAATCTTGATTTGGTGTATGAATCACTTCAATACTTTCCGGAATATTTTCAATAGAATCAAAATCGCCACTAATAAAATGCGGAACAATTTGTTTTGTTTTTAAAAATTGGTACGCACCATCTGTAGCGCAGACTATTTTATAGCGTTTTAAGTCGGGAATAGACTTTGGTTGTTCGCCATTTAAAAACAAACATACTTTTTCTGTATTCATATAAACAAAAATAGGAAAGTTATAGAAATAAATTTCTATTTAATAATTCTGTACCTAAGCCATTGGATTCCTAAGAAAATCTTTATATAAACAGCATTATTATAGTTAAAACCACTCCAAAAGCGGTAAAATACATACCTTTTTTAAAGATTTTAGTTTTAGGCATAAACATCCAAAACGATGAAATTGCAAAAAAGAAAAGCGATACACCAGAAAACACGTTTAACCAAAATAATGGTTCTGCAGATGTGGCTTTATGTAAATGTGTCATTCTATCGAGTACATAAGGCAACTCCTTATTAGTATATTTAGCTAAACCGGTAGTTTTGTTGTATTCACCATTTTTAAACAAAACTAAATCGCCTTCTGTTTTTTCTGCTCTAAACCTTTTTATTTTTAAAGCACGCCCTAGCGCTTCTCCTTTTAAGTTTGGTTTTATTGTTTTTTCTACAATGGTTTCACTTTTTAAAAAGTCGGTATTTCTAAAAATTAAAACAATACCGCTCAATGAGTACACAATCATTACTCCAATTAAAAAAAATCCTAAATAACGATGTATTATACGCATCCATTTCTTGGTCATAACTATATTTTTTTTGGGGTTTGACTAAACTATTGTGTAAAGGTTTAATCGAAATAAAAAAGCGCCTAAATAAATTTTAGACGTTATAACTAAATATCACATAAAAAAAACCTAAGCGCAAACTTAGGAATTTAATTATTTTTAATACGCTTTCTTTTATTGAAAAGAAATACCTTTTTGATTACCACTGTAAGCAAAAGGTTGAAAAGAATTATCCACGACTTGACAATCTACAGTTACCGAAGTCCCTACCGCATTTCCGAAAATACTAGCAACCGCAGAATCTGCTGCATCTCTACCATTTGCTATTTTTACGAGTCCGTTTAAGGCTGCTAATTTTGTAGAATCGAATATAATCCAATCTCCATCGATATAAGCTTCAAAACAAGCGTGAAAATCGGGTGGATTTAATTGGTACGCATAACCCGTATAATATCTTGCAGGAATTGATAATGCTCTGCACAGTGCAATACCTAAATGAGCAAAATCTCGACAAACACCAACACGTTCAGTAATGGTATCTATAGCAGAGGTCTGAGAATCTGTACTACCACTAGTGTACTCAATATTACTGTAAATCCAGTCCGTTATAGCCAAAACCTTATCATATACTGACGCATAATGCCCAAATTTATTATAAGAAAATTTCATTAATTTATCAGATTGGCAATACCGACTTGGGTATAAAAAAGAGGCTATATAACTATCGATTTCTACAACAGATACTAATTTTTTTGAGTTACTTTCATCTATAATTTTATAGTTCATATCTACAAGTGCAGAGTATGACACGGAAAAATTACAAGGTTTATATATTTTTAGCCTCATAAACTTAGAGTTTCCATCGTGAGATGTAAAGACCTCATGATCTATATGGGGATCAATAATTAAATTCTCTTCTAAAACCGTTTGACTGGGAGTGTTTAGAGCATGAATATTAAAAATAAACGTTGTTGGACTATTTACAATATAAGATAATGAACTGTTTACGTTAAATTTCATTTGAAATGGTTTTATTAATTACATTATTAAAAGGCTCTTTAATCCAACTATCGGGCAGTGCTTCCAGTACCGATTTTAAATTTGTATCCCATTGTTCCGATATGTCTTTCATATCTTTTTGAGTATATCTATTTTCATTCATTTTAAACGAATTCTTTTCATAAAGCACAACGTCTATCGGAAATCCAACATCATTAGCACTTAACCGTGTGGCATCAAAAGAAAGAAATCCCGCTTTTAAGGCATACTCCATTGATGAATCACTCTTCAAAACCCTATTTAATAGCGTTTTACCATGTCCTGAATTTCCAATAATAACAAAAGGAGAGTCATCATTTAATTCTACCCAATTACCCTCAGAATAAATAAGGAATAATTTATGTTCATCGTCATCAATAAGTTGCCCACCAATAATAGTATTTAGGTTAAATTTTAAACCAGCTTTTCTAAGTGCTTCTTGATCTTCTTTTGCGACGCGTTTAACTTGTTCTCCAAAAGCATTTACAGCTTTATACATTTTATTATGCTCGGTTATACCTTCATTAAAAAGTTCTTGAAAGTATATTACGGCTTTATCTCTAACAGAACGTAATCCGCTGGTCATTATAAACAAAGAATGTTTATTTCTCTGTTCTACATATACTTTCTTTTTCGTCGATTTATTGGTGCCAGAAGTTATTCTAGTATCGGCAATAGCGACCAAGCCTTGCTTTGTTTTAATACCTAAACAATACGTCATTATTTTCTAAAATTTAAATTATTTAAAGTGATTTTTATAATACATAATTCACCTTAACTCGATATTAAAACCTTCTAGTTTCTAAAAAATTGAATTGCTACTCTATATTTTTTAGTTTAGAATAATGTTTTAAGATAAGCTTAAATCAAAAGTATATACAACAGAAACTTAATTTTAACTTAAATGCATTAATTTTTATAACAATTCAGTTTGTTTTTAACCCAATCACGTCGTTTTTTAATTTACCAATACGTTAAACTCATTGAAAGGCACTGTTTACGCATTTAAACATATACTATACTCATTATTCATTTTCGAACTCAAAATAACAAACTACTTTTAAGCTAAAATATAGATATTATGCATAAATTATTTTTCTTCCTAGTCTCATTCATCTCAATATTAAACTGCAAGAATATTAATAAAAAAGAATTGATCGAAAACGAAAAACCAATATTAGTCGCCGCAATTAATAAGGCTACTACTACTAATACTACTAGAAATGCTGAAATTGTATTCTGTCTTGACGCTACGGGAAGTATGAGTGGACTTATAGGTACTGCAAAGGAAAAAATTTGGGATATTGTTTCAGAGCTAGCACAAAGTAATGATATTGATACTTTAAAAATGGGAATGGTATTTTACAGAGATAGGGGCGATAATTTTATAACAAAACAAATTGCAATAACAGCAGACCTAGACGAAGCATATTCCGATTTATTAAAAATTACAGCTAGCGGTGGCGGTGACACACCAGAAAGTGTTAATCAAGCACTAAATGAATCCATAACCAGTATGTTGTGGTCTACAAACCCAAGAACTTATAAAACTATTTTCATCGTTGGAGATTGTCCGCCGCACATGGATTATAAAGACGATATTTTATATTCTGAAAGCTGTAAAAAAGCTGCTGAAAAAGGAATTATAATAACACTATTAAATTAGGTAACGGCTGTGAAGAAACCATTTACCACTTTAAAAAAATGGCAGAATGTACTAATGGAGAATTTCTTAAACTAGACCAGAATGCAAAAGATTATTCTATAGCCACGCCTTACGATTCTGAAATTAATAACATATCAAAAGATATTGATGCTTCTAGAATTTATTACGGAACCAATGAAGAGCGTGAAAAAAATTATAAAAAGAAAGCCAAATCTATGGAAGTTTATGAGAAAGGTTCTGTAACCGCAAACAGTTCTCGCGCAGAATACAAAAACAGTAAAGTTGGTAAAAAATCTGCTTTTGGATCACAAGAAATTATAAAAGATTATAAAGTAGGAAAATTAAAACTAGACACAGTTGAAGATGAAAGACTACCCGAAGAACTAAAGGGAAAAAGCACCACTGAAAAAGAAAACTTCATTAAGGATTTAATTATTAAAAGAGACAGCAACGATAAAAAACTTAAAGAATTAATTAAAAAGAAGAATGCTTACATAAAATCTCAGAAAAACAATCAAAAAGACACCACATCATTTAGTAAGGAAGTTTTTAAAATCATGGAGAAACAAGCTAAAACTTAAAAATAACTTATTTATCATTTAAACAAAAAAAATCCCAAGCTAAACACTTGGGATTCATTTTATAATTAAAAACCTATTAAAGTTTATCCTTCTGGATGCATAAATTTTTGCTTAGCCAAAAGCTCTTCTTCTGTTTCTACAACATCTTCATCTGGCACACAACAATCTACAGGGCAAACTGCAGCACACTGTGGCTCATCGTGAAAACCTTTACATTCTGTACATTTATCTGGTACAATATAGTAAAGCTCGTCGCTAATTGGTTCTTGCGCCTCATCAGCGTCTACTTCATGTCCGTTTGTTAAAACAACAGTACCATCTAAACTTGTACCATCTTTATAGCGCCAATCATCGGCACCTTCATATATTGCTGTATTTGGGCACTCAGGTTCACAAGCCCCACAATTTATACACTCGTCTGTTATTATAATTGCCATAGTAATTTTTATTTTTAAAATTTAAGAACTCTATTACAGTTTCCTTAAATTTGCAGTTGCAAAAATAAAGCCAAAACTATTCATAACCAAATTAAGAATGAATTTACAAGAAAGAATTAACGCTTTTGTAAAATTAGGAGAATTTTTAAGTCAATTTTCTAACGAAGTGATACAAAAGAAAGATAATATTGAACATAATGATGTGTTCTTCGATGGCTTTAAGCATCAACTAAAACTAGCCGAAGAGCACAACGGTTGGTTTACTAAAGAAAACATAGCTTTCGCGTTGCAAGGTTGGACAGAAAGTTTAACCATAGAGAAACTAAACACATGGATTAAAGCCTATAAATTTAATAGCGTAAACCCTAAAAATGTAGCTATTATTATGGCTGGAAATATTCCTTTAGTAGGTTTTCACGATTTTCTTTCGGTATTAATTTCTGGCCACAACGTTGTTGTAAAACAATCGAGTAATGACAAGCACCTACTACCCTATTTGTCAAAATATTTAGAATTTGTAGAGCCGCAGTTTAAAGGAACAATCACTTTTACAGAAGAAAAACTTACTAATTTTGATGCTGTTATTGCCACGGGAAGTGACAATACTGCTCGTTATTTTGAATATTATTTTAAAGGAAAACCTTCCATAATTAGAAATAACAGAAACTCTGTTGCTATTTTAACAGGACAAGAAACTGAAGCAGATTTTAAAAACTTATCGGAAGATATTTTTAGATATTACGGTCTTGGATGTAGAAATGTATCCAAACTATATGTACCAAAAGGTTATAAATTTGATGGCTTTTTTCAAGGTATTTACCATTGGCACGATATTGTTAACAAAGCGAAATACGCAAACAATTACGATTATAACAAAGCTGTATACTTAATGAGCGAATTCGATATGCTGGAAAATGGTTTCTTCATGATTAAAGAAGACGAAAGCTACGCATCTCCTATTGCAACCCTTTTTTATGAGTATTACGATTCTACAGATGCTTTAAAAGAGAAAATAGAGGCCGATTCGAGCAAAATACAATGCATAGTAGCAAAAGGTTTTGCAAAAAACGAAATCGCATTTGGTGCCACACAAAAACCAGAACTTTGGGATTATGCGGATAGTGTCGATTCTGTTGAATTTTTGTTAGCGATTTGACGAAAAAATTATCGAATTTTTAACACCAATTCAGCAATTAATTAGCAACTTTGTATCTTACATTTTTTGAAAATTTAAATGGAACATCCACATTTTTAAAGTATAACAAAATGTATAATTTGGATGATATTTAAAATCATAAAAAAACCATATAACTTTACAAATGAAAAAACATAACTTTAGTGCAGGACCAAGTATTTTACCTCAAAGTGTATTGTTAAAAGCTGCCGAGGCTATAGTTGATTACAACAATACGGGTTTATCTTTAATCGAAATATCACATAGAAGTAAGGAGTTTGTTGATATTATGGAAAATGCTAGAGCTTTAGCTTTAGAATTATTAGGTTTAGAAGGTAAAGGTTATAAAGCATTATTTTTACAAGGAGGCGCAAGTACTCAGTTTTTAATGGTAGCCATGAATCTTTTAGAAAAAAGAGCTGGTTATTTAAATACTGGGGCATGGAGTGCAAAGGCAATTAAAGAGGCCAAAAAATTAGACGATATTTACGAAGTAGCGTCTTCTGCCGATGCCAACTACAACTACATTCCAAAAGGATTTGATATTCCTTCGGATTACGACTATTTTCATTGCACATCAAACAACACTATTTTTGGAACGCAAATAAAACAGTTTCCAAAAACATCTGTTCCTATGGTTTGCGATATGAGTAGTGATATTTTTTCTCGAAATATAGATTATTCTCAATTCGATCTTTTATATGCTGGAGCACAAAAAAATATGGGTCCCGCAGGAACAACTTTAGTTGTTATTAAAGAAGATATTCTTGGAAAAGTATCTCGCGATATCCCTTCTATCATGGATTATAAATTACATATAAAAGCCGGTAGTATGTTTAATACACCTCCTGTTTTTGCTGTTTATACTTCTATGTTAACTCTAGAATGGTTAAAAGGATTAGGCGGAATTGCTGGTATTGAAAAAGAGAACGAAAAGAAATCGCGTTTAATGTATTCTGAAATTGATTTGAATCCATTATTTAAAGGTTTCGCAGCTAAGGAAGATCGTTCTATGATGAATGCAACCTTTAACCTAACAAACGATAACTTAAAAGAAACGTTTGAAACAATGTTGAAAGAAGCAGGAATTAGTGCAGTAAACGGACACCGTAGTGTTGGTGGTTACCGTGCTTCTATGTACAACGCTTTACCATTAGATAGTGTAAAAGCTCTTGTAGAAGTTATGAGCGAATTGGAAGCTAAAGCTTAAACCGCTTAGCAAAGGTTAAAGTAAATTAAGTTTACTCAACTAAAATAAATATAAATTAATAAAAATTTAAACTACTCAACTTTTAAATTTTTAAAACAAAAACATTCTCTCTTTGATGAGAATGACAAAAACAACTAGTAAATGAAAGTATTAGCAAACGATGGCGTTTCTCAAAGTGGAATTGATGCCTTAGAAAAAGCAGGTTACGAGGTTATTACAACAACTGTAGCTCAAGAACAATTAATAAACTATATCAACGAAAAAGATATCGCTGTTTTATTAGTGCGTAGTGCAACTACCGTACGTAAAGACTTAATCGATGCTTGCCCTGGACTAAAAATTATTGGTCGTGGTGGTGTTGGTATGGATAACATTGATGTAGAATATGCTCGCGAAAAAGGACTTTCTGTAATTAATACACCAGCAGCTTCTTCTCACTCAGTAGCAGAATTAGTATTTGGTCACTTCTACGGTTTAGCTCGTTTTTTACATAACTCAAACCGTGATATGCCTTTAGAAGGTGATAGCAACTTTAAAGGTTTAAAGAAAGCATATGCCAAAGGAACAGAACTTAAAGGAAAAACTTTAGGTGTTTTAGGTTTTGGACGTATTGGTCAAGCTACTGCTAAAGTGGCTTTGGGAGCTGGTATGAAAGTAGTTGCTTTCGATCCATTTTTAGAAAATGCTAACTTAGAATTAGATTTCTTTGATGGTCAAAAAGTAAACTTTGATATTAAAACAATTTCTAAGGACGACGTTTTAAAACAATCTGACTTTATTACCCTTCACGTACCTGCTCAAGATGATTACGTTATCGATGAGGCAGAATTTAAAATCATGAAAGATGGTGTTATTATTGCTAACGCAGCACGTGGTGGTGTAGTTAACGAAGTAGCACTTGTTAAAGCTATTGAAAGTGGAAAAGTAGCGGGAGCTGCATTAGATGTTTTTGAGAAAGAACCTAAACCAGAAATGCAGTTACTAATGAATTCTGCGTTATCGCTTACACCACATATTGGTGCAGCAACTAACCAAGCGCAAGATAGAATTGGTACAGAATTAGCAACTCAAATTATTTCTATTCTTGGATAAGAATTAGTAATAATTTCAAATTATAAAAAACCCTCATTGCTTTATGCTTTGAGGGTTTCTTTTTTTTAAATGTGACCCATCTATAAATTATGTGTCCTAATATTAGAAGTAAGGACTTTTTTTGTACCTTGAAATCCAATTTATAAACCCTAAATACCTTTTTCTTCTAAATAGGTATTATTAAAAAACAAAACAAATGTCAGGAATTTTAGACTTATTAAGCAGTGACTTAGGAAAATCAATCATTAGCGGTGTAGCTGGTTCTACCGGAAACGACGCAGACAAAACAGGTAGCGTATTAACAATGGCTTTACCCGTTTTAATGAAAGCTATGCAACGTAATGCAGCAACTCCAGAGGGTGCAGCAGGACTTATGGGAGCTATTCAAAGCAAACAAGACGGAAATATTTTAGATAATCTTGGTGGATTATTTAGTGGTGGTGTTGATGATTCTGTTAAAAACGATGGTGAAAAAATATTAGGTCACGTTTTAGGTGCTAAACAAAGTGGTGTAGAACAAGTTATTGGTCAGAAATCTGGTTTAGATGCTGGTTCTGTTGCTAATATATTAAAAGTTGCTGCTCCTATTTTAATGGGAGTTTTAGGTAACCAAGCAAAGCAACAAAACGTTAGTGATTCTAATGGAATTGGTAACTTATTAGGTGGTTTACTTGGTGGTAGCTCTGCAGATAAAGAACAAAGTTTCTTAGAGTCTATTTTAGATGCAGATGGTGACGGCAGCGTTGTGGATGATGTAGCTGGAATGGTACTTGGTGCTTCTGGTAAATCGTCTGGTGGTATTGGAGGTCTTCTAGGAGGTCTTTTTGGTAAATAAATTTCTGAATTATATACATATATAAAAAAGAGTCAAGTTTTAAAACTTGACTCTTTTTTTTGTTAAATCTATTTAGTTTATCTGTATTAAGGAATGGTTTTTGTAAATTTAAAATGAACTTAAAGCCGTTCGCTCAGTCAAAAACACGGTTTACTCATTCATCTTTTTTAAACAGAATAATGAAGCCTAAATTTGACTAAACAATATTTATTATGAAAAACTTTATATACCTTTTATTAGTTTGTGCTTTTTTTGCTAGTTGTAATACCGGAAGAACAGCTGTTCCAAACGAAGCAAAAAACGAACAAGTAGCCAACCAGAAACTAAGTGATACGGTCACTATTTCAAATAACGATTTGGAATACGAAATTATCATCATAGAACCTGGTTTTAATTATTGGTTAGTAAGCCAAGCCCGACCAGAAGGCTTTTATTCGCAACAATATTTAGAAACAAGAAATTATCAATACGTTATTGAGTGGAACCAACGCGTCAATCAGCCATCTCGATTTAACTCCAATTTATACGAGTTACAGATTGATTATCAAAGCCATATAGATTACGGGTACGAGGTAAACTATAAGCTGTACAATTATTTTATTTACTTCCAGAGAACATATAAACAAAGATTAGGTCCTTACAACCCTCGTATTTAAATCGCTTTACTTATTTTTGTATTTCTAAACTTATCATGTGCAAAAATTTAAAGATAACTGGCAAATAACTAAAAACTGGCAACTCATCTTTCCCTTAATAGGCTTAGTAGCCTTAGGTTATTCAGCTTTTAAACTAGCAGGTTTATTCGTGAATAAAGAACGTCTTGCTATTTTAATAGGTTTAGTAGCCGTAATATTCTTTGTTCTTCTAAAATTTATTCTTAAAATTTTCGAGAAATTAGAAAAAAAATGGGAAGTCAATTACCGATGGGAATTAATAAGTATTTTCTTAGTTTTTGCTTCTACGGGGTCTTCCTCGGTATTTGTAAGCCGTCCTTTAATTAAGCTTATGGGTATAAACAGAGATAATTTACCTGTATTTGCTTACTGGGTATTATACATTGTTATTGGCTTTATTTTTTACCAAGTCCTTCTTGTTTTAATTGGATGGATTTTTGGGCAATATGCGTTTTTCTGGAATTTCGAAAAGAAAATGCTTCGCAGAATTGGTTTAAAACGTTTTGTAGATTAATTGAACGCTATAAAAAAACATATCATTTTTAAATCACTAACAGCTTTGTTAGCACTTATGCTATTTCTTCCAGCGGGAGTTAAAATAGTCCACGTTTTTGTGCATCACCATCACAAAGTATGTGTTAGTGAAGGTAGCGTGCATATTCATCAAATCGATTTAGATTGTGACTTTCATAAGTTTCAAATCAATAACAACTTCTCTTTTTCAGATTATACTTTTACATTCTTTATTGAAAAAGAAACACCAATAGAACTTGTTTCTCAATACAGTTTTATTAGTGAATTTCAATGCTTACAGGCCTCTTTACGCGGCCCACCAGTATTAATTTAATTATATCTTACACCGATTTTCTTCGGTAACATTATTCATTAAATTAATACGTTTTCTTTTAATTCATTTTAACAAGAAAGCACAAACTCTCTCATTATGCGAATATTTTTAAGCGCGTTGCTATTTTTAGCAATCTCGAGTATATATGCTCAAAATACAATAAACGGTGTCATCTTAGACGCTTCAAACAATGATAAATTAGCCTTCGTAAATATCTATTTTCCAGATTTAGAAAAAGGTTCGACTACAGATAACGACGGGCATTTCTCCATAGACAATTTACCTTCGGGAAGCTACAATATTCTATTTTCTATGATTGGTTATGAAACACAGTCTCTAAAATTGACTATACCATCCACGAGCGATATTGAAATAAAATTAGCCCCATCTGCCATAGAAATGCAGAGTATCATTATATCAACGCCTTTCCATAAATTACAACGGGATAATGTGATGAAGGTTGAACAACAATCTATCAAAGATTTAAAAACAAAAGGCGCCATAACGCTTGCAGATGGTATTACCAATATTGCAGGAGTAGAAAGTGTAACAACAGGTGTAAGTATTGGTAAACCAGTAATTAGAGGCTTGAGCTCCAATCGTGTTTTGGTGTATGCACAAGGTGTCCGATTAGAAAACCAGCAATTTGGAGATGAACATGGTCTTGGCGTAAACGATGCCGGAATTGAAAGCGTAGAAGTTATAAAAGGTCCCGCTTCACTACTCTATGGTAGTGATGCGCTTGGTGGTGTTTTATACTTAAATCCAGAACGTTTTGCCCAAGAGGGTACCTCGTTTGGTGATTTTGGAGCTAACTATTTTAGTAACACGCAAGGTTTTAATACCAATTTAGGCTTTAAAACATCTGAGAATAATTGGAAATTTTTATTTAGAGGAAGCTTAGCCGAACATGCAGATTATAATACAGAAGATTACCGCGTTACAAACACAAGATTTAGAGAACAAGATTTTAAAGCTGGAATTGGTTATCAAATTTCCAAATTTAAAACTGAATTTAGATATAATGTAAATCATTCTAAATTAGGCATTCCTGAAGAAATAGGGGCACAAACTACTAATAAAACCCCACTACTACCCTATCAAGATATTACAAACCATATATTAAGCTCGAAATCTACTGTGTTTTTTAATGATTCAAGATTAGATATTAACTTAGGATATATCTATAACGATAGAAAAGAATTTGAAGAAGAACACGATCATGAAGATGAAGAACACGACGATGAGGCGCATGAAGAACATGAAGACGACGATCACGATGAGGACCATGATGACGAAATTCTAGAAGCTGCATTACACATGAAACTTAAAACAGCAAACTATGATGTAAAATACAGCCTACCACAGATTGGAAAATTTGAGACTATCGTTGGTGTTCAAGGTATGCACCAAACTAATTCCAATTATGGTGAAGAACAACTAATTCCAGATGCAACAACTAACGATTTTGGTATATTAGGTACTTCTCATATCCATTTCGATAAAGCAGATGTACAAATTGGCGCACGCTTTGACACGAGAAATATAGATGTTTTAAATGGTTTAAATAAAAATTTCGAGAGCTTTAATGGTGCCCTTGGTGTTAAAACAGATATTGCTAATAACTTAACAACACGTGTAAACTTTGCTACAGGATTTAGAGCTCCTAACCTGTCAGAATTAACCTCGGAAGGAAGCCACGAAGGCACCAATCGATACGAAATAGGAAATGAGAGTTTAAAAAGTGAACAAAATTTTCAAGTTGATTTATCTTTAGAATTTCAAAATGAACATTTAGAGCTTTTTGCTAATGGTTTTTATAACAATATAAACAACTACATTTTCTTATCTCCCGATGGAAATTTTGTGAATGATGATCCTGTTTTTCTTTATCTACAAGACGATGCTTACTTATATGGTGGCGAATTTGGCTTCCACCTACATCCACACCCTATAGATTGGTTGCACTTTGAATCTAGTTTTGAAATGGTAACGGGTAAATTAGATGACGATACTTATTTACCATTAATACCAGCAAATACATTAACCAATATGGTTAGAATAGAATTTGAGAAAAACTGGTTTCAAGATGGTTATGCCTTTATAAAACTATTAACAGCCTTTGACCAAAACAATAATGGAGAATTTGAAACACAAACTGATGGATATAGTTTATTAAGTGCTGGTTTTGGAGGTAGTTTTAAAGTTTTAAACAAGGAATTACAGGTTATTGTTTCTGGCAACAACTTAACAAACAAAGCTTATATAAATCATTTATCGAGATTAAAGCCTGATAACATATATAATATAGGTCGAAACATTAATTTAGGTTTTACTTATAAAATTTAAGTAAAACCTAATTATTTAAAAGCCTGCAAGATTAACAATAATCTTGCAGGCTTTTTTTATGCCTGCTTTTTTAATTTTATACATCTAAAAAACAAGTAGTTATACCTGATTTTAAATTCAAGTAAAAATCCCCTTACACAGTTAAGTTTACAATTTGTAATTTGTAAAATATTAACTAACCATTAAATTTTAAAACTTATGGAACAATTCTTAGGACAAATTATGATGTTTGCCGGAAATTTTGCACCACGTGGATGGGCCTTATGTAACGGACAATTATTAGACATTAATCAGTACACAGCGCTATACTCAATTTTAGGCACTACCTACGGTGGAGATGGTAGAAAAACATTTGCCTTACCCGATTTACAGGGGCGGGTGCCTGTACATTTTGGAAGAGGAGATGGTTTACAGAACATAACTCAAGGAGAAAAAGGAGGAGAAGCACAAGTTACGTTAAACGTATCACAAATGCCAACACACAAGCACAGTGCTATCATTCAAGCGGTTAATCCTTTACCTAGAGGTGTGGTTGCATCTCCAGAACCAAATAATGCATATAATTCACATGGCGGAGCTTACTCTACTGGTAAAAACATTGAAATGGCACCAGATGGTATTGCGGTTGGTGATGCTGGAGAAGGCCATTCACACAACAATATGCAACCTTTTCTAGGAATGAATTTTATAATTGCTATGAATGGTATGTATCCCGCAAGAGATTAATAAATAATTATAACCTAACATTAAAAACTATGAAACAAAATTACAAATTAAAAGCAACCCAAGCGCCATATACTATTTTAACCTGTGCTCTTATACTATTAAGTTACATAAGCACGGCACAAAATATAGTTTTCACCATCGATAATGCCGTAGATGCCGATGTTCTAGGAAATAGCAATCCACCACTTACTGAAACTATCATTGCTGGAGGTGACACTTATGTTTTATCTATTTTCCATATTAATGAATTAGAGCGAACCGACCCTGTGGCTTCCGGTAGTAGCGACTTAGTCTTCTATTTGGGTACATCAAATTCTAATGTAACACCATTTTTGTTGAGTATTACAAAAAACGGAGAGCCAAGCACTTTTAAACTTAATGGCATTGATTATGATGCTATAAACCCTGCAAGTGCTGGGCTAGCAAATCAAGACGACGACATAATATCTCCAATTAGTCTTTATTCGGGCTCTGGAGCATTAAACATTACCAACCCAACCAACGCCATGGGTATAACGCAAATTAAGATATTGGCATCAAATAATAACGATTTTACAAATATGGGATTTCATAACATTGATATCGATATTCTTGAAACACTTAGCATAGGAAATGATGTCGATTTAGATAAAGAACTGAGTTTATACCCAAATCCATCGCAAGGCATCATTAATATCGCAAATGGCACAAATGAAATAGAATCGGTTATAATTTCGGATATTAGTGGGAGATTAATTGAAACATTTCTTTTAAACGAAGCAACAACTTATACTTCTTTAGATTTAAGATCTAAGTTAACATCAGGAATTTACTTAGTATCTGTTATGTCGAAAAAAGCAACTGTTACTAAAAAGCTAATAATTAACTAATCACACATTTTATAGATAAAAAGCGTTTCTTTTTAAACAAAGAGGCGCTTTTTTTATGCTTCATATTATTCTTTAAGTTGAAAATTTTAAAATATTAGTCACCGATATAGATATTGAACCTAAAATTAGATTTGAATAACTAAAAACCTGCTTTACGCATTCAAAATCAGAACTAAGCGACTACTAATTAATTATAAATTTCATGTATTTATAATGCATAACAACATCTCGGACACATTGTTTGTCGAATCAAGAACCATATTATACAAAAAAAGCTGCCAGAGCAATTCCGACAGCTTTTTTTATAAATTATAAATTATTACTTATTTCTTTTTATTCTGGGCTTGCTTTTGTTGTTCCGCTTGCTCCATCATTTCAGCCATTTTTTTCTGAAATTTGTTTTGTTTCTTAGGCTGTTTTTTCTTCTCCTGAATTTGAGCATGAATTTTATCTTCGTCTAAAATAAAGTTCTTGATCACCAATATAATTCCAATACTAATTAAGTTCGAGATAAAGTAATATAAACTTAATCCAGACGCATAATTATTAAAGAAAAACAACATCATTATTGGGGAGAAATACATCATGTATTTCATCATTTTTGCCATATCTGGCATACCTTCTTGTTGTGGTTGCGATGCCGCTTGTTGACCTGTTGTTAACTGCATGTAAAAGAAAATAGCAATAGATGCTAACAAAGGAAATAAACTCACGTGATTTCCGTAAAACGGAATGTTAAATGGTAAATCGGCAATAACATCATAAGATGATAAATCGTCTGCCCAAAGGAAAGATTTTTGTCTTAAATCGAACGCAGAAGGAAAAAACTGAAATAAAGCATAAAACACAGGAAGCTGCACTAAAGCAGGCAAACAACCCGCCATTGGGCTTGCACCCGCTTTGGTTTGCAACGCCATAGTTTCTTGTTGCGCTTTCATTTTATTGTCTTTATGTTTTTCGCGAATAGCATCTAATTCTGGTTTCAGAATTTTCATTTTCGCTTGAGATAAAAACTGCTTGTATTGCACAAAAGATAATAATAATTTAATTAAAACCGTCATAGCTATAATAGCAATACCATATGGTAAAAAGCCTATTAAAAACCCAAATAACGGAGTAAAAATATAACGGTTAATCCAACCGAACAGCCCCCAGCCAAATGGTACTAATTCATCTAAATTACGATCATAAGCATTAACAACATCAAAATCGTTAGGACCAAAATATAAATCCATAGATTGATTAAGTTCGCCCGCTTGCAGTGCTAAAGGCATTTTAGAATCAAAATATTTGGTATAAACGGTATCTACAACTTCATCATCAACTAAGTTTTCCGATTTAATTTGTGCCGTTTTAAAAGCTGTATCTGTTAATAATACAGAAGAGAAGAAATGTTGCTTATACCCTATCCAGGTTACATCTTCCAACTCTTCATCAGCATCACGAGCGCCTGTATAATTGGCTTTACCATCTTCATACTCGTAATGAATATCTGTATATCTGTTTTCATAAGAAATACTTTTGGCATGTCTGTATCCTTTTAAATCCCAATCTAAATTAAGAACTTGCGAGCTATTAATAACATCGTTTAAACCTTGAGAACGCACGGTAAAATCGATCATGTAATCGTTAGGTTTTAACTCGTAACGGTATTCTAAAAATTTAGATTCTGATACTTTAAGTTTCATTGAAACTACTGTATTCTCTCCACTTTTAGTTACAGTTGGTGTAAAGTATAGATCTTTCGTATTTAATGTTCTGCTATCTGTAGTTCCAAAATTAATATTGAAATCTGAATTACGATCCTTTATTAAGTATATTGGAAGTGAATCGTAATTAACAAACTTTTTAAGTTGCACCTCTGAAAGGTAACCACCCTTATTGCTAAATTTTAAAGCAAAGACATCACTTTCAACAAGAGTTTCTTTATCCGATGCTATTGATGCAGCGTAAGCAAAAGCACCAAATTTACTTTTAAGACCAATTAATTGTAATGAATCTGAAACACCAGCAACTTTAAAATCGTTTGCCGTAATCACTTTAGTATCATCTTGCTTGGCACTATTTTCGGCAGCAATTTGTTCTTGCTTTGCTTTTTCTTGTGCTTCAAGCTCTTCTGGCGTTGGTTTATTCTGCCAAAGCATGTACGCTAATATCCCGAAAATAAGTACAAAACCAATAATCGAATTAACGTCTAATTTCTTTTCTTCCATGTATTCAAATTTTAGACCTGACAAATTAAAACATCTATCAGGCCTTATATCTATTATTTTTCTTAAATCAAAAAACTATCCACTATTCGTTTTGTGCCATCTTGGCACTTTTACGCTTTTTACTAAAGTTTAATCCTGCTTTTACAAAAGCTACAAATAAAGGATGTGGATTGGCAACTGTACTTTTATATTCTGGATGGTACTGAACACCAATAAACCAAGGATGCGAAGGAATTTCAACTATTTCAACTAAACCTGTATTTGGGTTTAATCCTGTTGCTTTCATTCCAGCTGCTTCAATTTGTTCTTTATAATCACTATTAAACTCATAACGATGTCTATGACGCTCGCTTATGCTTTCAGATTTATAAATATCACGAATGGTAGAACCTATTTTTAAATCGCAATCCCAAGCTCCTAAACGCATAGTACCTCCCATATCGGTAATATTTTTTTGTTCTTCCATTAAACTGATAACCGGATTTTTACAGTCAGGACTCATTTCTGTAGAATCAGCATCTTCTAATTTAAGCACGTTTCTAGCATACTCAATAACTGCCATTTGCATCCCTAAACAAATTCCGAAAAACGGCACATTGTTTTCACGTACATATTTTACAGCATCAATTTTACCTTCAATACCACGCTCACCAAATCCAGGAGCAACTAAAACACCATCTAAATGACCTAGTTTTAGTTTAGCATTATCTTCATTTATATATTCTGAGTGTACAGATTCAATATTAACCTTTACTTCATTTTCCGCTCCAGCGTGAATAAAAGCTTCTAATATAGACTTATAAGAATCTTGTAACTCTACATATTTACCAATTAAACCAATAGTAATTTCATACTTAGGGTTTTTATGACGATGTACAAATTTATTCCAATTAGAAATATCTGGAACGATACTTTCTAAGTTTAACTTTTTAAGAACAACCTTATCTAGCCCTTCTTCTAACATTAAATTAGGTACATCGTAAATAGTAGATGCATCTATAGATTGAATAACAGCTTCTTGCTTTACATTACAAAATAAAGCCAGTTTACGACGTAATTCTGTTGGCAATTGGTGCTCTGTTCTACAAACTAAAATATCGGCTTGTACACCACTTTCCATTAGTGTTTTTACACTGTGTTGGGTTGGTTTCGTTTTCAGCTCACCTGCTGCAGATAAAAATGGCACTAACGTTAAATGAATAACAATACCATTATCTTCACCTAAATCCCAGCGTAATTGACGCACAGCTTCTATGTACGGTAAAGATTCAATATCTCCAACAGTACCGCCTATTTCTGTAATTACAATATCATAATCGCCAGATTTACCAAGTATTTGTATACGTTCTTTAATTTCGTCGGTAATATGCGGAACTACCTGAACTGTTTTTCCTAGAAATTCACCACGACGTTCTTTTTCAATAACACTTTGGTAAATACGGCCAGTAGTTACATTATTAGCCTGACTTGTTGGCACGTTTAAAAAACGTTCGTAATGTCCTAAATCTAAATCGGTTTCGGCTCCATCCTCGGTAACATAGCATTCACCATGTTCATAAGGGTTTAAAGTTCCTGGATCGACATTGATATAAGGATCTAGTTTTTGAATTGTTACTCTATAGCCTTGTGCTTGTAGAAGTTTTGCGAGCGATGCCGCAATAATCCCTTTTCCTAGGGATGATGTAACCCCACCGGTTACGAAAATGTATTTTGCTGTAGTTGTCATGTTGCGCTTATAAACGCAGGCAAATTTACAAAATTTAAATAGTTATTTAGGAATTGTTTTAGGCTAATTTGAAAGTGATTGATTAATAATGAATTTGAAAAAATTGTAACCTTACATTTATTACCAAAAGAACTAACAAAAAAAAGAAATTCTTGTTAAGAAACAAACAACTTACAGTACTTCGAAATAATTTTAAATCTGTAATTTAAGCTAATAAAGCTTCTTTTAAAATAGTAATAGGATGCTTGGCAACACGATTTGTACCATCTTTAATTTGATGACGACAACTTGTGCCATTGGCAGAAATAACAGTACCTACAGCTGCTTTATTAATTGCAGGAAATAATGTTTGCTCACCTATTTGCATGCTTACATTATAATGCTCTTTCTCGTAACCAAAACTACCAGCCATACCACAACAACCACTCGGAATAATAGTTACTTTGTAATTTTCAGGTAAATTGAGAACAGCAAAACAAGATAACTGATTACTCTGTGATTTTTGATGGCAATGCCCATGAAATTTAATGGTTTTAGCTTCCGAAGTAAATTGCTCTTGTTTGATGTTCCCTAATAATACTTCCTTTTGAATGAATTCTTCAATTAAAAAGGTGTTTTTTGCAATGGACGCTGCTGAAATTTTATCATCTGCTAACTTTAAATATTCATCTTTAAAGGTTAAAATAGCCGACGGCTCAATACCTATTAGCGGTGTATCTTCGGTAATTATATTTTTAAATACTTCTATATTTTTATTTGCCGATTTTTTTGCTTGTTCGAGTAGACCTTTCGATAAAAATGTTCGTCCAGACTCCTCATTACTAACCATTTCAACCTTATAATTCAAAGCTTCTAAGAGCTCTAGAGCGTCTATTCCTATTTCTGTGTCTAAATAATTTGTAAACTCATCATTAAATAAATAAACCGTTTTGATATAGCTTTTAGAAGCTCTAATTTTAGAATGAATTTTATATTCTTGTTCTAAATTTCGTTTTGAAATTAATGGCAATGAGCGTTCGGGTGCAACACCAAATACATTTTTTAATATTGAAGATGTAAACTTATTTGAAAATATAAAATTGGTTACACTGGGCGTTATACTTCCTAATTTATTCAATTGATTATTGTAAGCAAAAAGTTTTGTTCTTAACGGTACACCATGTTCTTTTTGATATTGATATTGAAACTCTGCTTTTAAACTTGCTACATCAACACTACTCGGGCATTCCGAAGCGCAAGCTTTACAACTCAAACATAAATCGAAAACAGATTTCAACTCTTCATGATCAAATTTATTTTCTTTATCAGAATTTGTTAAAAACTCTCTTAACGCATTAGCACGGGCTCTAGTTGTGTCTTTTTCATTTCGTGTTGCACGATAACTCGGGCACATGGTTCCTCCAAATTCCGGTAATTTTCGACAATCTCCAGATCCATTACATTTTTCAGTTTCTCTTAAAATGCCCTGAGACTTGGAAAAATCGAGCATTGTTTTTATCTCAGGTTCTTTACGATCTACCTCGTAACGCAACGCTTTATCCATAGGAAAAGCATCTATAATTTTACCTTTGTTAAAAACATTATTTGGATCGAAAACCAATTTTATACGTTTTATTAATTGATAATTTTTGTCACCAATCATTAATGGAATAAATTCTGCACGTACTATACCATCTCCATGCTCGCCACTCATGGAACCTTTGTATTTTTTAACTAAATGAGCCACATCTGTTGTTATTTTTCTAAATAAAACAACATCTTCCGCTTTCTTTAAATTTAAAATTGGACGCAAATGCAATTCACCAGCTCCGGCATGCGCATAATATATAGCATCTTGGTTATAGCCCTTCATTAAAGCTGTAAACTCAGCTATATAACTTGCTAAATCTGGTAATGCAACGGCCGTATCTTCAATACACGCGGCCGATTTTTTGTCGCCAATCATGTTTCCCAACAAGCCTAACCCTGCACTACGTAAATTATTTGCTTTTTGAATATCATCTCCAAACATCACGGGATAAGCATAACTAAGTCCTGATGTTTTTATGGCTTCAACTAAAGCTAAACCTAGAGCTTCTACTTCGGCAACAGAATTACCTCTTACCTCGCACATTAGAATAGCTTTGGGATCGCCTTCTATAAATGCTCTGTTTTCTTCTTGGGTTTTATTTTGTTTTGTACAATCTAAAATGGTTTTATCCATCATTTCGCAATTGAACAAATTATGTTTCATAGTTAATTCTACAGCACTTAAACAGTTTTCTATACTATCAAAATGTGCCGCAACCATAATGGCTTCGCTCGGCGGAAGTTTATCTAATTTTAAAGTAATTTCAGTTGAAAAAGCCAATGTACCTTCACTACCAGAAAGCAGTTTACACATATTGAATTTCTCAGGAGTTTCCGAAAAAACATCCGATTTTATTAACTCATCAATAGCATAACCTGTGTTTCGTCTATGAATTTCTGGTTTAGGGAAGTTTTCAATAATTCGATTTTTTACTGTATCCTGCTTTAATTCTTCGTAAATCGATTTATAAATCTTTCCCTCTAAAGAGTTTTTTGTTGTTTTCTGAATAAAAATATCTTTGGTTAATTCGCCGAAAACAGCTTCACTGCCATCGCTTAAAATAGTTTCTAATTGTAACACTTTATCTCTAGTAACACCATATTGAATTGATGTTGTTCCAGATGAATTGTTACCAACCATACCACCAATCATACATCGGTTTGAAGTTGATGTATTAGGTCCAAAAAACAAACCATGAGGTTCTAAGAAATTATTAAGCGCATCGCGCACAACACCCGGTTGCACTTTTACAGTTTGCGCTTTTGCATCGAAATCTAAAATTTTGGTGAAATGTTTTGAAACATCAACTACAATACCAGTACCTACACATTGACCGGCAAGCGATGTTCCCGCCGTGCGCGGAATTAATGTAGTATTATTAAATTTAGCGAATCTAATAAGCTTTTTAATATCATCCTTATTTTTAGGATATGCCACCGCCATAGGCAACATTCTATATACAGAAGCATCGGTAGCGTAAATAGATTTTGACAAATTATCGAATAATAATTCTCCAGATAACTCCAGTTTTAAACTTGCTAAAGACATTTATTTTATAAAAAAAGATTAAATAACGACAGCGTGGCTTATAGAAAAAAAGCGCAAACTCATTAGAATAATTTATTGTTCTAATAATATCAAAGTTATAAGTTTTAATTAAAAACCGGCTTGCTAGTTGTGTTAATTTACATAAAATTCAAAAATGAAAATTTAAATTAATGGACATTATTTAAATAAGTATAAATTGTAACGTAATTATTTAGGATATTTACGTTGTATATTTCTAATTAAATCTTCCAAACCATTTAATTTAAGCTCATAAACTTGTTTTAGCATATCGCCTAGCTTTCCTTTGGGAAACCCCTTATTATGATACCAAACCACATAGTATTCTGGTAAATCGATTAAATATCGATCTTTATATTTACCAAAAGGCATTTTGGTATGAGCTAATGTTATCAGGAAGTGTTTATCTGGAACCACAGGTTTATTCTATAAGTTTATACTTGGAGAGCTTATTAAGTTCTACCTTAACATAAGACTGCCATTTTAGCTGCATGTCTCGATTTTTGGAATGGTCTGTTTCTTCATCGTAACGCCTTTGCATTATTCCTAATTCAGTGACATGCTGTTTATAAAGCGCTTTTAACTCCGCTTTAATTTGATTCGAAACTTTTAGCTCAGTAATTTCTTTTCTAAATTTTCTCGCAAACAACTCGGTTAAATCAAAATGTAATTGCTCGTGTTCTAAAATATAATCACTTGCCTTTTCTTTATGAAACCAAGATTTTTCGGTGCTAAAATAGGCATGAACTTCTGTTGTAAAACTTACAATATTAGAATTTAATTCTTTAAATGAAAAACCAAAGCGAATTCCAGATGCCGTTTCTGCAACTGCAACTGAATTCTGCTTTGGTTCTCCTTTAAAATCTAACCAAGACAACTTATAATCGTCTTGCCAAGAAATAACAGGTTCTATAGTTTGAAAACTTATAAAACAAAATAAAAAGGCTACTATTCTAATCATAATAAAAAAACAAACTTATTCAATATGATATAAAACCATTAGCTTATATCCTTAATTATTTCACTTCTATAATACGTAAATTTTGATGTTTTACTAAATAAATACTATCATTATAATATCCACCAGAGATATGCTTTTTGTAAGCGAATTTACTTTCAATATACTCTGTTAATGGCGACTCGTTAACAGATTCGTACAAACTGTTTGAAGATACTAAACGTAAAACCACATCCATCGTTAAATCGAAACCGCGAACAGCTCTTTTATTTGGTGTACTGTTATACAAACGTTCGTATTTTTTAACAAAACTATTTTCATTTTCATCAAACCATTTTGAAGTTGCTGCAAAATGAAAATTTAACTTAGATAAATGTTCGTTAGAAACCTGATCGTCTTCAAAAGCATCATTCATATTAGTTGTTACCAAAGTGATTTTCTTCTTATCTGTATTTTGTTGTCCAATTTCTACAGAATTATTAACCGAAGCCAATAAACTAGTAACGTTAGAAACAAAGCCTGGATTGGTAGTTTCTAAAAAAACGTAATTATTACCACTTTTTAACGAACCAACTATATCGTTAACAAGTACATAATTTTCATCTTGTCCTTTTTTATTTTTTCTCGAATAAACAATAGAAGCTTGATTAAAAGTACGTTTTAACTCATTTGCAACAGAGACTTGTTTGGAGTCTGCTACAATAATGACGTTATTACTTAAGCTATCTTTTTTTACAAAGTCTACTATTTTACTTTTTAGTAATCCCGTATTAGGTCTAGATTGAAAAACATTAGAGCGTAATTGTAAATCTGAACCAATTGGAGATACTACTGGTACATTATAAACTTGTAATGCCGAAGCAACTTTAGCAAATGTATTAGGCGTTAACGGGCCTATTACAGCATCTACATCACTAAAATCATTAGAACTTAAAATTCGAGACACTTCACTTACCTCGTATTTAGTATCATAAACATCTACTTTAAGTGAAATACCCAAAGCCTTTAAAGAATCTATAGCCATTAATACTCCTGATTGAAAATCCAAAGAAGCGTTTAAATACGGATCATTCTTTATACTTTTTTTGGTATCTGCAACCGTATCGAACTCAACACGATTTAATCTAAAAGGTAACATAACAGCAATATGTTTAGTGTTATAATCTTTTATTTTTACTTTCAAATCTGAAGCAACACCTTGATCAGTTGTGTTAACAGCGCCCGCTAAATTAGTATTTCCTTGTGGTGTTTTTAAAATCATTCCCACTTTTAATCCCGTTTCTTTCAATTCTGGATTTAAAGCTTCTAGCTCTTCTTGAGTTAAACCTAATTTTAATTTTAAGCGGTAAAAACCTTCTTTTGGTAAAACCTTATAATATCCATAAGTTTCGTCAACTTTCTTAATATCTTCTTTCTCTAAATTTGGAACATTAATTTGTTGTCCTTCTTGAAGTACATCTCCCATTTTAGGATTAAGCGCTTCTAACTCTTCTAAAGTAATCCCGAATTTATAAGCAATACGCCACTTACCTTCTTTAGCTTGCACCAAGTATGGCTTTGTATTCTTTACTTCTTCTACGACTTTAGTTTCTGTTAAAATAGGAATTTGAAGTTTATCTCCTTTACGAAGTGTATTAGCATACAGAAATTTATTGTACTTTTTAATATCATCTTCCGATACATCGTACTTTTTAGCTAAACTATATAGGGTCTCTTTACGTTTGGTTTTATGCGTTCTAAAACCTTTTAATTCCTTTACCGTGGTAACTGTTGGCTTATTGGCTTTAGAAATAGGAATAATTAAAATAGTATTTGCCTTTAATTCCTTTTTAGCGTCTGGATTTAAGGTGTAAATATCACTAGCTGTTACAAAATAACGCTGCGCAATACTCTCTACTGTTTCTCCTGCTTTTACTTGGTGTGTACTAAAATTTTGCGCATTTAATGTGCCGAAACTGCACACTAATGCTATTAAAATAATGGAAAAGAATTTACTCATTTATATTTTTTTAAAATGACCTAATTGATGCTTGTTTTTAAATCTATAGCACATAACATGCCAAAAAACGAACATCAATTAAGTATTAGTATTATTTGGATATACGTTCGGTTATAACAAAACAGCCAACTAATTCTCGAAAATTAAATCGATAAATTTTCTGCATGCTTCAACCAGACCCCAAAAAGATTAAATTTTATTTAACCTCCTATTCCCATTCAATGGTAGCCGGCGGTTTAGAACTAATATCGTAAACCACTCGGTTTACACCTTTTACTTTATTAATAATATCATTTGATGTTTTTTGTAAAAACTCGTAAGGTAGGTTTACCCAATCGGCCGTCATACCATCGGTGCTTTCTACAGCTCTAAGAGCAACACATTTCTCATATGTACGCTCATCGCCCATTACACCAACACTATTTACAGGTAATAACATAGCTCCCGCTTGCCAAACTTTATCGTACAGCCCCCACTCTTTTAAGCCATTTATAAAAATAGCATCTACTTCCTGAAGCATTTGTACTTTTTCGGCAGTAATATCACCTAAAATACGAATTCCTAAACCAGGTCCAGGGAAAGGGTGACGACCTAATAATTCTGGATCGATACCTAAAGTAGCGCCAACACGGCGAACTTCATCTTTAAAAATAGCACGAAGTGGCTCTACAATTTTGAGTTTCATGAAATCTGGTAATCCGCCAACGTTATGATGACTTTTTATAGTTGCCGATGGTCCGCCTGTGGCAGAAACACTCTCGATAACATCAGGATAGATAGTACCTTGAGCCAACCATTTTACATCGGTTAATTTGTGAGCTTCATCGTCAAAAACTTCTATAAAAGAATTACCAATCGCTTTACGTTTTTTCTCAGGATCTTCAAGACCTTTTAAAGCTTCTAAAAAACGCTCCGAAGCATCCACTCCTTTAACGTTAAGCCCCATACCTTCATACTGTTTTAACACCGAAGTAAATTCATTTTTACGTAACAATCCGTTATTTACAAAAATGCAATATAAGTTTTCACCAATCGCTTTATTAAGTAAAACAGCTGCTACGGTAGAATCTACACCTCCAGAAAGTCCTAAAACTACTTTATCGTTTCCTACTTTTTCACGAATGGCATCTACAGTTTCTTCAACAAAAGAATCTGGAGTCCAATCTTGTTTTAAACCAGCAATACCAACTAAAAAGTTTTCTAAAAGTTGTTTTCCGTCTGTAGAATGATAAACTTCTGGATGAAACTGAATAGCATAAGTTGTTTCTCCTTCTATTTTGTAAGCCGCATTTTCTACATCGTTTGTACTAGCGACTAAAACACCGTTTGTTGGTAATTTCTTAATAGTATCGGAGTGGCTCATCCAAACTTGACTACCTTCACTAATGTTTTTCACAAAAGGCTCATCGCTTTTTATAAAAGATAAATTGGCTCTACCATATTCTCTAGTATTGGATGGTGCCACTTCCCCACCCGAAAAATGGGCTAAATATTGCGCGCCATAGCATACGGCTAGCATAGGCTTTTTCCCTCTAATTTCTGATAAATCAGGATGCAGCGCATCTTCACCTCTTACAGAATTTGGACTTCCCGAAAGAATAACCGCCTTAAAAGAGTCTAAATTGTTTGGAATTTTGTTAAATGGATGTATTTCGGAGTAAATGTTGAGTTCCCTAACTCGACGAGCAATAAGTTGTGTGTATTGCGATCCGAAGTCTAAAATAAGTACCTTGTCATGTTGCATGCGCAAAAATAAGGATTGATTTTAAAATGACGAATTAGCACCGCAACTTTTTTAACTAAATTGTTAACAGTAAAAAATCGCCTTTTAAAGGTTGTAAATTTTCTATTAATATTGGTACCAATTGCTCGCCATATTCTAAGTAAAACTCAGAGAAATTAGTATTGCGCTCTTGTAAACTACCACCAGGAAAAAGTTCTGTTTGTAAATCTGTCATTCTCGAGACGGCATCTTTCAATTTCCGTTTTTGAGCTTTAAGCAAACGGTTTTCTAGATGCTCCAAGCCTTGTAACTGCTTTATTTCCTGAGCTTTTACTGCCCCTAAAAACGATTTATCAGTTTCTTCGGCAAGCTTATACATACCTTCAAACTGTTTTACTAAATGCTTTTTTTGTTCAGAAAAATCAATATCAATATTAGAAATTTCTCTAACTTTTTTATTAATGAAGGCACTGCGTTTTAAAAACACATCTTCTTTAGAAATATTTAATTTTCTAAGCTTTTTACTTTGACTTTCTGTTTGTATTAAAACGGAATTTCTTAATAACAAAACAGGAAAAGGCACATTTACGGTATTAAAATATTTTTTTAACTGAAACCAATACGCCAATTCTCCACCTCCGCCAATGTAACAAAGGTTTGGTAAAATCACTTCTTGGTATAAGGGGCGCATAATTACGTTTGGCGAAAAACGCTCGGGATAATTTTTTACTTCATCTAAAATCTCCTCTTTACTCCAGTTTATTTCTGTATTTAGAACTTTATATATATTGTTTTCAAAAACAATGCGTTCTCTTAAATTTTCATTTAAATAGAATAAGTTTATCTCTCTAGGGTTTACTTGCGCTTTATAACCTTCGGAATAGTTGTTTAAATCTTCTATAGTTTCCGTAACCGACTTAAACGATGTTTGGTTTAACAATTCGGTCTCTATAAAAGGGATAAACTCTTTTTTTAATTCTTTATGGTTAGCTTCAACTATTACTAAACCGTATTCTTGAAACACAGCGTTTGCCAAATATCTAGTCGCATCAGCTAGATTATCATGTTCTAAATAGGCTTTTTCAAAAAGGCCTTTTAAATACTCAGCATTTTTAGTATGTCCTATTTCATTAGAAAATACTTCAAAAACTTCCGCTAAACCATCTGTCGATAATTCTCCAACAGCTCCACTAGCATCCTTATTCCATTGTACTTTTTTTCCTCTGAAATTAAAATAGTTTATCTCTTCAAAATCATGATCTTCTGTTGCCATCCAATACATGGGCACAAAGTTCTCATTTGGATATTTTTCTTTTAATGCTTTAGAAAGATTAATAGCCGATACAATTTTATATAAAAAATAAAGAGGTCCAGTAAATAAGTTTAATTGGTGTCCCGTAGTAACTGTAAAGGTGTTTTCTAATTTTAATAAATCTATATTTTGAAGCGTTAACGCAGATGTTTCAACTTTTTTATACTGCTCTGTTAAAACATTATGCAATATATATCGAGATTCTGGAGTAAAACTGCCACCCTTTTCTTCTATTTGATTTTTGAAATTATCAAGATTTGGAAAACGGTTATAAAAAGGTTTTAACCCCTGATTTTCATCAAGGTAATCACAAATTAAACTAGAAAAATATCCTGTGTTTTTAAACGAAATACAGTCTGCTGGCATATTAAAATAAATAGAGTTTACAAATATAAGCTTATTCAATTTTGCAATTCTAAAAATTTCGTTAAGAATTAAAAAGGAAATTGAACTAGATAATATGTCGTATTAAATTTAAGAAACATTCAATTTATATTAAGTTAACATTTCTATACATTATTGTAAATACTATTAATCTTTAAATAACTTTTTTAACACTAAGGTTACTTAAAATTAAAACAAGCACAGCAGTTAGTTAACATGGTTCTTTAGTGGAAATTATAATTTTGAATCGAATTAATTAACCAATTTTATATATTAAATGATGAACAAGTACATTAAATTATTTTTATTCCTTTTTGTTGTAACATCAACAAGTACGGTATTAGTTAGCTGTGATGCCGAAGATGGAAAAGACGGTATTAACGGTGTAGACGGAAAAGATGGCGAAGATGGAAAAGACGGTGAGGATGGTGAAGATTTTACACCACCTGAAGATATGTTTTCAAACAAATCGTCTTTAGCGCCTTTAGTAAAAATGCATTCAGATTTTAGCACTGTTGAAGCCTTTTCTTTAATTAGTTCTACCGATGTTCTTTCTAACGGTTTTCGTTTAGTTGGAGCTCAAGATGGTGCAGGATTTTTAAAAGATGGTGAAGAATACATCTATATAGTAAATGCTGAAGATGACTACGCTGTTTCTAGAATCCGTTTTGATAAAAACCTTAATCCTATTCAAGGAGAGTGGTTATTAAATAGTGGTGTTGCCGATTACGCAAGACAATGTTCTGGTACTATGTGGGAAGCTGCTGTACATGGTGGTGATAAAGATATCTTTTTATCTGCTTCAGAAAGTTACGCTTACGATGTTAAAGGAATCGATCCTTGGATTGAGACGCCTACTCCTACTGCCGATTTCGGCTTAGATGCTTTAGGTGAATTTTCTTGGGAAAACGCTGTGCCTTTACCAAAAAGTACTTATGCTGGTAAAACCGTAATAATTGGTGGTGATGATGATTCTAGCGGATCTGAAGGTCAAGTAACAATGTACTTATCTGAAAATGGTGATGCAGATTTAGAAAACGGAAAAATTTATGTTTTGAGATTTAAGCAAGTTTCTGACGGAGCTGGTGGATTTATGGATGTTGCTCCAGATCAGGTTTATAATGAAGGTAGTTTAGATTTTCAAAAAACTTACGATATCGAATTTGTTGAAATAGTAGATGGTGCTGCTTTAACAAAAAACGAAATGGAAACAGCTTGTACAAATGTATTTGCTTCTCAATTTATGCGTGTTGAAGATGTTGATTATAGAAAAGGTAGCGATGCTAATGCAAGAGACGTATTTTTTGCTGTAACAGGAAGAGGTCCTGGAAGAGGAACTTACAACGATTGGGGAACTGTGTACAAAATTGAACTTAATGAAACTAACCCATTAGAAGGTAAATTAACTCAAATTATTAGTGGAAATACCGATACTAATAACCAAGACGGTAACGTATCTGAATTACAAAGTCCAGATAACATTTGTGTAACAGAAAACTACGTGTACACACAAGAAGATCCAAACTCTTTTTCTAGAAATCATGCTGCTCAAATTTACCAATCAGATTTAGACGGTAACAGTACAAAAGTGGTTTTAGAATTAAAAGTTGAAAATAACTTAGACCCAACAGGTTCTTCAGGATTTTCTGGTGAGTTTGGTGCTTTAACAGATATCTCTGATAAAGTGGGTGTGCCAGATACATTCATTTTAAACTTACAACCACATTACTGGGAAAGCGATGCTTTTGTTTCTAGCAGTTTACCACATAACCAAGGTGGACAAATTGTATTACTAAAAGGCTTAGCTAGATAGTAAACACTATATTTTTTTAATATTAAGAATCTTCATTTTCGCAATGAAGATTCTTTCATTTTTATAACTTTCACACATGTTTCGATATTTAAAATCGCTATTTTTCTTAATAACCTGCATTTTCGCAACATCATGCCAGCAAAACAAAAAAGAGACTATTTCTGTAATAAATTGGTCGGCCGCACAAAATTATTACTCACAAAACATAGATATAGCTCTAAATTATTTGGATAGCTTAGAAGCTGAAGGTATGCACGGTAAAAAAGCCAAAACGTATTTCGCATTATCGCGAGTTGCTTTCAAAAAAGCAGAGCCTTACGCTTCGTATTTAAATCCGGAGGTTGGGCACAGAGCAAACGGTCCTGCCCTACCTATTTATAAAGAAGACACTGGTAAGATTATAAAACCTGTTGGTTATCAAAAAATAGAAGAGAGCATTTACGATCATGAAACTACCGAAGCCGATTTTACTCAAGAGCTATACGTGCAAAAAGGCATGCTTTCTAACCTGAAAAAAGCAATTGAAAAGCGAGAGCTTAATCCGCAACGCTTCTTCATTGCTACACACCAACAACTACTGCGTATTGTAAGTTTGGCTATATCTGGTTTTGATACGCCTGTAAGCCATTTGGGGATTAACGAAACCATTGTTTCATTAGAAAGTTTACAAACGGTCTATAAGTCTACAATACAAAATAGTATTAAACTAAAGAATGAAAAATTAGATACCGATTTTAATACAAATATTGAGAAAGCCATTGCTTTTATTAACAAAAATCAAGATTTCGATACTTTTGATCGTTTTACTTTTACACGAGATTACGTAAACCCTATTACTAGGAATTGGGTTGATATTAGAAAATCTAGCGCACTTTGGGAACCAATAAACACAACACCTTTTAATTTTGATGCACCTACTTTTTTTGAAAGTGATAGTTTTAATTTAAACTATTTTACAGCTGCTATCAACCAAAACCCAACTGAGAAACAGATTACTTTAGGAAAAAAACTATTTTCAGATCCTAGACTATCTGAAAATGGAAAAATGGCTTGCATTACCTGTCATTTACCTAATAAAGGCTATGCCGATAATATCGCGCTAAATTTAGATAATCAAGGTAAACCATTGCTACGAAATACACCAACGCTTATAAATACAGCATTTCAGCAAAGTTTCTTTTTAGATGGACGCTCAAACACCTTGTTAGATCAAATTTCATCAGTGTTTACCAACGATAAAGAATTCAATTCTGATGTGCATAAATTCTCTAATGCTATTTTAAAAGATTCTACATACACCAAACTTTTTAAAGATGCCTTTGGTAAAATCTCATCAAATAACACCGATGTTATTAAGGCTATTTCGTCTTACATTTCAACATTGAATGGTTTCAATTCTAAATTTGATAAAAACATTAGAGGAGAAGAAAATAACTTTACGGATGAAGAAAAACTTGGGTATAATTTATTTATGGGAAAAGCCTTATGCGCTACTTGCCATTTTGTACCACTTACAAACGGGACCGTTCCACCATTTTTTACAGAAACAGAAAAAGAAGTTATTGGTGTTCCTGAAACAGCCGAAAACAAAGAATTAGATGACGATTTAGGTTTTTACTGGAGTTATAAAGAAGAACTACACAAAGGTATGTTTAAGACCCCTAGCATTCGTAACGTTGCCCTTACAGCGCCTTATATGCACAATGGTGTTTATGATAATCTAGAACAAGTGGTTGAATTTTACAACCTTGGTGGCGGTGGTGGATTAGGTTTCGATTTAGAACACCAAACCTTACCATTCGATGAACTTAATTTAACTTCTGAAGAACAAAATGCCTTAGTCGCTTTCATGAAAACCTTAACAGAAACCATAACGGATAACTACAACTAATATAAACAACTATATACTAGACAACTATATTCTCAAAAAGTTAAAAGGTTTTGAAATCATTCTACTTTTTTGTATCTTAAAACGGACTAAATCTTTTTAAATACAGAACGTTATGAAATTTCAAAACCTTTTAAAATTAATTGCGTTAAGTGTTTTAATTGTGCTAACCAATACGCTCACTGCACAAAGTAAAACGTTTATAAAGGAGATTAAAGGTCTTGTTGTAGATTATAAAACTAATAGTCCGTTAGTATATACAAATTTAGTCATCAGCGGTACAAATGTTAGTACGGTGTCAAATTCCGACGGCGAATTTATTCTAAAAGTTCCAAAACATTTAAACGATAGTACCATTACTATTTCACGATTGGGTTATGAAACGAAAGAATTAAAAATTTCTGACTTTAATAAAAAAATCAAATTAATACCTGCCATAACTACGTTAAATGAAATTAGCATAAAAATACATGCCGATGCCGAAGCTCTAGTAAAAGCCACATTAAGTAAAAAAAGCACGCTTTACAATAATAGTAATACTTTAATGACGGCTTTTTATAGAGAAACCATAAAGAAGCGAAGAAAAAACGCCTCGTTGTCTGAAGCCGTTGTACATATACATAAACAACCGTATAATACTTTAAGAAGAGACGCTATAGAACTTGTAAAAGCAAGAAAAAGTACCGATTACACAAAATTAGATACTCTTGCTTTAAAATTACAAGGTGGTCCTTTTTCTAATTTATATACAGATATTATTAAGTATCCTGAATATATTTTTACCGATGAAGATATGCCGCTTTATAATTTTAGTTTTGATAGTTCTACGCAAATAGATAATAAGCAAGTTTATGTAATAAACTTTAAACAAAAAACAAATATTATAACGCCACTTTATTACGGGAAGCTCTACATAGATTCCGAAACTTTAGCACTTACCAGCGCGGTTTACAACTTAAATGTTGAGAACAAAGAGCTATCGAGTAAAATGTATATACGTAAAAAACCTCGTAGGGTTGATGTCTATCCAACCCAAGCTACATATCGTGTTAATTATAGAACTCAAAATGGTAAATGGCATTATGCTTACAGCAATATTGCGCTAACTTTTAAAGTAAATTGGAAAGGCAAACTATTTAACAGCACTTATACATTAAATAGTGAAATGGCCGTTACAAACTGGAAAGAAAGCAACACAAAAACAATAAAATCTAGAGAAAAAGCCATTAGACCTACTACTATTTTAGCCGATGAAGCCTCTGGTTTTTCCGATCCTAAGTTTTGGGGTGAATACAATATTATTGAACCCGAAAAATCAATAGAATCGGCTATTAGAAAAATTCAAAAACAACTTAAACGCACTTAATATTTAGCATTTATTTAAATACTTACAATAGTTACACAGCGTAATTACAACAGTATATAAATAGACTTTAACACTTGGAAGCTTTAATTATAGCACTAAACATTTCGCTAAAGTTTTCTCGTAAATTTTTTCATATTGAGGTACAATTTCATGTAAATCAAACTTCAAAGCTTCTTTTCTTGCATTTTCTTTAAAGGTTTTTAAACGATTATCATCGCTCAAAATGTGTATGGCATTTTTGCTCATATCTTCAATATCACCTACTTCACTTAAATACCCAGAAACACCATGAACGTTTACTTCTGGAATTCCGCCTGTATTACTAGAAATTACAGGAACACCAGATGCCATAGCTTCTAAAGCTGCTAAACCAAAGCTTTCTGTTTGAGAAGGCAATAGAAATAAATCACTGAAGCATAGAATTTTATCTATTTCATTGCTTCTCCCGAAGAAAATTACTTTATCTGTAATCCCCAACTCAGCACATTGTATTTCCATTTTTTCCTTTTCTGGTCCTTCACCAATGAACATGAGTTTAGCTGGCATTGCTTTTTGAATATTATAAAACACACTAATAACATCTTCTATCCGTTTTACCGGACGTAAATTACTAATATGTGTTATTATTTTTTCGTTGTCTTTAGCCATCATACCACGCTGACAATCAGTAATGCCATGATGTTTATATTTTTCTAAATCTATAAAATTAGGAACAACCTCAATGTCGTTTTTTATATCAAATAAACGCAAAGTATCTTCTTTTAAACTAGCTGAAACTGCAGTTACAGCATCAGATTTATTGATGCTAAAGGTTACGGCTGGTTTATAAAACGGATGGCTACCAACCAGAGTAATATCTGTACCGTGCAGAGTTGTTACTATCGGTACGTAAATATCTTCTTCAATTAACATTTTCTTTGCCATATAAGCCGCGTATGCATGTGGAATAGCATAATGTACATGAAGTATTTCTATTTTGTGCAACTTCACCATATCCACCAACTTACTAGATAAAGCTAACTCGTATGGTTGATAATGAAATAAAGGGTATTCTGGAACATTTACTTCATGATAGTGAACGTTATTACCTAATAATTCCAATCGCACTGGTTGGTTATATGTAATAAAATGAATTTCGTGACCTCGCTTAGAAAGCTCTAAACCTAACTCTGTTGCTACAACACCACTACCTCCAAATGTTGGATAACATACTATACCTATTTTCATTCTCTTCAATTTAAAATTTTAATCTTCAATCGCTTCGTAAATTAAACGCTGAATTTCTGTTCTAATATTTTCTTTTAACAACAAGTTAGAACCCGCATTTGGATAGGTTCTATTAGCTAGAAATACGTAAACAATCTCTTCATCTGGATCTGCCCAAGCATAGGTTCCTGTAAAACCGGAATGCCCAAAACTTTTCATAGATAAACAACCACATGTTGGCCCTGCTTCTCCTAACTGAGGTTTATCAAAACCAATACCTCTCCTATTATTTTTATCTTCAAAATAACGTGTATTAAACTTATCTACGGTTTCTTCTTTTAAATAACGCTTACCACCGTAAAACCCTTTTTGCAAATACATTTGCATAATTTTAGCAACGTCATTGGCATTACTAAAAATACCGGCATGGCCACCTATACCATCTTGCATGGCGGCGCCCATATCGTGAACATACCCATGAACTTTTTGAAAACGATAATAATTATCCTCTTCTGTTGGTACTATTTTTTTACTGCTTATTTTATGATAAGGATTGTACATTGTATAATTTGCACCTAAAGACTCATAAAAATGTGCTTGAGTTAATTGTTCCAACGTTCTGTCGTAATACTCTTCAATAAATTTCTTTAAAATATAATAAGGAAAGTCACTATAGCGATACCTTAATCTATCTAACAACTCCGAGTCTTTAATAATCTTCGGTAAAGAATCTTGATAATCAGTTCTTAAGAATAAGTTTTTAGCCACTTCAACATTAAACTCTGGACTTCTAATTTTTCTATAATATTTTGTACTTGGGCGTTTGGTTACCGTATCTAGTGTATGATAATAAAAAGGTTCCCACGGACGTAATTGCGCATAATGCGACAACATTTTCTTAAAAGTAACATTCTCCTTATTCGAGCCTTTATATTCCGGTAAAACTTCTTCTAATTTAGTATCGAGCGTAATAACATTCTGCTCTTCTAATTCCATTACTAACGGCAGCGTTGCTAATATTTTAGTTAAAGATGCTACATCGTAAATATCATCAAAACCCACTTTTTCTTTTCCGTTATAGGTATGTTTTCCAAAGTTTTTGTTATAAATCACTTTTCCTTTTCTGGCAACTAAAAGTTGTATTCCAGGTGTCATTTTATTATTTACAGCATAATTCGCTATGGAATCTATTCTATTTAATTTTTTAGAACTCATTCCTACACGTTCTGGAACAGTATATCCCAAACGCTTTATCGCATCAATATCTATACCCTCGCCAGCATTATAAAATTGACCAATAGAAACTGGAAGCGTACCTTTTGAAGCAATAGCCCCAAATATAAGTTGAGCAGATTTTTGTTGTGCAATGGCGCTATTTTGATAACTAACAATAACACTCTCTATATTTGCCATAGTTCTTAAATCGGCAAGCGCATATGGCTTAACAAATACATCTAAGATTACATTGTGAGACCTAGAAATTTCGTGTAACCAACCAATCTCTTCTTGAGTAAATTTATAGCTTTTCCAAGGGTTAGCATTAGACCTATGCAAACCAATAATAACAGTATTATAAGGCTCTAACCTACCCATTAACTCCTCTAAGTTATTCCCTTTTACGGCATGTACTTTACCATACTTTTTAAGTTCATTAAAAAACACATCGCCAGAATCGTCACCTAAATTAACATAAGCTATCGATTTAATTTCTAACTTTTTTAAAGGAACTAAGCTATTCTCATTTTTAACTACAGTAATGGCATTTTCCAGGAGTTCTTCATATAAAATATCATCTTCTGGTCTATTTAAATCTCTTCTAAGGTTATTTAAACTAATGGGTTTATAATTTTGTAAACCAACTTTGTACTTAGCCATTAAAATCTTTTTAACCGAAAGTTCTAATCGCGCTTCTGTAATTTCACCTCTGTTATACGCTTCTTTTATTTTAGAAACGCCAATACCAACATTTTCCGACATGAGCATCACATCGTTTCCAGCCTTAAAAGCAGCTAAATCAATATCGCCCGTTTCATCAAAATCGGCAGCGCCTTTCATGGTTAATGCATCGGTAAAAATCAAACCTTTGAAACCTAATTTTTCTTTTAAAATATCGGTAACAATATGTTTTGATAAAGATGAAGGCACTCCAGAATTATCTAAACCTGGTACATTTAAATGTGCAACCATAACGCTAGAAAGCCCTTCCGTTATTAACTTTCTATATGGGTATAACTCTATTGAGTCTATTCGTTTTTCATTAAAACTAATGGTTGGCAAGGTTAAATGCGAATCTTGATCCGTATCTCCATGACCAGGAAAATGCTTTGCATTAGCCAAAACACCTGCACCTTGCATCCCTTTCATAAAAGCAGATGCTTTTCGCGTTACATTATCCCGATCTTCACCAAAAGAACGATTGCCAATTATTGGATTTTTAGGGTTGGTATTAATATCTACAACTGGTGCAAAATTAAAATGTACTCCTAAACGCTTACAATGCTCGCCAATATATCGACCGGCTTCTTCAACTAATTTATCGTCTTTTATAGCTCCCAACGTCATGTTCCATGGAAAAGCATATGTAGAATCTAGACGCATACTTAAACCCCATTCGGCATCCATACCAACTAAAAGTGGAATTTTAGATAATGCTTGCAATTGATTATTAAGCTTAGCCTGACGGTAAGGTCCGCCATTAGAATATATAACACCACCAATATGATTGTTCTTTACTAAATTTTCGACCTTAACTTTTGTTGCCGCACTTTGGTTAGACATAACTTGAACCATATACAGCTGTCCAATTTTTTGAGATAAAGATAACGAGGAATACACGCTATCGACCCATTTGTGTTGTGCTTGAGCATTGGCAGTTTCTAAGGGATTCTTAGAGGTTTGACCATAAATAGAAAGTGCAGAAAACAGACAGAGTATGGTAGATTTTATATGACGCATAAAAAGAATTAATTAAGAAAGTATTAGTAATTAAGTATAGTACTAATAATCATGCCAAAATAATACTTTTAAAAAGAAGATGAAAAGACTTTAAGATAGATTTATACAGAAGTTTGTAACAGCTTTAAAATCTTTATTCAAGTAAATTACAAATTATATACTTTTATCATTTTATATAAGAACAGCCTTTTAAGTAGAATTAACACATTTCAGTGGTATACACAAATTCAAAAATGAATCTGCCATTATATCCCCCATCATTTAGCATAAAACAAACATTAAAATCTTTTTTTTTCATCATTTAGAAGAGTCCCAATAAACTACAGATTTAGAGATATTTGTAAATAATAACATTTAACCAAATAATAAACATTATATAACATATCGCATTGTTTTAAAAGCGTTATTTACTCCCATTAAAAAAACAACCATACTAAAATTATCAATGGATTTTTCAATAGTAGTTATTTATCTTGGCTTCACTTTAGCCGCCTATTCTGTAATAGGTAATGATACCATTCAAACCTTAGGAACTTTTTTAAGTTCTAACGAGCGAAAAAAATGGTGGGTATTATGGCTTTATGCAGGTGGTATTTTAACCTTTACACTAATCTATGGTTACATTACCCATAGCGGAGATGTCTCTTACGGTCGTTTAGAAAAATACCCAATGCCTGATCCATTTTCATGGTATTATATATTACCTCCAATAATTTTAATGCTGCTTACGCGTACAGGAATTCCTGTAAGTACTTCATTTTTAATTCTTACGTTTTTTAACCAAAAGAATTTAACAGATATGGTACTAAAATCTATTTCTGGTTATGCTGTTTCATTTGTTGCGGCCATTATCTTGTATTTAGCAATATCCAAAATATTAGAGAAAAAATTTATAGAAAACCCAATAACCGATAGAGAAAACAAAATATGGACTGCTTTACAATGGGGTTCTACCGGTTTTTTATGGTCGCAATGGTTAATACAAGATTTCGCTAATATTTATGTCTATTTACCAAGGCAATTAAAATTATGGCAGCTTATTTTTTCGTTAATTATTATATTAGCAATGCTTGCTTTTATTATTGCAAAAAAGGGAGGTGCTATACAAGGTATTATTAAATCGAAAACTAACACCGTAGATATAAGATCGGCTACTTTAATAGATTTTACGTACGGTATAATTTTATTTTATTTTAAAGAATTGAACAATGTACCCATGAGCACAACTTGGGTATTTATAGGTATTTTGGCTGGACGAGAAATAGCTTTAAACTATATGCTTAGAAAAAATGAGGCTAGAAGATCTATGTTTAGTAACTTAGGTATGGATTTATTTAAAGTTTTTATAGGCCTTGTTGTTAGTGTTGTGCTAGTGTACGCTGTAAAATATCTAGCAACACTATAACCCCGATTTTATTTAAAATTAAAACATAACACTAATCGTTAAAAAGATGAAAAGCATATTATTTCCAACAGATTTCACCGAATTATCCTTAAATGCTTTTACATATGCCATGGAATATGCGCAAAAATCGAATTCAAAGCTAATTGTATATCACACGTATACCTCTGGAGATTCTTTAAATGAAGATGCTCAAGCTGTTTATAACAAAGTTGATATTCAGAATTTTAGAAGTAAAAAAGATAAATTCCCTCCTTTTGAAAAACTTATTAAAAACAGTAAAGTTGGAAACTTAAATGTAAAATATGTTGTTGATGAAGGTACTTTTGTTGAGTCTCTTAAAAAATACATTATAAAAAAAGAAGATAAAATAGACTTGATTATAATGGGTACGCAAAGTAGCCAAAATAGTCTGTTCAATATTTTTATGGAAACCAATACTATAAAAATATTAGAAGAAATTAGTAAACCGGTTATTGCTGTGCCAGAAAAAGCTGTTTTTGATGGTTACCTGGATAACATTGTTTTTCTTGTAGATTATAAAGAAGATGAAATTACACCGTTAGGAGATGTTATTGAAAAATCGCAAGAATTCAATTCAAATTTACATGTTATCCATTTCGATTTGGCTCATGTTGAATCTATTTCTCCACTAATGGAAACCTTTAAAAAGTCGTTAGATTCAGCTCATCTAAATAACGTAAAGTTTATTTCTATTGACTCTATTAACCTCAAGAAATCGTTAACAGAATACTGCAGTAACAATAAAATAGATATGGTTTGCTTAATAAACCATAAGCGAAATTTTTACCAACGCCTATTCTCTTTTAGCTTAACTGAAGATTTGTTAAACAACTTCGATATACCAATAATGGCCATTTATCGTGACTAAGAAAATGTAATCCATAAAAAAAAGCTCTAAAAATTTTTAGAGCTTTTTTTTATTCTATTAAAGAAATAATCTTTATTCAATTAAATCTATATGTCTATCGTGATACCCTAACAAGTATAAAACACCATCCAAACCAATACTAGATATAGAACTCTGCGCATTATCTTTTACTTTTGGTTTAGCATGGAAAGCAATACCTAAACCTGCTAAATTAAGCATCGGTAAATCGTTTGCACCATCACCAACGGCAATAGTTTGACTAATATCAATACCTTCTTTTTTAGCTATTTCTTTTAAGTATTCTGCCTTTTTATTTCCATCAACAATATCACCTAAATACCCACCAGTTAACTTACCATCTACAATTTCCAATTGGTTAGCATAAACATAGTCCATGCCTAATTCTTTCTTTAAATACTCACCAAAATAAGTAAATCCACCAGAAAGAATAGCCGTTTTAAAACCGTAACTTTTCAATGTATCAATTAAACGTCGAGCACCTTTAGTTATTGGTAAGTTCACAGCAACATCTTGTAAAACCTCTTCGCTTAAGCCTTTTAAAAGCTTCATGCGTTGTTTAAAACTTTCGTTGAAATCAATCTCCCCATGCATAGCAGATTCAGTAATCGCTTTAACTTCATCTCCAACACCAGCAAGTTCTGCTAGTTTATCGATAACTTCGGCTTGTATTAAAGTAGAATCCATATCGAAACAAACTAAACGACGGTTTCTACGGTAAATATTATCTTCCTGAAAAGCTATATCAATATCTAAATCGTTAGAAATTTGCATGAATTTAGCCGTAACTTCTGCTTTATCTTCTATTCTACCACGAATAGAAAGTTGAATAGAAGCACGAGGATATTCAGCATGTTTTTTTAAAGATAAACGCCCTGTTAAACGTTTAATAGAATCAATATTTAAATTCTTTTCTGAAATTACTTTCGTTACTTCAGATATTTGTTTAGCTGCTAATTTTTCACCTAAAAGTGTTACGATGTAACGATCTTTTCCTTGCAGAGTAACCCAATCTTCATATTTATCTAAAGAGATTGGAGTAAACTTAGCAGAAATACCAAGCTCATACGCTTTGAAAAGTAAATCTTTTAAAACAGCTGCAGATTTCTTTTTAGATTTTATTTCGAACAAAATACCGAGCGACAATGTATCATGAATATTGGCTTGACCAATATCTAAAACTTTTGCGCCATATTCGGCCAAAACGCCAGTTAAACTCGATGTTAAACCTGGTTTATCCTGTCCTGAAATATTTAATAAAACAATCTCTTTAGCCATAATTTAGTTTTTACTTTTTCAAAGATGTAAAAATCATTATTCTATTTGAATTATGAAAGTTTTTTAAAGAATAAAACACTTTATTCATTCTTGTAAAATATCACATGATTTCTTGAAAATAATCATAAAAAAACACCCACAAATTCTAATAATTTGTGGGTGCTTTAATTTTACTTTACAAATCTACTATGCCAGCTTTCACTTGCAGGAACCTCCCAGTTTTCTTTAAACTCACCAACATTAGCTACTAAGTTATTGAAAACAATGGTGTTTTTAGAAACTGCTTTGTCTTTTGCCATTTTACGGAAATCTGTTAACGTTTTATAAGCTACATATTCACCTTGCTTGTAAGATACATTCATCTTATCCATTAAATCGACATTGTAATCCTTTTCTAATTGTTGAATAAAATGCACCGAAGCATCTATGGAACAACCTGTAGCTTGGCTCATAGCTTGGTTAACACCAATCACAATAAAACGTTTGTACTCTATAGTGTAACCCGATTGTAAATCGCTACCGTGTGCCGTCCAGTTTTCGATAAAAACATTTAGTTTGTCCTTAATTTCTTCCAGTTCTTGCTCGTTAAACGAACGATTGGCTTGGTATATCCAAACGCGTGATTCTGGTGGTAATATATTAAAATCTACTAGCATTATTTTTTATTTATAATATGAATAATATTCTGGTTAATTAAAAACCCAAACAGTCTTCATTTATTAAATTGAATTATTTATAAACCTTGAGACTGCGCAATTAATTCTGCAATATCTAAAACGGTTATTTCACTCTCTTTTTCTTTCACTTTTACGCCATCGCTCATCATAGTCATACAATATGGACAAGCCGTTGCTATAATTTCTGGGTTAGTTTTAAGCGCATCTTCTGTACGAAGTTCGTTTATTTCCTTATTCCCTTTTTCTGCATCTTTAAACATTTGCGCACCTCCTGCTCCACAACATAATGCAGTCGATTTACTTCGTTTCATTTCGAGAAGGTTAGCATTTAACGTTGCTAACACATCTCGTGGTGCATCATACTCCGAGTTTGCACGACCTAAATAACAAGGGTCGTGAAATGTGATACGTTTTCCATTAAAAACACCATCTTTAATATCTAGCTTTTTAGTTTCAATTAACTCTTTTATAAATTGTGTATGGTGTAAAACATCATATTTACCACCTAAGCTTGGATATTCATTTTTTAAGCAATTAAAAGAATGTGGATCGCAAGTTACAATACGTTTAACCTCGTAAGCATTTAAAACCTCGATATTCATCATGGCTTGCATTTGAAACAAAAACTCGTTTCCGGCTCGCTTTGCAACATCGCCTGTACAAGTTTCTTCGGTGCCTAAAACAGCAAAATTAACGTTGGCTTTATTTAATATTTTAACAAAAGCACGTGTTATTTTCTTGGCTCTATCATCATAACTTCCAGCAGAACCTACCCAAAATAAAATATCGGGTTGTTTGCCTTGAGCCATGAGTTCTTCCATGGTTGGTACGTTTAGTTGTTCGCTCATTTTTATTCTTTTATAAATTAAAATGGTTTATTTTAATTCTTTGATTTTACTTCTTCCTCTTCTTCTACTTCAAAATTTTCTCTTTTTAAACCTGCTAAATCCTTTTTCGAAACTCTAATATATAAAGCATGTTTAAATGTGCCGTTTGTAAGTCGAACATTTTTATCATTACGAATTAAAAACGTTCTTCGGTAAGCCTCTTCTGATATTTTTTCTATTTGAAACTCTGAGCAATAATCACAAAATACTTTTTTAACCTTAATTTCTAAGGGGTGACTATCTACATAATCAATAGCAGCGTAGACCTTTATTTGTAATGAATCTTTTTGGTACCCAACCTGAGATTGAAGCTGATTAAAACAAATTAAAATTAATATGGTTAAAGCGTATCTCATTCATTATTTTTCATCTTTCCAATTCAAACGGTCCATTTGATTATATGGCCATGGTGCTCCGTTATTTTCAATATTGGTCATCATATTATTAAGCTCCGTTGGGGCCGCACTTTGCTCCATAACTAAATAACGACGCATTTCAATAATTATCGATAAAGGATCTATACTTACAGGGCAAGCCTCTACACACGCATTACAACTTGTACAAGCCCAAATTTCTTCGTTTGTTATATAATCACCAAGAAGCTGCTTACCGTCGTCTTTAAATTCACCATTGTTCGCATCGATGTTTTTACCAACTTCTTCTAGACGGTCACGAGTGTCCATCATTATTTTTCGAGGTGATAATTTTTTACCTGTTAAGTTTGCAGGGCATTCGCTAGTACAGCGTCCGCATTCCGTACACGTGTAAGCATTTAATAAACTCACCCAACTTAAATCTTGTACATCGCTAGCTCCAAATTTAGCAGGCACTTCATCGGCTGCACCTTCTGCAGGCGCTGCAAATGGATCGGCGTTTGGATCCATCATAAGTTTTACCTCATTGGTTACCGATTCTAAATTATTAAATTGTCCCTTTGGTGTTAATTTACCGTAGAAGGTATTAGGAAATGCTAATAATATGTGTAAATGCTTTGAAAAATATAGATAATTCAAAAATATTAAAATACCAACGATATGTATCCACCAAGCGCTACGCTCTATAAAATGTAAGGTTGTTTCTGGTAAACCTGAAAACATTGGTGCAATATATTGACTAATAACATTTCCTGAATTTAAGGCTTGAAAATGCAAATCGGTAGCATTCATAATTAAGAAAAGGCTCATTAAAACCATTTCAAAATATAGAATAAAATTTCCATCGTTTTTTGGCCAACCAGTCATTTCGCTTTTCAAAAAACGTTGAATCTTGATTACATTTCTACGTATCCAAAATATGATAACTGATACAAAAACTAAACATGCTAAAACTTCAAAAGTACCTATTAAAAATCCATAAACCGATGTTGGTAAAACACTTAAACCTATACGGTGTGTTCCAAAAAGACCATCGATTATAATTTCTAAAACTTCAATATTAATAATAACAAACCCTACATAAACTATAACGTGTAAAAATCCTGAAACAGGACGACGCACCATTTTACTTTGCCCAAGGGCAATACGTGCCATGTTTTTCCAACGTTCTGGTTTGTTATCACTAACATCAACATCTTGACCGAGGTTAATGTTACGAAATAGTTTTTTTACATTTTTTGCAAAATACCCAATGCCAAAAAATAAAATTATGGCGAATACAATGTTTGGTAAATATGTCATTTAAATCTTAGTTAGTTTCTGGTTCTTGGTATGGAATTTCTTTTTTAGAAAGAATTCTCGTGTAGCGGTTGGGGTGTAACTTAAAGTCTAATAATAGTGATTCCAACTCTTCGGTTGCACCTTCTAAATTATTATATAAGTCGTCGTCTTTTAATAGTTTGCCCATGGTACCTTCTCCCTTTTCTAGGTTTGCCATAATATTTTCAAAACTTGATAAAGTAGTTTCTAAATTCTTCATGGTAGCTGCTAGATCTGTTTTAGAAAGTTCTCCCGTCATTTTAGCCAAATCATTACTTGCACTTTCAGCGTTGGTTAAAACTGTAGTTATCTTAGACTGATTGGTTTGCATAATTCGGTTTAACGCTTTCGAGCTCCCTTGAAACGAATTCATAGTTTCACTCAAGCTAGCTAAACTCGATTTTAAGTTCGCCTTTCCTTTTTCGTCCAAAATATCATTTAAGTTCGAAATTAAAGCATCGGCACTAGTTAGCATCGCTTCAATTTTAGCTTGTAATGGCGTTAATTGGTTGGCTAATGCATCTGTTAACCCGGCTTTTACCGTTCCAATTAATGTCGCTTCATTTTCAGCATTACCTGCCTTATCAAAAGCTGGAATAATTGCGATAGCCTTTCCTCCTATTAAACCCGTATCATAAAGCTGCGCAGTACTGTTTTTTGAAAATTCAAAATCGTTATCAACCAATAATTCTACTAATAATTTACCAGAACCATCACCTTTAAATTTGATGCTAATAACTTTACCAACATTAAGACCATTAATGGTTACAGGGGTTGCAGGCGCTAAACCTTCAACATTTTCGTAAACTGCATAGTAAGTTTTAGAACTATCTAATAAGTTTTGCCCTTTAAGGTAATTAAACCCAAATATGAAAAGGATAATTCCTAATAATACTAATATGCCTGTTTTTACTTCTCTAGATATTTTCAAATTGTATTTTCTTTAAATAACAAAGACAAATTTAAGATAATTTTAAAAAGAATGCTCTTATTTTCGTAATTACCTTTTTAAAGCTTCGGTAAGACTTACTTTTTTTCCATTTTTAAAAGCAACAACAAAACTAGACTTATAGCCTTTACTTTTGGCATCGTTAACTAATCGCTTTGTTTCTGTGTAGTTTGATGTAGCACCATAATAATACTTATACAAATTGCCTGTTTTTTCTTTAGAAATAGTTGATAATCCTTTAAAATTATAAGGTTTTGTTGCTAAAGATTTTGAACTTGCTGCAATTTGAATTTTAAAAGTCACATCGTTATATATCTCATCACTTCCAGATGATGTTTCGATAACTTCATCTTCAAAAACAGTGTGTGCTACGTTTTGTTCTAACGAGGCTTTATATTGTAAAATGGCATCTGTAATAGCCTTAGACATATCTTGTTGGCCTTTTTTAGAGTTTAAATAAGCACCTTCTCTATTGTTTGTTAAAAACCCAAGTTCTACCAAAACACTTGGCATAACCGTTTGATGTAACACAATAAAACCGGCTTGTTTAACACTTCTATCTTTTCGTTTTAATTTTCCAACAAAATTCTTTTGAATTAAACTTGCAAGTTGAATACTTTGATCTAAATAATCTTCCATACCCATCATAATACTAATTGCAGACTCTGGAGAATTTGGATCGTATCCCGAGTAATTTTGATGGTAATTATCTTCTAATAAAATTACGGAGTTTTCCTTTTTAGCTACTTCAAAATTAGTATTATTTCTATGTAAACCTAAAACAAAAGTACCTGCACCATATGCTTGTGAGGTATGTGAATCGCAATGCACAGACACAAATAAATCGGCTTTAGCTTTGTTTGCAATTTTACCTCTTACAAATAAATCTATAAATTTATCTTCCTTACGTGTGTAAATCACTTCAATATTTGGGTTTTTCTCTAATGCACTCCCTATAGCTAAAACCACTTTTAATGCAATATCTTTTTCTTTATAGCCATTACCCATATTACCTGGGTCTTTCCCGCCATGTCCCGCATCTAGTACAACAACAAATTTATCTGCGTCGTTATTCCCATTATATGCATATGAAGAAAATGTTAATACTAATATAAAAGATACGAAAAGTAATAAGGTGTTCGTTTTCATGTGATAAATCAGATTGTGTTTTAAACCGCTGTATAAAAAACAGTACTATTTTTAAAATTAAAAGTATGCCAATTTTAAAATAGTAACGATTAAAATACTCGGTTTAGTTTAATTTAAAATTTTTCTAAGAATATAAAACATTCACAGAAAAATATATGTAATTTTGGCTTTTCAAAAACCGAGCCATACTTTTACAAAAATACATTTAAAAGCGTTGCAGACAAACAACTTTAATATACTTTTTACACTAAGTTTTACCATGTTTATCAACATGCTAAGCTTCGGGCAAGACATCAAAAAACCTACGGATTCTATAAAACCTGCTATTGAAGAACGGGTCACTATTAAAACCGATAGCGTTTTAGCACCAATACTTGATGAAAAAGTTACGGACTCCACACAAACCGATTCTATTAAACCTAAAAAAGGTCTTTTAGAAAATAAAGTGATTTACAGCGCCGTAGATTATACTACATTTAATCAAATTAAGCATAAGTTGTACCTATACAATCAGGCTAAAATTGATTATGGAGACATGAACATTACTGCAGGAAGTATTACTGTAGATTACACCACAAATACGGTTCATGCTCGAGGAATTATTGATACTACAGGAGAATACACGCAAAAACCTGTGTTTACTCAAGGAAGTAGTGTTGTAGAGCCAGACTCTATTATTTTTAACTCAAAATCTAAAAAAGCACTTATTTACAATTCTAAAACCGAGCAAGGTGAAGGTACTGTAATTGCTAGTATTACAAAAAAAGAAAACGATTCGGTTTACTATTTAAAAAATGCAAAATATACTACTGCAGAAAATTTAGATGATCCCGATTATTATATAAAACTAAGAAAAGCGAAAATTGTACCAGGTAAAAAAATTATTACTGGTTTGGCTAATCTATTTATATATGATGTGCCAACACCTATTGGTTTACCCTTTGGTTTTTTTCCACAGAGTGAAAAACATACTTCAGGCGTAATTTTACCAAGTTTTGGTGAGCAAAATTCTCGAGGATTCTTTTTACAAAATGGTGGTTACTACTTTGCGGTTAGTGATAACGTTGACTTAACTGTTTTAGGAGATTATTATACCAACGGAAGTTATGGATTAAGAGTAGAAAACACCTATGCTAAACGTTATAAATATAGAGGTAACTTGGCTTTTAGATACGAAAGCTTAATAACTAGTGAACTTGGTTTTTCTGATTATGCTAAAAACACGCTATACAATTTAAGATGGTCTCACAGTCAGGACGCTAAGGCCAATCCCAACTCACGTTTTTCAGCCTCTGTAAACCTTGGTAGTAGCAACTATTATAGCGGTTCCCTAAACCAAGTGAATTTAGCAAACCGATTTAATAATACCTTATCATCTTCGGTTTCTTACTCTAAAACTTTTCAAGGTGAGCCACAAGTTAACTTAAGTTTAACCGCTACACACTCACAAAATACACAAACAGAAACTATTAATATGACCTTGCCAACTTTGCAAGGTAGTATTGGTAGAATGTATCCTTTTGCTCCCAAAACAGGTTCTAAAAAAGGAATTATACAAAACATAAACTTACAATATAATTTACGTGGTGAAAATAGAATTGAAACCACGGATTCGTTATTCTTTAAAAAGGAAATGTTCGACGACGCCAAAGCAGGGTTTCAACATAGCATTCCATTAACCACAAACTTTAAATTATTTAAATATTTTAGCATGAGTGCGAGTACAAACTTTAATGAAGTTTGGACTTTTAAAACCATAGATAAAAGCTTTGACACCACCACAAGAGAAACCGTTACCGAAACTGTTAATGGTTTCGATTCTTTTAGAACTTATAATTTTAGTACAAGTTTAGGAACTACTATATACGGTATGTTTGATTTTGAAAAAGAGGGTAAAGACCCGAAAATTCAAAAAATAAGACATGTAATGCGTCCTTCTATTAGTTATAACATCAATCCTGCTTTCGATAAATATTACGACACTTACGAGGTAGTTAGTGCCGATGGAGAAACAAAAGAAGATGTTTCTTTCACCCGATTTGAAGAAAGTATTTTTGGTACACCAGGTCAAACATTTTCTAGCTCTATGGGCATTTCATTATCAAACAACATAGAAGCTAAAGTACGCGATAAAGATAGTACAGCAACAGAGCCTAAAAAAGTTGTTTTATTAAATAACTTAAACTTTTCTACCTCTTATAACTTTGCAGGAGACTCTTTACAATGGAGCCCAATAAGAATGAGTGGAGGTACACAGCTATTTGATAATAAATTAAGTTTAAACTTTGGAGCAACGCTAGATCCTTATGCTTTAGATAACAACAATAATAGAATTGACACTTTTAATGTTGATAATGGCGGAAGTTTATTTAGATTGACCAGTGCGAACATGACAGCAAGTTGGTCGCTATCTAGCGATAAAAAAGGAAAAAAGGACTCTAAAGACGACGATAGAAACCGAGATGAAAATCTACAAGGTGGTGGTCGTGATGATGATATGTTTGGTGTTTCGCAAGATTTCTCCAAACCCATTGAGAAAAAAGAAGATAAAGATAGTGATACTAAAAATGCCCTTTATCGATACAAGCTCCCTTGGAGTTTGCGTTTAGCTTATGCTGTAAATTACTCTAACTCTATAAGGCAAAACGAAATATCATCGCATTCCTTGATGTTTTCAGGAGATATCCAATTATCCGATAAATGGTCGGTTGGCGCATCATCAGGTTACGATGTTAAAAATAACGGCTTCACCTCTACACAACTGCGTTTTGAACGTGATTTAGAGAGTTGGAGAATGAATTTAAGTTGGGTGCCTTTTGGAACTTATACTTCATGGAATTTCTTTATTGGCATAAAATCAAGTCTTTTACAAGATCTTAAATACGAAAAACGTAAACAAGCCGACACCCAACTTTAAAAATAAGACTTATATTTTTGTTTACACAGAAGTATAAATTCGTTATTTTTAAGTCTTAATTAATCGGTTTCAAACTCATAATAAAACTACTAATGAAAAAAATAATAACAACTACTGAAGCACCAGCTCCTATTGGGCCTTACAATCAAGCTGTTTTAACAGGAAACACCCTTTATACCTCGGGACAAATAGCTATTAATCCAAAAACCAGTGAACTTGTTTTAGAAAATATAAAAGCTGAAACTACGCAGGTGATGAATAACCTAAAAGCCGTGCTAAAAGCTGCTGATATGACGTTTGAAAACGTTATTAAATCGACGATTTTTATTAGTAATATGGACGATTTTGTTAACATTAATGAAGTTTACGGAAGTTACTTTAACGATGCCACTGCTCCTGCTCGTGAAACTGTTCAAGTAGCTAAATTGCCTAAAAATGTAAATGTAGAAATTAGTGTTATTGCCATAAAGTAAATAACGCTAGTAGATTTTAAAGCGCGTATTTTTCAAGCAAAGCTTTTAGTTTAGGTAACTCTAGAGGTTTTGCTAAAAATTCGTTTGCTCCTGCACGCTTAGCACTTTCAATATCTTCTTCAAAAGCACTTGCAGACACCGCTATAATTGGTGTTTTATGTTGTTGATATTTTTTGGTTTTTAGAATTTCTCTAGTAGCCTCATAACCATCCATATCTGGCATATAGATATCCATAAAAATCATATCGAAATCTAAAATTTTATAAAGCTCTACGGCTTCCAATCCGTTTTTTGCAAACGTACAGTCTGCACCTTGTTTTTCAAGTAAAAACTTAATTACCTTTTGGTTCATTCTATTATCTTCAGCAACCAAAACATTAAATTTAGCATGAAACGTTTGCGTCGCTTCTTCAACGACTTTAATATTAAGAGTCTTCTTTAATTGAAGACTGAAATAAAAGGTAGAACCTTCATTCTCCTTACTTTCAAGTTTTAATGTTCCTCCCATTAACTTCACCAACTTACGCGAAATCGACAGACCTAAACCTGCACCGCGATAGTCCTTAATAATTGAAGCTGGAATATTTTTATCATCATCAAAAAAGCGTTTAACTTCATCTGAACGCATACCTACTCCTGTATCTTTTACATAAAACGTTACTATTTGTTCATGATCTATACCTACAGTTTGATCAATTATAATTGAAATTTTACCGGCATTAGTGAACTTAATAGCATTATTAATTAAATTAATTAAAACCTGCTGAATTCGAGATGAATCGCCATATACCAAAGATTTATCTTTTTCTTCAAACAAAAATTTAAAGTCGAATTCTAGACCTTTTTCCCATGCTTGATATTCGAACACTTTGAATAGGTTAACTAAATCTTGCTTTAAATCAATGGCTATAAAATTCAATTTTACATCGGCTGCATCAACTTCAGCATTATCGGTAACCATTTTAACCAATTGTAATAAATGCATAGACGAAAATTCGGCAATTTCAACCTGCGCAATTTGATCACCATCCAAGCTCGTTTGTTTAAGCATATTAAGCATTCCTAAAACCGTGTTAAGTGGTGTTCGTACCTCATAACTCATGTTTGCTAAATAAATAGATTTATGCTCTGCTAAATTTTCAGATTTATCTAAATTTCTTTTTAATTCCTTAATCCTAGAGGTTAAATTTTCTTTTACCACTTCATTCTTTAATAAACTCTTTAAAAAAAATTGTAAAGCAAAAACCTGAATTACAGCAACTACAAAGAGAAATAAGGCCGCGACTTCAGGATATATTTTATCATCCACAAAAAGGTAACCAATAATTAAAATAGCCGCAATAGATGCAAAAATTGAAAAAGACAACTTCTTCTTGATAGCTACGTACTTTACAGACTGCGGAAAAAAATTCATTTATAATTAATGGGTTAGCAAAACAAAGAATATGTTGATTAAAACACTAATATAATTAATTAGTCAATCATAATTCTATTCTTTTTGTTTAAATTTAAATTTTCTTTTAATAATTTTTAATAAAATACAATAGACAATAATGCGCATAGAAAACGAAATAAAATTAGGCTTTAAAGATGTTATGTTCCGACCTAAGAGATCTACTTTAAAAAGCCGATCGGAAGTTAGTTTAGAGCGTGAATTTAAATTTTTGCACAGTACTACGGTTTGGAACGGCATACCTATTATGGCGGCTAATATGGACACTGTGGGCACTTTCGAAATGGCCAAAGTACTCTCAAAAAAAGGACTTTTTTCTGCCATACATAAACATTATTCTATTTTACAATGGGAACACTTTTTATCGTCAATTTCAGAAAACGATCTAAACCATATTGCTGTTAGCACAGGAATTGGCAAACATGATTCCGAAAAACTTGCTGCTATATTTAAGCTAAAGCCAGAGTTAAAATTTATCTGTATCGATGTGGCCAATGGTTACTCGGAATATTTTGCAGATTTTGTAAAAAGTACTAGAAAACAATACCCAGATAAAGTTATTATTGCAGGTAATGTCGTTACGGGAGAAATGGTAGAAGAATTAATACTATCTGGTGCCGATATTGTAAAAGTTGGTATTGGCCCAGGCTCTGTTTGTACAACACGTGTAAAGACCGGTGTAGGCTACCCACAACTATCGGCCATTATTGAATGTGCAGATGCCGCTCATGGTTTAGGCGGACAAATAATAAGCGATGGAGGTTGCACAACCCCTGGTGATATTGCAAAAGCCTTTGGAGCGGGTGCAGATTTTGTAATGTTAGGCGGTATGCTCGCCGGACACGATGAAAGTGGTGGTGATATTATTGAAAAAAATGGTAAACAGTATCGTAAATTTTACGGTATGAGTTCTTCTACAGCTATGGATAAACATGTTGGTGGTGTAGCTGAGTATCGCGCCAGTGAAGGAAAAACAGTAGAAGTCCCGTATAAAGGAGCTGTTAACATCACTTTACAAGATATTTTGGGTGGTTTACGCAGCACTTGTACCTATGTAGGTGCTTCTCGATTAAAAGAACTCACCAAACGCACTACTTTTATTAGAGTTAATGAGCAAGAAAACAGGTTTTACAATCATTAATTTATTGCTAGCGAAACAAGTATCAATCATGATTATTTATTGAAAACAAGGTAAACAATCATAATATTAATCATATCATCATTTTTTATCATCGTAATTTTTAATATTTTAATACTTCGGGCTAAGCCACTAGTTTTATTAAAATCCTCTATTTTACAAGGAAAATTAATGTATTTTTATAAGAATCTTTTTTACTATTAAATTCATTCAAAATAAACCAAGAAATTTATGGCGTTAAAAATTGTAATCTCACACAAAACAAAGTACAAGTATGATAGACCAATAAATCTATCTCCACATATTTTCAGATTACGTCCTGCACCACACAGCAGAACACCTATAGAGGCATATTCAATAAAAATTAAACCCGAAAACCAATTTTTTAATTGGCAACAGGACGCCTTTGGTAATTATTTAGCCCGATTAATTTTTCCAGATAAAACAACAGAATTATCTATTGAAGTTGAAATTATTGCCGACTTAAAAACAATAAATCCATTCGACTTTTTTGTTGAAGAGGCTGCGGAAGAATACCCTTTTACTTATAATGAAACCATTAAAAAGGAACTACTACCCTATTTAGAAATTACAGATAATGGTCCTCTTATTCACGAATTCATTAAAACATTAGATTATACGCCAAGAAAAACAATCTACTTTTTAATTGATATCAACCAGAAGATATACGAGTATTTAAGCTACAACATTAGGCTAGACCCTGGTGTGCAAACTTGCGAAGAAACACTACTTCAAAAAAACGGATCTTGTAGAGATTATGCTTGGCTATTTGTTCAAGTATTAAGACATTTAGGATTTGGAGCACGGTTTGTTTCAGGATATTTAGTGCAACTAAAATCAGACGAAAAATCACTTGATGGACCTTCTGGACCAGAAGAAGATTTTACAGATTTACACGCATGGGCAGAAGTATATTTACCTGGTGCTGGTTGGATTGGATTTGATGCTACATCTGGACTATTAGCTGGAGAAGGTCATATTCCGTTGGCTTGTACACCTTCATTTGAAAGTGCTGCTCCCGTTTCTGGAATGTCTGATGTTTGTGAAACTGAATTTGAATTTGAAAATTCTGTAAAGCGTATTTTTGAATCACCTCGCGTAACAAAACCGTATACTGATAAGCAGTGGAACGACATCTATAAACTTGGTTTTAAGGTTGAAAAAGAACTTGAAAAAGGTGATGTGCGCTTAACTATGGGTGGTGAACCTACCTTTGTTTCTATAGACGATATGGAATCGCCAGAATGGAATACTGATGCCGACGGACCACATAAGAGACAACTAGCAGACGACTTAACAAAGCGCCTATTTAATAAATTTGCGAAAGGCGGTTTTTTACATCGTGCACAAGGTAAATGGTATCCTGGAGAACCTTTACCACGTTGGGGAACTGAGCTTTGCTGGCGTAAAGATGGTAGAGTAATTTGGCATAACGAAAAATTATTATCAACTTTTGCTGACAATAAAATTGTACCTGAAAATGCTGATATATTATTTTTAAAGACCTTAACCCAATATTTAGGTGTTACTGATAAAACCATAATGCCTGCTTTTGAAGATGCTTTTTATTTTCTTTGGGAAGAGGGTAATTTACCAACAGATATTGACCCAAGAACAGATAAAGATGGTTCGTTAATTCAGAAGAAACTAGGTGAAATACTAGAACAAGGAACCTCTAAGGTTGTTGGTTATTTAATGCCTCTAAACAATAGCTTTGGTCAGTGGCATACTTGTACTTGGCAGTTTAGACGTAACCATTTATTTTTAACGCCTGGTAATTCACCAGTTGGCTTACGTTTACCTTTATCATCGCTAGTGCATAAATCAGAATATGAAGAATTTCCTAAATTCGAACCCGATCAATTTACTAAGCGCGGTAGATTTCCTAGCTATAAAAAAGTAGCAAACAACAGGTATGCTTCTTTTATTAATGGGGAACTTGAAGAACCAAAAACTAATTATTTTATTAGAACTGCAATTTGCGCAGAAGTTAGAGACCAAAAACTATATTTATTCTTACCACCATTAGATTGTGCAGAATTTTATTTAGACTTACTCTCGTCTATTGAAGCTACAGCAAAAGCATTAAACATACCGGTAATATTAGAAGGTTACGCCGCACCTAAAGATAACAGGTTGGAATCTTTGAAAATAACTCCAGATCCTGGTGTTATCGAAATTAACGTACATCCAGCAAAAAACTGGGACGAGCTTACAAAAAACACCTTTACACTTTACGAGGAAGCAAAACAATCGCGTCTTGGTACCGAAAAGTTTATGCTTGACGGTAAACATACAGGAACTGGCGGTGGAAACCACGTTACACTTGGTGGTATATCACCTGCCGATAGTCCATTATTACGTAAACCAAGTTTATTACGTAGTTTACTAACATTTTGGCAACATCATCCAGGACTTTCTTATTTGTTTTCAGGATCTTTTATTGGAGCAACAAGTCAGGCTCCAAGAATTGATGAAGCACGTATGGAAAACCTATATGAACTTGAAATAGCCTTTAGTCAAATACCAAAAGATGGCGAGGTTCCTTTTTGGTTAACCGATAGATTATTTAGGCACTTACTAACCGATTTAACAGGTAATACTCACCGTGCAGAGTTTTGTATTGATAAACTATATTCACCAGATTCATCATCAGGACGTTTAGGTATTTTAGAGCTTCGTGCTTTCGATATGCCTCCACATCCCCAAATGAGTTTAATGCAAAATTTATTAGTCCGTACTTTAGTTGCTTGGTTCTGGAAAAAACCTTACGAACACGATTTGGTGCGTTGGGGTACAGAATTACATGATAAATTTTTAATTGAGCATTTTGTAAGAGAAGATATAAAAGATATAGTAAACTCTCTAAATAAAGCTGGTTACCGCTTTAAAGAAGAATGGTTTAATCCGTTTTTCGAGTTCAGATTCCCTTTACATGGCATGGTAACCATAAATAATATTCATATAGAACTTAGAGCGGCCATAGAACCATGGAATGTTTTAGGTGAAGAGATGACTGGTGGCGGAACAGCACGTTATGTAGATTCTTCTTTGGAACGAATCCAAATTAAAGTAACGAACTTTACGGAAGAAAGATATGTTGTAACTTGCAACGGTGTAAAAGTAAACCTTAAAGCAACCTCTGTAAAAGGAGAGTTTGTTGCAGGAATACGATATAAAGCATGGGATCCATATTCTGCGTTACACCCTACAATTGGTGTAGACTCTCCTCTTGTTTTCGATATTGTTGATACATGGAACAAGCGCTCTATTGGTGGCTGTACTTATTTTGTATCACATCCAGGTGGACGTTCTTACGACGTGCATCCGGTAAATAGTTATGAGGCAGAATCTAGACGAATTAATCGTTTTTGGGAGTCTGGGCATACGCAAGGAGAAATCGATCCGGTTAAAGAAACTATAACTGATGATAGCACGTCTAACATTACTGTTAAAAAGAAAGGCAGTTCTAAAAAATTCAATTACAAAGAATTACCTATTAACTTTGAGTTTCCTAACACAACAGATTTAAGAAAAAAGTAATTAAAAATTTAAATGACCATAGATTCAAACTCATTATTTCAAAATTATTTTACCAATCATAAAAATTATGATGAAGTATTGAAATCTAATATGAAAATTAACCCAGAATGGGATAATTTATTATCTAATTTAACTGATGCAGGTCCAGAAGAATTAATTTCAAGACAAAAGGAAATTGATTGGCTTATGGACGAGAACGGGGTAACTTACAATGTTTATAACGATCCCAAGGGCTTACATCGCTCTTGGGATTTAAGCGTTGTACCCTTTTTAATTCATGATAAAGAGTGGAAAACCATTGAAAAAGGTTTAAAACAACGCGCCGAGTTACTTAATTTAGTTTTAAAGGATATTTATGGTAAGCGGGAACTTATAAAAAACGGTATTGTACCTCATGAGGTTTTATTTGCTCATCGTGGTTTTTTACGTCAATGCGATCAAATACACTATAATACATCCAAAAATTTATTAATTCATGCTGCAGATTTGGCCAGAGGTCCTGACGGCCGAATGTGGGTAGTTAACGACCGTACACAAGCACCGTCTGGTTTAGGTTATGCACTAGAAAACAGGTTTGCCATGAATAAGGCCGCACCTGATCTATTTAGTAGTATTAATGTAAAACAACCAAGTGATTTTTTTCAGGATTATAATCAAATGCTTCTTGATGCAGCTCCAGAAGGTATTGCTCACCCAAATATTGTTATATTAACATCTGGACCACATAACGAAACTTATTTTGAGCACGCTTATATGTCTTCTTTTCTTGGTTACCCTTTGGTTAAAGGAAACGACTTAGTTGTTAGAAATGGAAAAGTATGGATGAAATCTTTAAAAGAATTAAAGCAAGTTCATGTTATTTTACGCCGTGTAGACGATGTTTATATGGATCCGTTAGAACTTCGTGAAGATTCTTATCTAGGTATTGCCGGTATTCTCGATGTAATAAGACAAAGAAATGTAAGTATCGTTAACCCAATTGGAAGCGGTGTTTTAGAAAACTCTGGTTTAATTCCGTTTATGAATGCTATTTCTAAGTATTTTCTAAACGAAGAATTATTACTCCCACAAATAGCCTCTTGGTGGTGTGGACAAGAAAAGGAAAGAAATCATGTTTTAAAAAACATAAAAAAATACGTTGTAAAACGAATTGATCGCTCAAATAGAGAAAGCATATACTTTTGCGAGTTTTTAAGTGAATCTAAATTAAATAAACTAAAAGAAGAAATATTAGCCAACCCTTATCGATTTGTTGCTCAAGATAAAATAAAGTTTTCTACTGCTCCAGATTTCATAGATGGTAAGTTAGAACCGCGCAAAATAATGTGTAGAACATTTGCTGTCGCTAAAAAAGATAGTTATAGCATTATGCCAGGTGGTTTGGTTCGCGTTGCCGCAGAACGAGAAAATTTAATAGTATCAAACCAAAGAGGAGGTATTAGTAAAGATTTTTGGATTGTTAGTGATACACCTCAAAATTATTTCCATAGTTATGCTTGGGATAACACCTTTAGAAATCCAGTATCAGACATTAACGATTTACCCAGTCATACGGCCGAAAATTTATTTTGGTCTGGACGTTATTTAGGTCGTGCTCTTGTTACCTCTCGCCTATTGCGTATGTGCTTAAACAGTATGCAAAGCTCTCAATATGAAAAAGGTAAAGATCCTTCAGAAAGTTTAAAAATAATTTTTGAAGCCATAACAGGAATTACTCATACATTACCAGGGTTTATTGGTAAAGGAAAAGAAGAAGTGCTTAAAAATCCTTTAAAAGAATTAAACGCACTTGTTTTAGACGATTATAAAGTAGGTTCTCTTGCTCAAACTTTAGGAAGCTTCAACAACTCATATTATACACTTAGAAATTTGTGGTCTAAAGATATGTGGCGCGTGTTCGATGGTATAAAAAAACTTTGGAATAAGCATGACAGAAGCAAAGAGCACTCTGTAGCCGCTTTACTCAAACTATTAGATAGCACCATTACGCGTTTAATCGCTTTTATGGGCTTAATTGAAGAAAGTATTCTAGTAGATCAAGGTTTATTACTCTATTTTATTGGCTTACAAACAGAACAAGCCAGTTTAACGATTGCCAAATGTAGATCATTAATTGTAGCGAGTTACAATGAAGATTTAGAATATGAAATGCTTGAGGCCCTATTGTCTAGTCACGAAAGTTTAAATATTTACCGCTACAGTTACCGCTCTTATTTAGACGTAGAAAATGTAGTAAAACTGGTTGTACTTAACGATAAATACAGCCGTTCGCTTACTTATCAACTTAGTCGTATTTTAAAAGATATCGGAAAATTACCCTTACCAACGGGTATTTCAGGAAATTCAAAATGTTATGATTTAATTTATGAAGCCAATCAAATTATTTCAAATGCCACTATAGACGACCTTTTGGAATTAGATAAAACAGAAGCGGTTAGAGAAAATTTGGAAGAGATGCTTTCTGAGCTTAGCGAATTACTGCATCAAACATCTTTATCTATTTCTGATACATATTTTAATCATTCTTATCAACAAAGTCAATTGGTTAATCAAAACTTCCCTATACTATAATGGTTTTTCAATTATCACATACTACGAGTTACAAATACGGAAATGGTGTTACATTTTGCCATAATATTGCCACTTTAAAGCCACGAGATTTTTTGGGACAAACTATTTTGAGTTACGATTTAGAGATTAGTCCTAAGCCAACTGAAATATCTGAACGTATTGACTTTTTTGGAAACACGATTACCAGGTTTTCCATTCAGCAATACCATAAAGAATTAAAAGTTATTGCAAAAAGTAAAGTACTTCGTGATTTTACTTTAGCACCAGATATAAAAGATTCTCCAGCGGGATTAGCCATTACATTAATTGAGGCCAAACAAGCATTAAAATCCATTTTACCTGAAATTTTAGAAGTAAAACAGTTTTTACTAGAATCTATTTTAATTGCTAAAATTTCAAAAAACATAAGAGATTACGCTCTAGTTTCTTTTAAACCAGATCGCTCTATATTTGAAGCTACAACAGAGTTAATGCAGCGTATTTTTACAGATTTTGAATTTAATTCCAACGCTACTAATGTGGCTACACCAATTGAAGAGGTCATGGAAAATAAAAAAGGAGTTTGCCAAGATTTTGCTCAAATAGGAATTGCATGTTTACGCTCTATTGGCTTGCCAGCGCGATATGTAAGTGGTTATATCGAAACTTTACCGCCTCCAGGTAAAGAAAAATTGATTGGAACCGATGCTTCTCATGCTTGGTTTTCAGTTTACATACCACAATTTGGATGGGTTGATTTCGACCCTACCAACAATCAAATACCAAAAAACCAACATATTATTGTAGCATATGGTCGTGATTACTATGATGTTCCTCCACTAAAAGGTGTTATATATAGTTCTGGTGAAAATAAAATGAAAGTTGCGGTAGATATTAGGCCTGCGGTAGATTAGTTTATTACATACCCTTCAGAACCATTTTCTGACGGAACTAATTGATAAATAAAATCCGGATCTAAATTAGCTTCTTTTCTGTGCGAAACGTATAAAATGGCCGTATTAGTTTCTGCTGATATTTTATTAATTAATTCACAAAATAAAGCAGCGTCGCTATCGTCTAAACCGTTTGTAGGTTCGTCTAAAATTAATAATGGTGGATTTTTAACCATAGCTCTCGCTATTAAAACTAAACGCTGGTGCCCCCTAGAAAGCGATAAAAAGCATTGCTTTCTAATATCAAACATATTTAAAACGCGTAACCACTGTTGTGCAATTTTAATTTGTGCATTTGTTGGTGTTTTATATAAACCAACGGTATCAAAAAAACCAGAAACAACCATATTTCCGATAGCATCACGACGCGTAAAACCACGTAGCATTTCCGAAGAAAAATAACCTATTTTCTGTTTAATATCCCAAATGCTTTCACCACTACCCTTTTTTACTCCAAACAATGTAATATCTTGTCCATAAGCTTTTGGATTATCTCCAAAAATCATACTTAACATTGTACTTTTTCCTGATCCATTTGGCCCCATTAATTGCCAAAATTCTCCAGATTTAATTTCCCAAGATATCTCTTTGAGAATAGGGCGTTCACGATAATGAATAGAGACCTTATTAAACCTAACTAAAGGATTCAAAATTTCGTTTTCGTTATGGCGCTCTAAAAATGGTAATGCTTCTACAAAATGAAAAGCTTCTACTTTATTTTCAGTATTCGAAAATTCTACAAGTTTGCCTTCTTTTAACTTATAAGTGTTTTTTATAAAACCAAGAAAATCGAATTTTCTATTGGCAATTTGAATAATTGAGATGGTTTTACTTAATGCCTCCAACTGCTTTTCGATATGCGCCTGAGTGGCAACATCTAAATTCCCAAAAACATTATCTATAACTAAATAATCTGGTTTTTGCGCTATGATGTGATCGAGAAGCGCTTTTTTTCTTTCTCCTTCAGAAGAATGAAGTAAGCTGTTTTTTGTTTCAGTGGCGACATCATTTTTTCCGTGACGTATTTCTTCATCTATAAATTTATTTAAAACTATTTCAGAAAAAAGCGCACCATTTAATTTAGAAAAACTCGGTAAAAGTTCTCCCAAAAAAATAGTTTTGATAAGGCTTTCCTTATCAAAACTATTTGATATATAAATTGCTAAATGCGTTTGCAACTATTTGTACTTTAAATTATAGATTTTTGGTATGAAACGGCACTAAACCATCAATTGGTCTACGCTCAAAATTACCAACTTTAAAGCCCATTTCCTCTCCAACTTCTTTAATTTCTTTTTGAGCAAAAAAGGCTATAGATCCTGCAAAATGTACAGGAACTGTTTTTAACTCTTCTTTAAATTGTAAAATCATATTATTTGCAAACAAACGAATACCATCTTTAATTAATTTAATGGTGTATTCTGAATCTTTGTGCAAGAACATAAATTCTGCAAATCCTGCTAAATAAGCATTAGGACTCGGTTGCTTATATAAATTATATTTAATAAAATCGGCCTCCATGTTAAATTTTGCACCAAAGGCTATTCTAACATTTTCTGGCATGTGATTAAAATAATAATCTCTAATTAACTGTTTTCCATAGTAATTACCAGAAGCATCATCCATTAAAGTATACCCAAGCGATTTAACACGTTGGTGTAAAACTTCGCCATCAAAATAACTACAGTTAGATCCTGTACCCATTATACAAACTACAGCAGCTTCTTTCGGATCATTAATCGTTGCGTAAACGGCTGCTAAAGTATCTTCGTTAACTTCGATATGAGCATTAGGAAATATCTCTTTTAAAACGGTGTCTAACAATTCTGTTGCATTATCAGTACCACAACCAGCACCATAAAAAAACACGTGTGTTACTTTATCGGCATTAGATTTTAATTCTTTACTTTTTTTAATTAATTTAATAAGCTTTTTCTCGCTTAAAATGGCTGGGTTTAATCCTTTAGTTCGGATTTTATCCATTAATTTATTTCCATCTTTATCTACAGCAAGCCAATCGGACTTAGTAGAACCACTATCTACAATTAAAATCATAAGTTCTTAGAATAAAAAAATCCACAGCATTATTCAAAATAAATAATACTGTGGAAATATATAAATTATTTATTATAGTGCTCCGATATGTTGAGCTAAATCGATTAATTTAGTTGAATAACCAAACTCATTATCATACCAAGATACTAATTTTACAAAACCATCATTTAATGCCATACTTGCGTTTGCATCGAATGTACTAGTTTTTGGCTCAGATACGAAATCTTGAGAAACTACACCTTCTTCAGTATAACCTAAAACACCTGCTAATTCACCTTCAGAAGCTTCTTTTAAAGCCGCTTTAACTTCAGCCCATGGAGCTGGACGCTCTAAACGACAAGTTAAATCTACTACAGATACATCTACAGTAGGGATTCTAAAAGCCATACCAGTTAATTTTCCGTTTAATTCAGGAATTACTTTTCCAACAGCTTTAGCAGCTCCAGTAGAAGCTGGTACAATGTTGTTTAAAGAAGCACGACCTAAACGGTAATCTTTTCTAGATACACCATCAACAGTAGATTGTGTAGCTGTTGCAGCGTGAACAGTTGTCATTAAACCTTCAGCAATTCCGAATTTATCGTTAATTACTTTAGCTAATGGCGCTAAACAGTTAGTAGTACAAGATGCGTTAGATACAATAGTATGAGCAGCAGTAATTTCTTTATGGTTTACTCCCATTACAAACATTGGTGCATCAGCAGAAGGTGCAGAAATTGCAACTTTCTTAGCTCCAGCAGTAATGTGTTTTTGAGCACCTTCTAAAGATGTGAAGATACCAGTACAATCTAAAACAACATCTGCTCCAACAGCATCCCATTTTAAATCTTCAGGGTTACGTTCTGCAGTAACTCTAATTGTGTTTCCGTTTACTACTAAGTTACCATCTTTAGTTTCGATAGTTCCATCGAACTGTCCGTGAACAGAATCAAATTTTAATAAGTAAGCTAAATGATCTACATCTAATAAATCATTAATTCCTACTACTTCAATATCATTAGATCTAGAAGCTGCTACTCTAAAAGCAATTCTACCTATTCTACCAAATCCGTTAATTCCAATTTTTAATTTTGACATAATCGTGTTTATAAATGTTAAGTGCTCATGATATCTGAGACACGCAATAATTCTAAGTTAATTTTTGTTTTTCCTTTTATGGCATTATCTAAAGGAGTAAGCTTCATTTTATTATTCATTAAACCTACCATATAGTTAGATTTACCTTCTAATAAAGAATCTACGGCTTTAACACCCATTCTACTCGCTAAAACACGATCGAAACAAGATGGCGAACCACCACGTTGCATGTGCCCTAACACAGATACTCGTACATCGTAACCTTCCATGTTTTCATCAACATAGTCCTTAAGTTCAAAAATATTTTTACCTATTTTATCACCTTCGGCAACCACTACAATACTAGACGATTTACCTGATTTCCTACTTTTATTTAAAGATTCTACTAATCTATCTAATCCTAAATCTTCCTCAGGAATTAAAATTTCTTCAGCACCACCAGCAATACCAACATTTAGAGCAATGTGCCCAACATCACGCCCCATAACCTCTATAAAAAACAAACGGTTATGTGAACTTGCTGTATCTCTAATTTTATCAATAGCTTCTACTACTGTGTTTTGAGCAGTATCAAAACCTAAAGTATGTGAAGTTCCTACAATATCGTTATCGATAGTTCCTGGAATACCCATTACTGGGAAATCAAACTCTTCGTTAAAAACCAAAGCTCCTGTAAAGGTACCATCACCACCAATAGCAACCAAAGCATCAATTCCTGCTTTGTTTAATTGATCGAAAGCTTTTTGGCGACCTTCTTTAGTTCTAAATTCTTTTGAACGAGCCGATTTTAATATCGTACCTCCTTTATTAATAATTCCTTTAACGCTACGAGCATCCATAGACTCAAAATCGCCTTCCATTAAACCTTCGTAACCTCTATATATACCAATACACTCTATATTATAGTAAGCACAAGACCTTACTACCGAACGTATGGCGGCATTCATACCTGGAGCATCTCCTCCTGATGTAAACACACCTATTTTCTTTATTTTATTTGGCATTTATTTCTTATAATTAAAACGTAAATTTAATAAAGAAAAAGAATATAATCATACTATTAGCACTGTTTTATTCGTAGTTTGATACTATAACGTTTTAGTAATAAATAATAAATAAGTTGCTATTTTAACCCCTAATTATTAGAAGAAAACCAATTTGAGGTAATATAATTGAGAATTATTGAAAGAGAATTATTTTTTTGAAGCTGGCTTTACAGAAATATAATCAGGCAGAGCACTTTCTGCTTCCTTTTCAGGCTGCTCTAACACATCATCTTCTTTATCGGACTTCTTAGTGAATATTTTTCTAAGCAATTCTTTAAACGTGTCGAAATCGACATTATAAGAAAGTCCTACACCTTGAGTATAACCAATATCTTCACCAAAATTACGAATACTGTTTTCACGGTTAAACACTTTCGCTGTTAGGGTGCCGTCTTCATTTAAAAGAAAAGAGACCTCTACATCGCCAGCGATTACCGTATCTGTAGCACCACCAACAGGCACACCAACCTTACCATTAATAAGGACACGATCGCTAATTTGTGTTTGTAAGGTTAAACCAACACGATCATCGGTTTGATAATCGGGAGTGTTCTGTCCGGCCTCATAATTTAAACCTAAACTAAGTTTACTGTTTCCATTGGTAAATACACTATTAATTATACCATTAAGTCGTTCGGCAATAGTCCCTGAAAAATTAAGTTCGTCTAAACCACCAGAGAAGGAACCAGTAGACACTAAATATAAGGCCTGATCTTGACGATCACTATCTGATTCTAAGCGGTAGTTTAACTCCGATTTTATCGTGGAATTAACATTAGGAAACTCAAAAGTAAATTCTGGAACTGGATGCTCTAAACTTCCTGTTAATGCTATATTCAATTCTACAGGTATGCTTCTATTAATTGGTGTATCTAATAACGGTGATGGGTTAGCCTGAGTTTTATAAATTGCATTCATGTTTATTTCAGCATCCAATGGTGAGCCCTCCCACGCCAGAGTTCCACCTGGTTGCACTGTAAACTGTTTTTGCACAAAACCTCCATATGCAAAATTATAGAGTCCTTCAAAAACTGCGAAATCTCCCCACATATTAAACTTACCGTTTGTATTAATTTCTACCAATAAACCACCACGGCCTCTACCCTTTAAAGAATGTCCTGTAGCTTTATCAATAATAATTTCTACTTCGGCATCCTCTGTTAAATCTAAATCAAAGTCGAGTTCTAAACCTTTAATTTCATCAAAAACAAGTTCTTCTCCCTTGTTACGAGCTTCTTTTTCTTCTTTTGTTATAAAATGGATAAAGGTATTATCTCCAAAAGATTCGGCATCATTCAATGGAATTTTAAATACCGTTCCTGGTTTAGTTTCTCCAATAACATTTATTCTTAACTCTTCGGTAGGGCCATAAATACTGGCTTCTCCACCTATAAAACCTGTTCCGTAATACAAAGCATCATCGGTTTCTTTGGTATCTAAAATCAATAAATTCTTAGTTGTTAAATCGAGGCCTAAACTCCATTTAGAAAAGTTAACATGACTTAAATTTCCTTTTAACAATCCTTTTGTTTTGTATTTTACATCGGTGAGATTGATACTATTAAATATAAAACTTTGGTTTTTTAAACTTACTGAAGCATTTTCTGCAAAATCGTAATTCACGTTTAAAAATGGAATACCCAATCCTGCTTTTGTCATTATCAATTCGCCGTTAAAATCAGGTTTACTCAAATCTCCAACAACATTTATTTTCCCTTCAGCCTGACCTCTAATATCGCTAAGTATATCCCGCAACAAAGGGTTTAATGGGTATAAATCGAAGCCATCAAAAACTAAATCGACATCAATTTTAGACTGTTTTCCTGCTACATAAATATCGCCTTGAGCGGTAAAAGAATTGGAGTCGTCGTTCTTTATAGTAGCATCAACTGTGTAGTTTGTTAACGATTCGTTACCGCTAATGTTAGCATCAAAAGAACCTAATAAAAAGTCGTTAACCCTAAAATTATTTATTATTATACTTGAGTTAGGTAAATAGCTTCCATTTTGCTGTAATAAATCGAGTTTACCATTCACGTTTCCAGATAAGCTTAAACTATCAATATCTGGCGTTATTTTAGCCAAATCTACATTGGTAAAATTAAGTTTTATATCTTTTTCAGTAGAATCCCGTAAAAAACCAGAAAGCTTAATTTCTTCGTTTAAGTGATTAATTCTAAACTTATCTATATTAAATTTTGTTAGCTTTTTATCAAATGAAATTTTATGGAATTTATCTTGCAACTCATTAATATTCCATTTATTATCCTTAATTGTAACATCCGATTGTTTAAAACCAATAACCGACTCATTTTCTTTATTTATAGTGTGGTAAAAACTTAAATTGAAATTATCTTTATTACGCTTTCCTCCATTAAACTCCGATCGCATAAACAGAGTATCATTAACCGTAACATTAATTAAATTGAAGTTAGAAACATTGTAATACTTTGTGTTCAAACTATCTATTTCTACATAAGTATTAAAAACAGGATTACTATTATCTACTTGTAGCTCGATATTGTTCGCAAAATAATTTAAAAGTTTAATTTTAGGTGATTTAAAAGTTAGCTTAAATTGGGTTTCATCACTCTCTACTTGACCACGTATAAAGGTGTTTTTAGCTAACTGAAGCTCTGGATAAATAACTTCTACAATTTTATTATATATGGTGAAATTAAAATCGATACTTTGGTTATCTTCAACTTCGTTTGGTATGTAATTAGTATAAATGTAACCTATAGAATTTTCGAATAGTTTTTTAAGTTCCTTAAACTTAAAACGGCCTTTAAAATCTCCTTCAATAATATCTGGTGAATTAATTTCTATATAACGTAAATCATCGCTAAAACGTGATGAAATATCAAATTCATCAAAATAATAAGTGTCGTTTTCGTTTTTATATTTTGTTTTTCTAAAAGAAATTTTACCATAAGCATCATCATAACTGCTGGCATTCATATTCATTTTTACGGTACTTTCGAAAATAGAAATACTATCTTTTTTTACAAAGTTTAAAGCGTTTAAATTAGCATAATCAACCTTGGCTTCAAAATCGTATTTATTAACTGTTTCAGAAAAATCTACCAATCCAGTAAAGTTTAGTTTCAGGTTTTTATCATTAGCAATAAGGTTTCCATCAAAAATATCATTTCTAACATTTCCGGCTACTTTTACACCTTGATACTTGTAGTTATTATACTCAACCTCAAATACATCTCCTTTTACTTTAGTGTTAATAGTTTTAGTAACAAACCCTTTTCCATCAACATCAAAATTTAAGGAAGCTTTACCAATAGCTGGAGACTCTAAAAAGGTTCCAAAATCAAATTCTGTAAAAATAATATTCCCTTTATAGGCCGCATTATCTATGTCGTTTATTTTACTGATTTTTAAATTAGAGTCCACAAACCCTAACTCTGTATCTATTTGAATATCGGCAACTACGGTAGACGAAGTGAATTGAGAATTACCAACCACTGTAAAATAGCCTAGACGATCGAAAGACGATGGTATAGCCTCACCCAAAACGTTCGGCAACAAAGCCTTTAAATCTTTATATGTGGACGATAAATTTTTAAAATTACCATTCATATAAAAATTACCTTCTTCTTTATTAAAAAGATTTTTAAAACTTATATCACCGTAAATACGCGTATTCCTATTAGTATTTAATTTTAAATTAGAGGTTTGTAAATTGTTTAAAGTTCCCGAAATATCGGTACTAAAAGTGGCTGTTTGGTTTACCCCAAATTCATTATAAAAGGTATTTAACTCGTCTAGCTGAACTTTAGAATCTTTAAAACTTGCGAAAACTAATACTTTATCGGTAAAATATTTAAAATCGGCACGATCGTAAGAAAATTTTAAATCGCCCTTAAGCTCTGAATTTGGAGTTTTAATGCTTAGGTTATCAAACGTCATATCAGTTAAAGTATAACTAAAATCGGTCATCATATTTTTAACCGTAACACCACGACTATCTCTAAAATTAAGCGTATTAATTCTAGCATTAACATCGCTTCCGTTAATTAAAAAATTGGTAGCGTTAATATTTAAATCTTCAAAATGAAGCATTTTTGTAGTCTCTCTATTCTCGTCAATAAGCTTAAATACACTATTATAGATAGAAACATCACTACTCGATAATAAAAAATTACTTTTTTCACTTCTTGGATTATCACTATCAAAACGGGCCACAAAAACATCCAAATTGGTTTCCGCTTCACCTTCATAAGTTTTGATATTAAAAATGAGATTTTCAATATCGATATCACCAAAAACCAACTGACCATTTATAAGGTTTCTAGCACCTAAAATAGAGGTGTTCAATTCTACAATACTAATTAATGTATCTTGCTTATAATCTTGAATATAAATATTTTTAAGCTCTACATCTCCATTAAATTGAAGACTAACTTTATCAACATTTATATTGGTTTTAAAATCGTTATTAATACGCTTGGTGACATAATTACCTAAACCCGTTTGTACGGCAGGAATAGAAAGAATTAACACCAAAATGATGAATAACATTAGCAGTATACCTGCAATTTTTAATAGTATTTTTAGAAATTTTTTGATACCCTTAACGTTATAATTTTATTTAGAATAAACTATTTTTGCAATCATGAGTAAAGAGAATGTTTTAATTCGTTTACTCGGATTCAAAATTAACAATTATTGTGCCTAATATTCACTAATGGAGGAACAAAATATTTATATACTCGGAATTGAGTCATCTTGCGATGATACAGCGGCTTCCGTAATACACAACGGTAAAATTTTAAGCAATGTTGTTGCTACCCAAAAAATACATGAAGAATTTGGTGGCGTTGTACCAGAATTAGCTTCTAGAGCACACCAACAAAACATTGTTCCCGTGGTTCACCAAGCCTTAAAAAAGGCCGACATAAGCAAAGAACAACTTCATGCTGTCGCTTTTACCCGTGGCCCCGGGTTAATGGGAAGCTTACTCGTTGGAACATCGTTTGCAAAATCTTTAGCATATGGATTAAATATTCCGTTAATTGATGTAAACCATATGCAAGCGCATATTTTGGCACATTTTATTGATGAAGAAGGTTTTAATAAACCACCTTTTCCGTTTTTAGCCATGACGATTTCTGGTGGGCATACACAAATTGTTCGTGTGGATTCTTATTTTGACATGACGGTTATAGGTGAAACTATTGATGATGCCGTAGGTGAAGCCTTTGATAAAAGTGGAAAAATTTTAGGTCTAGGTTATCCTGCCGGTCCAGAAATAGATAAACGTGCTAAATTAGGAAACCCGAAAGCTTATAAATTTACCAAACCAAAAGTAGATGGCTTAAATTTTAGTTTTTCTGGTTTTAAAACAGCTGTTCTTTATTTTATTCAGCGTGAAGTCAAGGCCAATCCTAACTTTATTGAAGAAAACTTAAACGACATCTGTGCCTCTATTCAATATACTATTATTGGTATTTTAATTGATAAATTAAAACTGGCAACCAAAGAAACAGGCATCAAGCATATTGCTATTGGTGGTGGTGTTTCTGCAAATTCAGGAATAAGACAAGCGTTGAAAGACGGTGAGCAAAAATTTGGTTGGACTACTTATGTGCCTAAATTTGAATTCACAACCGATAACGCTGCAATGATTGCCATTGTTGGTTATTTAAAATTCTTAGAAGAAGATTTTGCTGAGCAAGATGTAGTAGCTTCTGCGCGGTTAAAAATCTAATTTTTACTATTAATATTTTCAAAAAAAGCTACATAATTTATGTGGCTTTTTTGTTTATGTAGAAGTTTCAAATGCTTCGTTTTCTTCGGAACGGTCCATAGATTCATCATTTTTTACAGTTCTAAATTTAATAGCTCGTAATTTTATTTATTCAGCTTAAAGCTGAAAATGTATGCGTAACTTCAATAATCATCTTGTTATTCAATGTAGTCAAAGTAAAAAAACATAAATCAACGCGCTCAATTTAAAGCTATTAACAACATATTCTTAATAACTTATAGCCTCTACTTTCATATCACAAACATTAACTTTAAATTTGGCTCTGAAAATATACCCCAAATATTATGACCAAACTTTTATTTATTTCAGCCTTTATAGGCTTTTCATCTTTTTTGAACGCGCAAAAATCCATCGAAAAAGAATTAGAACTTGTTGAAACTCCAGAACAAATTGAAAAATTTCTAGAGTCTAAAAATTCTAAAAAAAACAAACTTATTACCTTTAACGAGGAAAAACACAAAACAAATTTAGCAAAAGAGCTTTTCGATATGCGCCTTGGAGGCACTAAGGTTAACGAAAACGAATATGAGAAAACCGTATACAAAGTTGTTAAAAAGAATAAGAAAACCTATTACAGAGTTGCGTATATTTATCTAGACGGCACGAAATACCAACGAGATGAAATTAATAACTTGCGTGATAAAATTATTGCAAAATACCATAACGGAGCACCGTTTGATTTTTTATCTAAACAATACTCCATGGACGAAAACGCCAATAAAGGAGGCGACTTAGGTTGGTTTTTATCAGGAGAAGTACATCCAGATTTTGAAAGCGAAATTGTAAGTAGCGAGCATCACTTAAATGATATTTTCACAGTGGATGTGACTGAAAAAAACTGGTATTATGTTGTTTTAAAAACACATGAACCAAAAGACATTGCCGAAATTGAAGTTTTAAAAATTGTTGAAGCCAAAAACTAATGCAACTATTCTATAATCCCGACATAAACGAAAACACAACACAATTTTCTTTTGAAAAAGAAGAAAGCAGACATATTGTAAAAGTGCTTCGTAAACAAGTTGGAGATACTTTGCATATTACAAATGGAAAAGGTTGGCTCTTTTCTGCCGAAATATCGATACCTAATATCAATAAATGTACAGCAGAAATTGTATCCAAAACATTACAACCTAAAAAAAACTATAATTTACACCTAGCGGTCGCTCCTACTAAAATGAACGATCGCTACGAGTGGTTTTTAGAGAAAGCCACAGAAATAGGTATCGACAGCATTACACCTATTATTTGCGACCATAGTGAACGTAAAATTATTAAACCTGAGCGTTTTTTGCGCATTATCCAGTCTGCTGCCAAGCAATCTTTAAGCTGTTATTTACCAACACTCAATGAAGCTGTAGCATTTAAAACCTTTATAAAACAAGACTTTTCTGGATATTTATTTATAGCACACTGCGAAGAAACCGATAAGAAATCGTTAAAAAATGAGCTTAAACCAAAAGAAGATATTACCATTTTAATTGGTCCCGAAGGTGATTTTTCGGTTAAAGAAATAGATCTAGCACTTCAAAATGAATTTATTCCTGTAACTTTGGGAGAAACACGTTTACGCACAGAAACTGCTGCCATTGTTGCTTGCCATTCCGTTGCGTTTATTAATGAAATGTAATACCACATGAAACACACTACATCCCTTTTATTTTGTCTGTTCTCCGTGGTTTGTATCGCGCAAGATTTGGCTATTTTAAAATACCAAGGCGGTGGAGATTGGTACGGAAACCCAACGGCTTTACCCAACTTAATTACGTTTTGTAACGAAAATATTAACACGAAAATAACGCCTAAAACAGAAACCGTTGAAGTGAGTAGTCCTGATATTTTTCAATATCCTTTTATTCACATGACAGGTCATGGCAATGTGTTTTTTAGTGAAACAGATTCTGAAAATTTACGTAACTATTTAATTTCTGGCGGATTTTTACATATCGATGATAATTATGGTATGCAGCCTTATATTACCAAAGAACTAAAAAAAGTATTCCCCAATAAAGATTTAATAGAATTACCTGCAAGTCATGAAATATTTAATTCCGCTTTTAGTTTTCCTAAAGGTTTACCAAAAATACATGAGCACGATGGGAAACGCCCACAGGCATTTGGGCTTTTTGAAAAAGACAGGTTAATCTTGCTTTTTACTTTCGAGAGCGATTTAGGTGATGGCTGGGAAGATCCTGAAATACACAACGATCCTGCCGATGTTAGAGAGAAAGCACTTCAAATGGGTGCTAATATCATAAAATATGCTTTTGAACATTAGAGATAAAATGTATGAAAAAATCATCAACTAAAATTAAAAGCTTAGCATTCATACTTATTGCATTGCTTATATTTCAATCTTTAAATAGCATTAATAACCACACATATTCTATTGGTTTTTCGAACTTTCATTATGATGAATGCCCTGAAGGCTTAACATGTTGCTTTGGATATAAAGACAGTCATTCTAGTTATATTTGTGGAAAGGCTTTTCATCTAAATTAATAATATACAACTAAGCTTAAACAAAAAAACTCCACATTGCAACTCACCCACTACACCTCCAATTTTAAAAAGCGTAAATTCCCAATAACTTTGGTTTGCGATAATGTTACAAATGCACCAAACATTGGTAGTTTGTTTAGAATGGCAGATGCCTTTGGTATTGAAAAACTAGTGCTTTGCGGCGAAAATATTAAATTAGGACGAAAAATATCAAAAACATCTCGAGCAACAGAAAAAGTAGTGAATTTCGATATTTGTGAAGACGCCTTAGGTCTTGTTAAGCAATTAAAAGAAAATAACCATTATATTATTTCATTAGAAATAACGGATAAAAGCACACCGATACATAATATAAAATTTCCCAAAGATATCGCAATTGTTTTGGTTATTGGTGATGAAAACTTTGGAGTTTCGGATGCTATTTTAAACCTTTCTGATGCGGTAATACATATTGATATGTTTGGTCAAAATAGTAGCATGAATGTAGTGCAAGCCACCAATATTGCGGTTTACGAAATAACTAAACAGCTTTTTTAAATAATTACTCACTGCCTTAGCTCACTTAAATAGCAAGATAAACAAGGCTACTTTTCAAAAAAAAGTTGGAGCTCAAAATTTACAAGTAAATAATATTATATTTACAAGATGAATTCTAACACCATATCAAACGGTATACTAAAAGCCATTGCTATTATTTTAGGCACAGCGCTCACTTTATATTTTTTATACCAAATACAATCGGTGATTGGTTATATAGCCATAGCAGCAGTAATATCGCTAATTGGACGCCCTATCGTTTTGTTTTTAGAGCGAAAATTAAAGTTTAAAAATACCATTGCCGTTATTGTAACTATGCTAGTTTTACTTGGCTTGTTTATCGGTTTGGTGGGTTTATTTATTCCGTTAGTTATTAAGCAAGGTCAAAATCTATCACTTTTAGATATTGATGAATTACAGGTCAATATTGAGAATTTATACATCGAAATCATGACCTATTTTGATTTACATAAGATAGATGTTGAACAATCTTTTAAAGACTCCAACATGCTTTCAAAAGTAAACTTCGCTATGATTCCTAATTTTTTAAATTCCGTTCTAAGCGGACTCGGAAGCTTTAGCATCGGGTTATTTTCAGTTTTGTTTATATCGTTTTTCTTCCTGAAAGATAGTCGTTTGTTCGAAAATGGACTTCTCACGTTTATACCAGAAGGTAAAGAATCGCGCTGGAAAAACTCTTCAACTAAAATAAAAGATTTATTATCGCGCTATTTTGTAGGACTTATTTTTCAAATACTAATTTTATTTATTATTTATACTATTGGGCTGTTAATTATTGGGGTAGAAAATCCTATTGTAATAGCCTTTTTATGTGCGCTATTAAACCTTATTCCTTATGTGGGCCCTTTAATTGGAGCTGGGCTTATGCTAACTTTAACCATGACGAGTAATTTAGGCGAAAGTTTCAGCGAGGTTATTCTACCAAAAACTTTATGGGTTTTTGTTGTATTCATGATTGGGCAATTAATAGATAATTTTGGAAGCCAACCTATTATATTTTCCAAAAGTGTAAAATCGCATCCGTTAGAAATATTTTTAGTTATTTTAATAACAGGAATCCTTTTCGGTATTATTGGTTTAATACTTGCCGTACCTGCCTACACTGTAATTAAAGTAATTTTAAAGGAGTTTTTGGCAGAAAACAAAATTGTAAAAAAACTAACTAAAGGTTTATAATTCTAAGTTGAATACCTCTATTTTAAATACTGAAATCCAAAAATATATTGATGCCAATTTACACGCAGACATCACCTCTATTTTATTAAAAGGCACCAACTTCCCTGATGTTGAAACGAGTGCCATTATAGAGCAAATTGAAGCAAAAAAACGAAGCGAGAAAAAATTACCTACTTGGTTTAATGCTCAAAATATCTATTTTCCTAATAAATTGAATGTTGAACAAACATCTTCAGAAATTACAGCGCAACACAAGGCCAATTTAATACAAGGCCAAACTGTAATAGACCTAACGGGTGGTTTTGGTGTAGATTGCTTATACTTTTCTAAACACTTTAAAAGCGTAACACATTGCGAAATAAACCCACAACTCTCGCAAATAGTAAATCACAATTACACACAACTTGGCATTGAGAATATTGAAACACCATGTGCAGATGGTATAGAGTTTTTAAAAAAAAGTACGTCTAACTTTGATTGGATTTATATCGATCCATCTAGGAGACACGACAGTAAAGGCAAAGTCTTTTTTTTAAACGACTGTTTGCCAAATGTCCCTGAGCATATAGATTTACTTTTTAAACATAGTAAAAACATCATGATAAAAACATCGCCACTACTCGATTTTTCGGTTGGTATTGGTGAATTAAAACATGTAAAAACAATACATGTCATTGCCGTAAATAATGAAGTAAAAGAATTGCTTTGGATATTAGAATCTAATTATAATGAAGAGATAAACATTGAAACTACTAACTTAAAAAAAGATAACGTAGAATCTTTTAGTTTTACTTTGAATGAAGAAAAAACATTAGATTCTACATATAGTAAACCACTCACCTACTTATATGAGCCTAATTCTGCCATTTTAAAATCTGGTGCTTTCGATTCTGTTTCTAATCAATTACAAGTTTCTAAACTTCACAAACATTCACATTTGTATACTAGTGATGCTTTAATAGATTTCCCAGGCAGGTTTTTTAAAATTGAAGACATTTTGCCGTATAACAAGAAAGAGATTAAAAAAAGAGGCTTGAATAAAGCTAATATCACCACTAGAAATTTCCCGGAAACGGTCCAAAATATTAGAAAGAAGTTTAATATTAAAGATGGTGGTGACCTATATTTATTTTTTACTACCGATTTAGATAATAAAAAATTAGTACTTATTACCAAACGGACAAATTTTTAAAACGAATTAAAAAAAATCTCAGACCATAAGTCTGAGATTTTCATATTACCAGTTTACATAAACTGACGCTTAGTTAATATACCCGAAATTTTGACTAATTTCATCGGTTACATCAATAGTAGCCTGCGGAATAGCATACACTCTTAAATATGGTTCTGTAGCAGATTTTGCAGTATAGGCATCATCAAAAGTTCCAAAACGTATCATTTGTTTTCTTCGGTACATTTCCCAATACATCTCAAAACCAATCTCGTTATATAGAGTTGTTTCATCTAAAGAAGTAATTGCAACACCTGGCGCATTTCCGAAGAGTGCTTCACGTGTTCTACTGGTTCTTAACATATTGATATCATCAAGAGCTAAAGCTGTTTCTCCTTTACGGAAATAAGCTTCGGCACGCATACAATACATACCTCCTAATCGATACAATGGCACATCTACTGCAGAGTTTCCATTGCCATAATTAGGGTCGAATTCCCATTTAAAATTACGAACACCGCGATTAATTTCATCTTGTGAAAACACAGCTTCTAATGGATTGTTAAAATCTAAATCGGGAGTATAATCCATAGGTGTAGTTGCATTTTTCTCCATGAATAATTTACTAATGGCAATACGCCCATCGGCTGTCATATTAAAACCACCTGAACCATCTAATGTTGGTCCATACTGTTGCCCTACTTGTAAACCACGGTTAAAATGCACACGCCACTTACCAGTATCGGTTCTAGTATCTTCAGCAGGCACACTTCCTGTTGTTCCATCGTTCATGAACCAAGTACCATCACTATATTGATAGTAACGGTGAAAACGAGGGTCGTCATGATTTCCATACCAAGTATAGTAAAACTCAGGTTCTACACAAGACCCGTTTGTTCCGCGGTTATCTGGTGTTTGCTTTTGCGCACGACCAGTAGACATGTACGCAAAATCGTTATCGCTAGATCTAATATTATCATTTTCTTGAGCTACAGCAAAAATAATTTCCGATCCGTTGGTGTTATCTATAGCAAAATTATCAAAATAGTTACTCTCTAAATTAAAATCTCCATCTATTAAAAGCGATGTGTAATAAATTACTTTATCCATATCGTTTCCATCACCATCCACCGCAGTTTCAGTAAAATTAAAACTAGAACCTGCATTATAGCGATCTTTAAAAACGGCTCTATTCAAATACATATCGGCCAATAACGCATAAGCCGCTTGCTTAGTAAAACGACCATTGTAAGTTTGGTTTTCGCCTAAATTAGCAAGGCTAGGAATAATAGCTTCAACATCAGAAATTAAATTATCAATTTCTGTTTCTCCTTGCAGAATTTCTAATGGAGCACCTACGGTAAATGGATCTCTGTATGGCGCTTGATTAAATAAATCTAAGGTATTGTACACATAAAGAGCTAATAAACCACGTGCTTCTGCTAAAAACAAATCGTAATTTGTATAATCTGGATTTTCCTCCAAAGACTCAATTGCTGTTAAGGTTTTTGTAATACCGCTTGTTAAATTATTCCAGGTTCCCGAAACAGCTGCATTATTAGTTCCCCAAGTAAACTCCGTTAAAGCACGCCATTTTCCACCATCGCCCCAGTCACTTCCTCGTGTTGGTAACATGCACTCATCGGTAGGGTATTCTTGTAAACCAAATACGTTTCCGTGATCTGTAAATGTTCTATTTGCTAATTGCCCATAAGCAGCTGCCATAGCACTTTCGGGATTAGAGCTTGCGCCTCCAATCACTTCATCTATCACTTCTTCATTTAAATCTGTACAGCTAAAAACAAGTGTACTAAGCATAAAAATAGAAGCTGTTTTTGATATTATATTTGAAATTTTCATAAATTATAGTTTTAAAGTTGCTCCTAATAAAAATGATCTTGACGACGGATATGTTGTATAATCAATTCCAATGGATTGATTTCCGCCTGATGCTCTTGGACTGTTTACCAAGGGATCAAAACCTGAGTAGTTTGTAATAGTAAAAATGTTTTGACCGCTAACATACAGGTTCAACCCTTGTAACCAATCTAATTTTAAACCTTCTGTATTTACAGAATACCCAATTCGAGCATTATTCAGACGGATAAAATCTGATTTTTCCATATATAAAGTTGATAATTGAGGTTGATTAGTAAAACTAGCGCCATCGTTGTAAAACTGAGACAATACATTTCTATCAGACACGATATTATTAATATTTAAAGCCAAGTTCGTATTGTTTACTAATATTCCACCTGTTTGACCAATAAAGGCTAAACTTAAATCCCAACGCTTATAATTTAAGTTTGTATTTAATCCAAAAGTGAAGTTTGGAAGCGCTCCTTCAAATATTTGACGATCGTCACTATTTATAACACTATCGTCATTAAAATCTTCAAAAATATCGTTTCCGTCTGCATCAAAACCTAAATGCTTAAGCATAAAAAAGGATCCTGCCTCATAGCCACTTTTATAGATATTCGCAGAAACTCCAGATAAACCAGGTCCTGCTACACTACCAGAATATAATTCTGAAACAGGCAAATCTTGAATCTCATTGTTTAAAGTTGCTCCATTAACATCTACATTCCAAGAAAAATCTTCTGTGGTTACTAAATTAGTTCCTAAAGAAAACTCGAAACCTTTGTTTACAATTTTTCCATCTATATTTTTCCAAACTGTTGTAGTTGGACTCAATGGCTCAGATGGTATATTTAAAATAGCATCGGTTGTTGTTTTGTTATAATAATCTAAAGATCCGTAAAGTTTATTGTTCCATAAACTAAAATCCACACCAACGTTAAGCTGCGTTACAACTTCCCACTTTAAATCCGGGTTCGCGGTACGGTTAACTACAATACCATTAATTAAGTTATAATCATCATACAAATAATAGCCTCCAGAAGCCGATTGCGAGTAACTCGCTTGGGTAATTTTATTTTGAACTTCTTGATTACCCGTTTGTCCCCAGCTCATTCTTAATTTTAATTGGTCGATGTCTTCTACTTCAGTAATAAAGTTTTCGTTATCCAAATTCCAACCTAATGCAAAAGAAGGGAAATAACCGTATTTATTATTTTCACCAAAACGTGTAGAACCATCGGCTCTTAAAGATGCTGTTAATAAATATTTATCGTCAAAATTGTAGTTTAATCTTCCAAAATAAGACTGTAACTCGTTTACTTGTGCATATCCGCCAACACCAGATTGTTCTCCAGAATATCCCGGATCGTATTCTGGTGCAACACCAGTACCTTGCTCATCTATTCCTGTTAAAGAAAAGTTTGTTCCTGAGAAATCAAATTCTTGATAAGAAAATCCTCCTAAAACTTCAAATTTGCTTTTATTTAAATCAAAACGGTAGGTTAAATAATGCTCCATTAAAGTACTTTGTGAATCTAAATTATTCTGAACATAAGCACCATCCGGAGTTCTATCGGTTGCGTTTGGATAAATAGTAGAATTTCTTTCGGAAACTGAACGATCTATGCCGTAGTTAAATTTATATTCTAAACCATCAATAATTCTAAACGTTGTTTCTATGTTACCAAGAACACGTAACGTTTGTGTATGATCATCGTAAATATCCAACAAATACATGGGATTGTAATTCTGGTTTAAGTTGAAGTTGGTAAAACCGCCATCTTCAGTAAAAACAGGTTGCGTTGGGTTAGCCATTAGAGCATGAATAATTAGCTGTCCGTCAGAACCCGCATTAGCTCCGTTAGGAACTCCTGTTTCGTTAATTTGACTCGCTGTTAAATTCACTTTAACCTTTAGTCGTTTATTATCCAGAAAAGATTCTTCTGCATTTAAACGTGCCGTAGTTCGTTTAAACCCACTAGTTTCAACAATTCCCTCCTGATCCATAAAAGATAGAGAAGTGTAGTAATTTCCGGTTTCCGTTTTCTTTGCAAACGAAAAATTATTGTTTTGCGTTACTGCACTACGTAACAACTCATCTTGCCAATCTGTATTTCCACCATGATCGTAAGCTGGTTCCGTAATAGCGTTTCTGTATTCACTAGCCGATAAAACATCTGTTTTCTTAATAACGGAAGCCACACTTAAATAAGAATCTACTGTTATGGTAACATCGCCAGTTTTTCCTTTTTTGGTTGTAATAATTACAACACCGTTAGAACCTCTTGCTCCATAAATAGCAGCCGCTGAAGCATCTTTTAAAACCGTAATAGAAGCAATATCGCTTGTATTTAAAAAGTTTAATGGGTTTTTAGCACTAGAACTCCCCAAGCCAACATTTGGGCTCGCTGCACTCACATTGTTGTTACTTAACGGTACGCCATCTACAACAAATAATGGGGAACTACCACTACGAATAGATCCCACACCACGAATAGATACATTAACACCAGCGCCTGGTTCTCCACTAGATTGTACTACACGAACACCAGCCACTTTGCCTTGCAATAAATTGTCTGGAGATACGTTTACTCCCTTTTTAAAATCCTCCGTAGAAAGTTGTGTTACTGCTCCGGTTAAATCTTTTTTTGTTTGTTGACCATAACCAACAATTAGAACCTCGTCCAACATGGCATTTAATGGATCAAGAGAAACTTTTAACACGGCAGATTTGATAACAACATCTTTACTTTCATAACCTACAAACGAGATATGCAAGATTTGCCCGATAGCGGCTTGTAGGGAAAATTTACCGTCAAAATCGGTAGAAGCTCCTGTAGAAGTTCCTTTTAAAATAACAGTAGCTCCTGGTAATGGCACCCCAGATTCGTCTACAACAACACCATTGATTGTTTTCTGGACAACTGGTTTTGAAAAATTTATTGATCTTGTTGGTATACTGTTTGAATATCCGCTTTGATATAATAGTATAGATAAAACTAAAAAAGCTATATTTTTTAGTGTAAAAAAATTATTTTTAGTGTACATTTTTAAGTGATTGGTTTTACAATGCTTAATGATTTAGCCGTAGTTGTTCCAGCAGCTACGGTTTTAATTTGTAAATTAGGGTTGCTTTTAATCTTTACATAAAGTTGACGGTTTAAATATTTAACATGTATTGCGAGCTTAGAGAGTGCAAAAAAATAAAATTTTAAACGGTTTTATTTTACCCTACTGTTATGGCATTATTAAATATATCATAACTCCAAATTGAAACCAAATAGAGTTAAAACATAAAAAACCAATACATTAAAGGTTTTTAACAGATTAATATGAAAGTAAATATTTATATTTTGTTTTCAATTTATTAACACAATATTAAACTGAACATTATACTTTTGTTGCCCTTAAACCAATCTTATTTTATGAAATATTTTAGCGCCTTACTCATTACATTTTTTTGTTTAAATCTATCTGCACAACATGATGATTTACGCATTAATCAAATACAAGTTATTGGATCGCACAACAGTTATAAAAAAGCCATAGAAGATGATTTATATTCATTTTTATCAACGCAAAGTGATAAAATGGCATCTTTACAATACGACCACATTTCCATTCATGAACAATTAGAACTCGGTTTAAGAAATTTAGAAATTGATATTTACAGTGATATTTATGGCGGAAAATTCGCTACACCTAAAGGTTTACAGTTTGCTAAGCCCAAAGAAGTTTACGATGCTAATAAAGAAATGCTGAAACCAGGTTTTAAGATTTTACATATTCCAGATATCGATTTTAGAACACATTATTACACGCTCAATACTTGCTTAGATGCGATAAGAATCTGGTCGGAAACCAATCCAACGCACGAACCCATTTTTATTACTCTAGAAGCTAAAGACGGTGGTGAAAACAAATTTGGTACTAAACCAGACCAAGTTACAGATCAATTTTTTAAAGATTTAGACCAGGCACTTATTAATGGCTTAGGAAAAGATAAGCTTATTACGCCAGATGATGTTAGAGGTTCCTTTTTAACCTTAGAAGAAGCAGTTTTAAACAACAACTGGCCAAAACTAAAAGATGCACGTGGCAAGTTTTTATTCATATTGGATGATACTAAAGACAAAAGAAGTTTATATATAAAAAGTCATCCTTCTTTACAAAACCGTGTATTATTTGTAAATGCTGAACCTGGAACACCTGAAGCGGCAGCATTAATAAGAAATAATCCAGAAGATTCTACTATATCAAACCTCGTTTCTAAAGGCTATATTATTAGAACACGTGCTGATGCTGGAACTAAAGAAGCAAGAGCAAACGATTATACTCATTTTGAAGATGCAAAAAAATCTGGTGCACAAATAATTACTACCGATTATTACTTACCTAGCCGATTTTTTGAAAGTGATTATCATATTTCGTTTAAAGGAAAAACCTATGTTAGAGAAAACCCTGTTTCTACGAAAAAACATTAAGGCTACATAAAAAATAGATATATCAAGAATTTTTTCAAAACAATTACTCCTTTCTTAGCTTGAAAAAACACTCAATTTATACAGTTTATATTTTAAACTAATAAGGTTGAATTTCTAGAATTGCCATAAATATGACCATTTCAAAAAATTCAACCTTACTATTTCGTTTAAATATTTTTGTTTACAAACCTAAAAGTTGTGGCAAATACATTGAAATTGCAGGGATATATGTAATTAAAAGTAATACAACGACCATTATTACTAAAAACGGAATCAACGGTTTTATAACTTGCGAAACTGAAACATTAGCAACACCACTACCTACAAAAAGAATAGTTCCAACGGGGGGCGTGCATAGGCCAATACAGAGGTTAAGTACTAAAACAATTCCGAAGTGTACTGGATCCATACCTAATGCAACTACTACAGGTAAAAATATTGGTGTAAAAATTAGAACTGCGGGCGTCATGTCCATAAATGTCCCGATAATTAGAAGCACCAAATTAATAACTAAAAATATTACTATTTTATTACTAAACTGCTCCAATAAAAAACTACTTATAAGTTCTGGAATGCCCTCAAAAGAAAACAGCCAAGACATGGCCATAGACGTACAAATTAAAAACATAACTACTGCTGTAGTTTTTGCACTTGTTAATAAAATAGCAGGAAAATCTTTAGCTTTTACATCTCCATAAACTAATGCTAAAACACCAGCATAAAGCACTGCAATAGCAGAAGCTTCGGTAGCTGTAAAAATACCCGCTACAATACCACCAACCACAATTACTAAAAGCAACAAACTAAAAAAGGCTTTTCTAAAATAAGTCCATATTAAAGATAAAGGTGCGCGATGTCCTTTGGTAAATTTACGTGTAATAGCAACAAAAGCAATATAAGCCATAATAGCTACGCCTAATAAAATTCCAGGTAAATAACCTGCGATAAACAATGCTGCAACTGATGCTGTACCACCACTTGCTAAAGCATATACAATTAAAATATTACTTGGCGGAATTAATAAACCTGTAGTTGCCGAGGTAATATTTACAGAGGCACTAAATTCTCTTGGATAACCTTCCTCCTCCATTCTATCTGTCATTATACTTCCAATGGCCGATGTTGCTGCAATAGCCGAACCAGAAATAGCACCAAATAACATAGATGCTAATACATTTACATAAGCTAAACCTCCCGGTAAACTCGCTACTAAAGATTTCGCAAAATTTATTAACCTATTGGCTATACCACCTTGCTTCATAATTTCACCTGCCAATACAAAAAACGGAATGGCTAAAAGCGCAAAACTATCAATACCAGTAGTCATTCGTTGCGCAATGGTTGTTAAACCTGGTAACTTGTCAATATTCAACAATAAACTTATAGTTGTGGAGATACCAATACTATAAGCTACTGGTACTCTTAACATCAATAATGTAAAGAAACTTACAAATAAAACGATAATACTTATTACTTCAATACTCATAATTATTCGGTTATTTTGTTAGCATTAATTTTCCCTAAATGGTATACAGAAAAACACATAATAAAGAGACCACTTATTGGTAGAATAGCATATATATATCCTAATGGGATACGCAATGTACCAGACAACTGCCCTAAATGTAATGTGGTATAAACTAAATTAAAACCACCAATAACCATAACAACTAAGGCAAATAATAAAATGCATATTTCGATAAATATGAGTGCTTTTTTCTTGGTTTTACCCGAAAACTTTTGATACAAGAAATCCATAGATAAGTGCTCTCTTTTTCCACTTAAGTAAGCTGCACCAAGTATGGATAACCATATTAATGAGAAACGTGCTAACTCTTCGGTAAATGCAAAAGATGTGTTTAATACATATCTTGAAAACACCTGACTTAAAACATCAATAACCAATAAACCGAATATGAAAACTAAAATGATTTCCATAATCCGACATACTTTTTCAAAAAGAATATCTGCTTTTTTCATGCTTATTGATTTTTAATTTTGTTGATAATTTCTGTCATCTCTGGATGTTCTTTCATGAAAGTTTCGAGCACAGATTTAGATTGTTCCTGAAATAAAAACTTATCAGGAATTATAATTTCTACACCAGCTTTTTCTGCTGTAGCCATAGATTCTTCAACTGAATTTTGCCAAAATACCTTTTCGGCTTGCGACGATTCATCTGCCGCTTCTTGCACCCATTGTTTTTCTTCTTCGGTTAATTTCTCCCAAAACTTGGTTCCAATTAACAGCACATCAGGCACTGAAGAGTGTTGATCTAAAGTATAATATTTACTGACTTCATAATGGTTTGACGATACAAATGATGGCGGATTATTCTCTGCTCCATCTACTACGCCTTGTTGTATAGCTGTGTATAACTCACCATAAGCCATTGGTGTTGGCGAACCTCCAAGAGCTTCTACCATATTAATAGCCATTTGGTTATTCATCACCCTAATTTTAAGACCTTTTAAATCTTCAGGCTTCCGTATGGCTTTATTAGAAGTATAAAAACTACGGCTACCGGCATCGTAATAACAAAGACCTCGTAACCAAAATTTACTACCTTTTTCTAAGATAGATTTCCCTACTTCGCCTTCTAAAACATCGTACTGATGTTGCTTGTCTTTAAATAAATATGGAATACCCAAAATATGATATTCTGGCACGAAATTAGACAAGGTTGCAGCACTTACCTTAGTTACGGCAACACTACCAATTTGAAGTAATTCTAAAGCTTCACGCTCGGAACCTAATTGGCCATCGGGAAAAATTTTAATTTGTATTTTTCCATCAGATTTTTGGTTTAAAGCCTTTTGAAATTCTAAAATCCCCTTGTGAACGGGGTGTGTTTGCGGTAATGTATGTGCCAAATACATCATTTTAATATCGTCGTTTTTCTTGCAACTCTGCATAACGAACAAAATTAAAAAGGCACATATTATTTTATTCATCATTCTTTTTTGGTTTAGTTTAGTGGTAATCTTTATTTTTTAAAGTTAAAATATCTAACAGCGTTAAAATAACAAATATCTTGAATTATTTTACCTACAAATTCAATATCGTGCGGCACTAATCCTTGATTAATATCTTCGGCCATTACGTTGCATAAAATGCGTCTAAAATACTCATGTCTTGGAAACGATAAAAAGCTACGGCTATCCGTTAACATACCAACAAAACGGCTTAATAGCCCCATATTAGAGAGCGTATTTAATTGTTTTTCCATACCATCTTTTTGATCTAAAAACCACCAACCTGAACCCCATTGCATTTTACCTGGAGTATCGCCATTTTGGAAATTTCCCATCATGGTAGCAAATACTTCATTTTGAGCTGGATTTAAATTGTAAGTAATGGTTTTGGCTAATTGATTTGTAGACTCTAAGGTCTTAAATAAAGCCGACATAAATTCTGCTGCAGGAAAATCGCCTATAGAATCGCAACCAGCATCTAAGCCTATTTGCGCTTCTAATCGTGTATTATTATTTCGGAGTGATCCTAAATGATATTGCTGTGCCCAATCAAATTCGTGATATTTTTTTCCTAAATACACAAATAAAAACGATCGGTAAATTGTTATTTCTGAAGTTGAAAGTATTTCCCCTGCTAATTTCTTATTAAAAATTGATGCGACATCTTCCATAGTGTATTCTACTATTTCCAAGTATTCTCCCAATCCAAAATCAGATAGACGACATCCTAAATTGTTAAAATAAACGATACGCTGGTCTATAGCTTTTAAAAAGGCCTCAAATGAATCTATGTTAACTCCTGAAGCCTTACTCAACTTTATAATATAATTTGAAAAACTTGATTTCCCAATCCAAAATAAATTATCAGATCTAAACGTTGGTAATACCTTTACATGAAAATCACCCTCAGCTATTTCTTTATGATAAAGTAAATCATCTGCCGGGTCATCTGTAGTACAAACCACTTCCACCTTCATATCTTCTAAAAGTTGTGCAGGTGTTTTATGTTCTAAAATACTATTGGCTTTCTCATAAATAGCATCTGCCGTGCTAGGCTGCAGAATATCGTCGATATCAAAATATCGCTTCAATTCTAGCTGCGTCCAATGAAAAAGCGGATTTCTTAATGTGTAAGGTACCGTTTCTGCCCAGCTCAAAAACTTATCTTTTAAGGAAGCTGCTCCGGTAATATTAAACTCCTTAATACCATTAGCTCGCATACCTCGCCATTTATAGTGATCTCCTTTCAACCAAACCTCCGTTATATTATTAACAGGTTTATTCTCTGCTATTTGCTTAGCAGATAAATGGTTGTGATAATCTATAATTGGTAAATCTTTAGCATACTCATGGTATAACTTTACAGCTACATCAGACTGTAACAAAAAATTATCGTTTATAAAGTTTTTTGAATTTATTGTACTCATATCTTACAAACTTTTTGAAATACCAAACTCTAATCCTCGCAATTCTGCTAAACCACGTAATCTTCCAATTCCAGAATATCCTGGGTTTGTTTTCTTATGTAAATCATCTAACATCTGGTGTCCATGATCGGGACGTACAGGAATTAAGGCATCTTTCATACCTGCTGCTTTTCGTCTTCTTTCTTCAAAAACAACTGCTTTTACTACGCTATACATATCAACATCACCTTCTAAATGGTTAGCTTCATAAAAGTTTCCTTTTTCATCGCGTTGTGTACTTCTAAAATGTAAAAAGTGTACACGATTCGCAAAACGCTCGAATATTTTAACCAAATTATTATCTGCACGAACTCCTAAAGAGCCGGTACAAAACGTAATACCGTTAGATCGATCTGGCACTTGGGCAAACAAGTAAGCATAATCTTCTTCGGTACTCACTACTCGTGGTAATCCTAAAATGGCATAAGGAGGATCGTCTGGATGAATACACATTAACACCTCATTTTGAGATGCAACAGGGATAATTTCTCTTAAAAACGCAGCTAAATTTTCTCTTAATTTTTGTGCATCAATATCAGCATAAGTGTCTAATATGGTTTGAAATTGCTCTAAGGTGTACCCTTCTTCTGCACCTGGTAAGCCCGCAATAATATTATTGATTAATTGCGTTTTATCAGCTTCGGAAAGTTTTTCGGCGTATGCTTTAGCCTCTGCTTGTAACTCTGAAGAGTAATCGTTCTCTGCGCCTGGACGTTTTAATAAAAATAATTCGAAAGCAGCAAATGCTACCACATCAAATCGGAGAGCTTTAGAGCCATCTTCTACTTCAAAACTTAAATCGGTACGCGTCCAATCTAAAACAGGCATAAAGTTATAGCATACAATATGGATACCACAACTCGCTAAGTTTTTAATACTTGTTTTGTAATTTTCGATATATTCTTGAAAATTCCCTGAACGTGTTTTTATAGTTTCATGTACAGGTACACTTTCCACAACACTCCAAGTAAGACCGGTTTTTTCAATGGTCTCTTTTCTTTTTTGAATTTCTTCTAATGTCCAAACTTGTCCGTTTGGAATATGATGCAAAGCAGAAACGATACCTGTTGCTCCTGCTTGTTTTATATCGGATAAGGCTACGGGATCATTCGGTCCGTACCAACGCCATGTTTGTTCCATAATTTTTCTAATATTTTATTATAAATCTATAAGGCTATAAAACCTTATATAATTTCTATATTTTTTAAACGCCGCTATAAGCACTAAATCCACCATCGATAGGTATTACTACACCGGTTACAAATGATGCGCCTTCACCACATAACCATAACGTTGTACCCACTAAATCTTCTGGCTCACCAAACTTACCCATTGGTGTTTGATCTATAATTTGGTTACCACGTGGTGTTAAACTACCATCACTTTCGGTAAGTAAGCTTCTGTTCTGGTCGGTTAAAAAGAAACCTGGTGCCAATGCATTTACGCGTATACCTACTTTAGAAAAGTGTACTGCTAACCATTGTGTAAAGTTTGATACGGCTGCTTTTGCTCCGCTATATGCTGGTATTTTTGTTAATGGAGTAAAAGCATTCATTGATGAAATATTTAGGATACTACATCCTTTTTTGCCTACCATATCTTTTGCAAAAACCTGAGTTGGTAATAAGGTTCCAAGAAAGTTTAAATCGAATACAAACTTAATTCCTGTAGGGTCTAAATCGAAAAAAGATTTAAAACCTTCTGTTTTATTATCTAAATCAGATTCTGAAAAATGCGGATTAGACGTTGTTCCTAGCGGATGGTTTCCTCCTGCTCCATTAATCAAAATATCGCAAGCTCCTAATTTACTATTCACTTCCGCCTTTGCAGCTTCTAAAGATGGCTTTTCTAAAACATTAGCAGCAACACCAATAGCTGTACCTCCGTCGGCATTAATTTGATCTGCTATAATATCTGCAGCTTCTTTACGTAAATCTAGAACCGCTATTTTATGACCTTCTTTGGCTAATGCTTTGGCTAATGCGCCACAAATAACGCCTCCTGCTCCTGTTAAAACAATTACTTTACTCATAGTTTTGATAGTTGAATTTTTCTTTAATTGTGCATTTTTCGTGTACGCACACACAAATATAGCAAAAAAATAGTGTGCGCACACACAGATTCAATAATTTTAACTAAATTGCTTAAAATTTCAGGCTATAGATTTCAAAATAATACAATTTTATATAAGCCTAGGTTTGACCTATTTAATATGATTACGATAAAAGATATAGCAAAAGAAGCTCAAGTTTCTGAAGGTACCGTAGACCGTGTTATCCATAACAGAGGTGGTGTATCTAAAAAAACCGAAGCCAAGATTAGAGAAATTCTTGATCACCATAATTTTAGCGTAAACCCTATTGCTAGTGCACTTGCCATGAAAAACAAGTACACCATTGCAACCTTAATGCCAACTCATCATGCGGACGATTTATTTTGGAAATCACCACATTTGGGTATTCTAAAGGCAGTTGATGAAATGAAAACCTTTGGTATCCAGGTAAGCCATTTCGACTTTAATCAATACGATCCACATTCCTATTCTCAAGCCTTTAATACGCTTATAGAATCGGAGCCATCGGCTGTTATAATGGTACCTAACTTCTCTAAAGAAACAAAAAAAATTGTAGCGCTTTTAGAATACAAAAATATACCCTATTTATTTTTGAATATTGATATTGATGGATTTAATAATATGGCTTTTGTTGGTCAGGACTCTTACACCGCAGGTTATATTGCTGGCAAATTAATGCATTCTAAAAAAGAAGAAAATAGTGCTTTTTTAATTATTCAGGCCCGGCACAACATTACGAAAAACAACGCGGTATCGAACAGAATAAAGGGATTTAATGATTATTTTCTGAAGAATAATATAAAATCAGAAAGCCACACCTTAAAACTGGATAGCTTAAATAATTCCTTAGAAACCAAAGAAAAAATAAATAGTTATTTAAAAGAAAATCCTGAAATTAAAGGCATATTTGTGCCTTCGAGTAGAATTTATATTATTGTAGAATGTATTGAAACTTCAATTCTTAATAATATTGAACTTATTGGTTTTGATAATACACCGCAAAATATTGAATGCTTACTAAACGATTCGGTAGCCTTTTTAATCTCCCAAAAACCATTTGACCAAGGCTATGAATCTGTACGAATATTAACCGATTATTTAGTTCAGAATAGAACTCCAAACTCAAAAACATTTTTACCCATCGATATTCTTATCAAGGAAAATGTTAAGTACAACGAGCGCAACGAATTTATGTTTGAAAAGAGCAAGAATTAAAATTACTTCTTCTCCTCTTTAGAACGCTTAATAATTTCTTTTAATCGCTCCTTTCGCAATGTCGCTTCGGCTTTTTTCTTATTCTTTTTTTGAGCCATAAGCTTAGAGTGCTTCGCCTTATTTTTTGTGTTTTTATCTTGTCCTGCGTGAGCCATAATATTTATTTTGATTTTAATAATCTATTTTGCTCTTCCATCAAACTTGTAAGTTTTGATAATAGCTCGATATCTTTAGGAGTTGTTACTGTTTTATCTGTAGAGTCTTGCGCTTTATTACGAAGTCTATTCATAAATTTTACTACAATAAAAATAGTAAAACCAATAATTAAAAAATCTATTAAAGCTTCACCCAAAGCGCCATAACCTATAGCAACCTCATCGGTTAATATTTTCCCTGAAGCATCAAGTACAGGATCTTTTAAAATAAGCCGTTTATCCTTAAAATTTACACCGCTAGTTAGCAAAGTTAAAGGTGGTAAAATCACTTTTTTAGCTAAAACATCTATTACTTTATTGAAAGATGCTCCTATTATTATACCAACTGCCATGTCCATCATGTTACCTTTTACGGCAAACTCTTTAAACTCTTTAAATAACTTCATATGTATATTAATTTAGTCTACAAATATATTAGTTTGAAATTTTAATTCTTTGTGCTTTCCATAATTAAAGCTTATAAATAGTAGCTAATTGATATATATAATAAATTATACCATAAAAGAGTGATATTATAAAATATTACCTTTTAAAGGAATAAAATTAAATATTCTATTTTAAAGGAATATATTTTGCTATGAACAGGAAAAGTAATACATTTGATAAAGAAGCTTAAACTACAATGATTAGCATAATAACCGGAGATATTATTAATTCGAAATCGAGCGAGCCAAAAAAATGGCTAAACATGCTCAAGGAAGTTTTAAACCAATATGGTAGCCAACCCAAACAATGGGATGTTTTTAGAGGCGATAGCTTTCAGCTAGAAACAAAGCCAGAAGACGCACTAAAAGCTGCTGTTTTAATAAAGGCGAGTATAAAACAATATAAAAATATTGATGTTAGAATCGCTATTGGTATTGGGGAAAAAACATATGAATCTGATAAAATAACAGAATCTAACGGTACTGCTTTTATAAATTCTGGAGAATGTTTTGATGATTTAAAAAAAACCACATTAGCACTTAAATCCCCTTTTGAAAACTTCGATTTACAGATTAATATTATGTTCGAGTTAGCCTTATTAACCATAAACAGCTGGACTACAACCTCAGCAAAATTGATAAAAACGGCCATAGAAAAACCAGAATTCACCCAAGTTGAACTTGCCAAGCATTTTGATACCACGCAAAGCAACATTAGTAAAGGCTTAAAACGCGGCGGATTTGATGAAATTTCTAGACTATTACACTACTACAACGCACAAGTAAAAACGCTATGATTATACTTTTTATAAAACTTATATTAGCCCACTTTATTGGTGATTTTCTATTACAACCAGAAAAATGGGTAACCCATAAAGAGAGATATAAACACAAATCTAAATATCTATATTATCATGTTTTAGTTCATTTTGCTGCTCTACTTGTGATTTTGCAATTTAACTTCGAGTATTGGCTTGGTTTTCTAATTATTATCTTATCGCATTATATAATCGATTTGTTAAAACTTAAACTAAAAACCAAATCGAATGCCAGATTATTATTTGGGCTAGATCAACTCGCTCATTTAATAATAATTGCTATAGTAGTTAGTGTTTATGAGCCGTATGCATTAAATATAAACTCGCTTTACCATCCTAAATTTTTACTATTAATTACTGCTATTTTAGGTGTTACTGTGGTTTCATCTATTATCATGAAAATTGTAATCTCTAAATGGTACTTTAAGGAAAATAATAGTAACCTTTCTCTTGAGAATGCTGGTGCTTTTATTGGTATTCTAGAGCGACTTTTTGTTTTTGCTCTAATAATTTCTCAACATTGGGAAGGCATTGGGTTTTTGATAGCCGCAAAATCGGTACTTCGATTTAGCGATTTATCTAAAGCCAAAGACCGTAAACTAACAGAATACATCCTTATTGGAACCTTATTAAGTTACGGCTTAGCCGTAGTTTTTGGATTAACCTACGAATATGTTTTAAGACTTATTTAATGAACTTATTTACTATTCTATAATTTTAATATCTATAGAAGTTCTAGCTTGCCAACCAGTTAAATCTGTCACCGAGTAAGCGCAGTGGTAATCGCCTGTATCAATATCTTCTGGAATTGTAATACTAATATTTATTTCATAAGACGTTAAACCTTCTTCTATAGAAAAATTCTCTATATAAATAAATGGATTTACAGACTCTTTTACTACACCTAAATCGCAGGTTGCGCCTTGGTCGTCGTGCGTATGGTGATCAAAATTATGGTGAATATCTAAACTGTACGCTGCTAACGCTTTATTATCTGTAACCAATGCTTTAAAAGTATAGGTTTCTCCTTTTGTAAGTTCCTCACAACCTTGTGGAAAACCATCAGTATAATTTACACTTATTGTTGGCTTTTCTTCATCCTTATTAGTACTATCATCATTAGAACATGATGCTAATATTAAAACAAGTAATACTATAAGGTAATTATATTTTGCTATTAATTTCATTTTATTTGTTTTAATAGCCGCATAGCATACATTACATGCTACACGGCATAATTATATTTATTATTCTGTAATATCTATATGAGTTTCATATGTTTTTGTGTTTCCATCTTCATCTTCAACTGTAAACATTAAGTGGTATTCTCCAGCTGGTGCCGTCGCAGGCACATCAAAATGCTCATGGAATTCAATAGAAGTTTCTTCGTGGTAACCCTCTAAAAATTCTTCTTCGTAATCCCATTCTACTTCACCTTCACCTACAGTAACGCCATCGGCATGAAAATCAACTGTAATATTATGGATACCGTTTACTGCATCAATCATAAATTCTACATGAAAATCACTACCACGTGCTACTGTAGAATCGATAGAAACCTCACTTATTGCAATTTTATCTAAAATTTGAAGATATCCTTCTATTTCTGTACTGTTACCATTCTCATCAACCACTGTTAACTCAATATGATATTCTCCAGAAGGAATATTAGCAGGCACATCTACATGTTCATGAAACGTAGGGTTAATCACTAAATAATCGGCATCTGTATATACTTGCTCAAAATCCCAATCTACCTCATCGTCTCCAACTGTTAAATCGTGAGCATGAATAGAAAGTGTAATACTGCTTACTACGGCCTCTGCATAAATTTCTGCTTCTAAATGAATATCTGAACCTTTATAAGCAACTAAATCTGTAGAATGTGTAGAACCTTCGCCATATTCAAATTCAGAAATAACAGGAGCGTCTAGCACATCGCCATCATCATCGCTACTACAAGAGTTTAATAAGAGTCCGAAAATAGCAGTAAATGCTAATACTTTAAAATTTGCTTTCATAATAATTGTTTTCATTTGTTTGATTTTAATAATTAATTGTATTGATTTAAAAAGGTATTGTTAAAGAGATTGATACATTTCTTCCTGCCTCGGGAACATCTATTAATCTATAGAAACTCGTGTGGTCGAAATATTTTGTATTGAATGCATTATTTAATTTTAAACGCATTTCTACAGGTTCATTTTTATTAAACATGTATATGTTTGATGTAAAAGCCATGTTTAACAATTGGTAACCACTTGTTACTTCTTCTGGCGGTACAATTTCATTTTGATCTGCCGTTACTTTATAATCGGCGCTTAACTGTGGTTTACATAAAAAGAAAATATCCTTAAACTGATAACTTGCAGAAAACAGACCTGATAATGGCGGAGAAAAAGGCAGTGTAAAGTTCTTTTTAGGTCCGGTAGTTTGTCGAGAATACACATATTCTGCCGATGCATTTAACGTTAGGTTTTTAAATGCCGTCGTGCTCGCGCTCACCTCGCCCCCAATTCTAAAAACCTTAGCTTGGGTATATTCATAAATCTGTAAAGTTTCGTAATAATTAGATGTTGGATTTAAATAGATATAATTCTCGAAAAAATTAATAAAAGGGCTAATACCCAAACTATACTGTTTTGCCGCATGGTTTATTTCTAAATCCAATTGATACGATTCTTCCGGATCTAAATCTAAATTACCCCTCTCGTAACGATACATATGGTAGTTAACACCATCTGATGCCAACTCATTAGATAAAGGCATTCTGAAGCTCTTCCCTATATTGATTTTATAAGTTGTGTGGTTGTGCAAATAACTTAACCCAACCGATGCACTTACATTACTAAAGTTTAAATTTTTATCTTGAGAACGTTGTAAAAAAACATTAGATACTGTATTATCATCATTGTTTCTAATAGAAGGAAACCAATCTACATAAGACTGCGTATTGACTTGACCAAAATCGTATCGTACACCCGTTAACAAATGTAAATCGGGATTAATTTCAAATTGATCGTAACCAAAGGCGCCTACAGTAAAACGCGTATATTCAGGAATTAAAAACCCCCATCCACCAATATTGTTATTTTGATACTCGGTGTTTATTCCAAAAACTATATCATGTCTTTCATTTGTTTTAAAAGCATCTTTTACATTTAAAGCGTACGTGTTTTTATTAAACTCACGCTCTTTAGTATCTGGAGGTGCAGGCATATAACCATGTGGCACAGGCTCCGAGTGTTCTTCTCTGTTATTGTTTTGGTAACCAAGATCTAATAGCAATTTGTGGTTACCGAGATCTATAGATGTATTATTAGTGATTTTAAAATGATTTACGGTATGATAAGGCAAATCGACATCCCTACTAGAAGCATCGTAATCTATACTAGAGGTTCTTACTTCTAAACCATGGGCGTTAGCAAAAAAACCGTTTTTTGCATTCACATTACTAAACGATGTTTCCGATTTTATACCATCAGCAACATAACCTATGTTAAAACTAGCATTAGCCTCTCTACCTGCAGTATTTCTTAAATGATTGTCATGAAGCTCAAAAACATAATTTTCATAATTAATTTTATCGGTAGGCACCTTGTAATCGCCGTAATCTCTATAAGTTAACCTACTTCTGTAATACCAGTTTTTCTTTCTCGCTTTTACACCTGCCGATACACCAAGTAAATTATTATTACTTTCTCCCAAAAGGTTAACCTCTCCGCTAAACGAGTTTAAATTTGGTATTTTGTTCGGCTGTATATCTACAACACCAGCTATAGCATCCGATCCGTAAACTAAAGATGCTGGTCCTTTTATAATTTGTATATTCTCTATACCATATTGGTCTATTTCTAACCCGTGATCGTTACCCCATTGCTGCGCTTCGTGCTTTATTCCATTTTGTACAACGGCTACCCTATTAAAACCTAATCCCCTAATTACAGGTTTAGATTGCCCAGAACCAATACTAATAGTAGTTACACCTGGTATTTTACTCAGGGTTTGCATTAAGCTATTTTCTCTGTTCTGTTCTAAAAACTCTTTTGATACATTATACGTTATTGTAGAAAATTCTTTAGCTAGCCTATGTTTAGTTTTTCCATTCACCTCTATCTCGTCTAAGCTTGTTATAGCTTCATCTAGCTTAATAGAAATATCCTTCATTTGTAGTTCTACATGTACAATAACGGTTTTTGGAGTATAACCAATACAGGATACATTTAAAGCATAATGACCCTTAGCGACATTTTTTATACTGAATAGTCCTTTATCAGTAGAAACTGAAAATAAGCCATCACCTATAATATTAACACCACCTATAGGCTGTAACGTTTGTGCATTTACTACAGAACCTTTTATGTTAAAAGAATTTTGAGAAAAAGCTATAGTGCATAGGCTAAAATATAGCCATATACTGAGAGTTTTATGAAACATGATAAAATGCTGTAAGATTTCAAAAATTATACTTTAAAAAGAATAAAGGAAAAACCTAAACGAGAAAGTTATTTGTATCCTTACTGAACCAAGCACTTGGTTTATTGAAAGAAAACGAAATATTTTAAGCAATGCTTTAGTAATTAATTACAAAATTACATAGCTCTACTATTAAACGCTTAAACGAAAAGGTAACTTATAGCAAAAAAGGTGGAGGTCTAGAAAAGAGCTGATCTTTAGAGTTTATGCCCACAACAATAAAGTCGTAAGTATTGCTTACCTCATTGTTCTGAATAAATTCGATATACTCTAAGTCAAAATCAGAAAAAACAGGCGTAAGTGCAGGTGTTAAATTATTTGTTATTACATGATCACAAATATCGCAATGTATAGCATGATCGCCATCGTCGGAATGAGACAGTGCATGAAACCCCGCCATTTTCATTGAGAAGAAAATAACAAGTAAAAAATAAGTTATACTATTTTTTATGCGATTGGTTTTCATTTATTTATAATAACACGACCTTTAAACGATATCTATTAAAAAAATTAATGTTTCTAATTTTCTTTAATTTGTTGTAATAACTTCCAATTAAAATAGTGAGCTAGCGAAACTAAAGTAGCACCTAAAACGGTATTGCTAACTTCCCACAATTCATTTAAATCAAACCTCCCTAATGCAATAAATAAAAAGCCAAATAAGGCATAAAGCAAAGGCATTAATTTATTATGTGCGTTTTTATAACTCGGCCAAAGCGAGATTAAAACAAATACAACACCAAAACTTATAAAAGTCCACTCTATTAATGGATTTTCTAAAAATTGTAAACTACCTAAGGAAGAAAATGAAACTATAAGCGGTATAGCAGCACAGTGAACAGCGCAAACTAACGAACTAGAAAAAGCAATAATATCAACTGTGTTATTTTTAATCTTCATTTAAAATTTATAAAAACATGATTAAGGAGCCATTAAACTTTGTATTTGCTAACTTCCTACAATTATATCAACACCCCTTAATGCAACATTGTCGCATTAGTTAGATTTGCAAATATATCATGTTTTTACAATAATGCAACACAATTGCAATAATTTATTGCAATTGTGTTGCATTATTAAACAAAAAAAACCAAATCACCCAACGAACAACACTGTGCAAAATGTTTTAAAGCGAATATATAGAAGGCTATTGAAAAATAGTACTAGATATTGAAATCTCTAGTGCCTGAAACTACAGGGTATTTACACTACTCACCAAACACCTATATTACAACTACTTACACCGATAAAAACAGAAATTAGATTGAAACTAGCACTTGTAAAAACCACCTTTATAAAATTACTTATAGAAAAATTAAAATAGTTAAATAATTCTTTACACAAAAAAAACCGCCCAAAAGGCGGTTTTTAAATATTTATAAAATGGGTTAAAAGAACCTATTCGAAATCACAATCTTTACCTAAGTGTTCAAACTTAGCTAATTCTTCAATTAATCCATTATTTACTTTTCCGAAAACCTCATAAGCAATTTTACCTAAAGGTAAATGCACAGGAGCCTCTTCTAACTGAGCTAATTTATAAATAGCATCTGCCGCTTTTTCTGGATCTCCTGGCTGGTTTCCACTTAAGCCTTGTAAACCTCTTATACGCTCACCTACTGTGCTTTCGTAATCTTCAATTTTTGTGTTATCGTAAGCTGCTGAACTTCCTGCCCATTCTGTTCTAAATGGTCCAGGCTCAACGTTTGTTACTTTAATATTTAAAGGCTTTAATTCTGCTGCTAAAGCTTCACCAATACCTTCTAAAGCAAATTTAGAACCATTGTAAATCCCTAATCCTTGAGAACCTATACGTCCTGCTATAGAAGTTATATTTATAATATGACCAGAACGTTGCTTGCGCATTTGTGGTAATATTTCTCTAATGGTTGTTAAAACACCAAAAACGTTTACTTCAAACTGTCTTCTTACTTCTTCATCAGAAATCTCTTCAACACTTCCCATAATACCATAACCAGCATTATTTACAACAACATCAATCTTCCCTAATTTATCATAAATAGTTTTAATACCATCAATAATCATTTGGGTTGAAGCCACATCTATAAGTACACCAAAAGAATTCCCTGGACTTTCATTGTTAAACGCCTCTACTTGGTCTTGCTTTCTAAAAGTCCCAACCACAATTTGTCCTTGAGATAAAACCTCTTTAGCCAACTGTTTACCTAATCCTGATGATACACCAGTAATAAACCATACTTTTTTTTCTGTACTCATTTTTATTTTATTGAAAATAATGTAAAAGAAACTTCAATGTTTCGGCTGCAAAACTACTAAAAATTTATTTACCTTTCTTTTATCATTTTTTATACTATAGTTAAATCTATTTAAAAAGATCACTTTTACAACTCCCCTCCTTCGCAGTTCAAACTACAACAATGAATTACTTCACTAATTTGGCAGCTATTAACCTGAGCTCTTTCTATGGGATTGACAACTGCTAACGATACTTTAAAAATACGGTATAAAATACAAGTCGATAAATTTGAAAGTACAATTCTATTTACAGAATTATTAAAATGCCGAAGTAAATGCAAAAAATATCAAAATCTTAAAAATAGAATTTACTAAATTTGAAGTAATACATGTAAAATATGTTATAGTTTTGCATTTAATACATAACAGGCGCTTTTACCTATGGTACAATACAACCCAAAAGATTGGATTACCTTTATTTTTAGATTTCATAAATCGGATACGTTTAGAAAGCTATTCCCTTTAATGATTTTTATTGGAATTTATACTTATGGAGTTGGTTATTTGGAACTTGAATACTGGAAACTTTCAGAAAAAAGTCATTTATCAAACATTACCGTAATGCACGGTATGCTAGGTTTCGTTATTTCCCTATTGTTGGTTTTTAGAACTAATACTGCGTACGATCGTTGGTGGGAAGGTAGAAAGCTTTGGGGAGCACTAGTTAATAATAGTCGGAATTTAGCCATAAAACTACATGTTATTTTAAAAGACGAACATGATAGAACCTATTTTAAAAAGTTAATACCGAGTTATGCTTCTATTTTAGTAAAACATTTAAACAATAAAGAAACGAGTTTGCAACTTTTTGATCATGATGATTTAAAAATAGACCAACACAAACACCACCCGAACCAAGTCGCTAAAATGATTTTCCAGAAGGTAAACGATTTGCACGAACAGAAAAAAATTACAGGCGATCAACTTATTATTATAAATGCCGAAATACAATCGTTTACGGATATTTGTGGGGCTTGCGAACGTATCAAAAACACACCTATTCCTTATTCTTACAGTGCTTTTCTTAAAAAATTCATCTTTTTTTATATCATGACTTTACCTTTTGGCTATGTGTTTAGTCTAGGCTATTATGCAGTACCTGTGGTTGTTTTTGTGTTTTACGTATTGGCGAGTTTAGAATTAATTGCCGAAGAAATTGAAGACCCTTTTGGATTTGACGCTAATGATTTACCTATCGATAAAATTGCAATCAATATCAAAAAACATGTGGAGGAAATCTTTTAATAACTCTAACCATGATTTCTGATGACTAACACTAAAGGTTGATATTAAGAAAAACTGATTCCTGCCTTTGCAGAAACTCTATCCTAGCCAACCCTCTCTATCCAAACTGCGGTATTGAATGGCTTCACTTATATGTGAACCGTTAACATCAGTACTTCCTTCTAGATCAGCTATTGTTCTTGATACTTTCAAAATACGATCGTAAGCGCGAGCCGATAAGTTTAAACGTTCCATAGCGGTTTTTAATAATACTTTTGAGGCATCATCTAGCACGCAATATTTCCGAATTTGTTTCACATTCATTTGTGCGTTATAATGCACTTTATCCGATTCTTCAAAACGCTTGGTTTGTATTTGTCTCGCCTTAGTAACACGCTTTCTAATATCTACAGAGCTTTCACCTTTTCTATCATCCGATAATTTCTCAAAAGGCACTGGAGTAACTTCTATATGAATATCAATTCTATCCAAAAGCGGCCCAGAAACTTTACTTAAATACCGCTGCATTTCTGCAGGACTCGATGTTACGGGTGCATCTGGATCGTTAAAATAACCACTCGGACTCGGATTCATACTCGCCACCAACATAAACGATGATGGATACGTAACTGTAAACTTAGCTCTAGAAATAGTAACTTCCCGATCTTCTAGCGGTTGGCGCATAACTTCGAGAACTTCGCGTTTAAACTCTGGTAATTCATCTAAAAATAAAACTCCGTTATGAGACATTGATATTTCGCCTGGTTGTGGGTAACTTCCGCCGCCTACCAATGCTACGTTAGAAATTGTGTGATGTGGATTTCTAAAAGGTCGTTGTGCCATTAGACCAGAATCTTTTACTCTACCAACAACAGAATGTATTTTTGTTGTTTCCAAGGCTTCATGCAAAGTCATAGGAGGCAAAATACTCGGTAAGCGCTTAGCTAGCATGGTCTTTCCCGCGCCAGGTGGACCTATTAAAATAATATTATGTCCACCAGCAGCAGCAATTTCCATACAGCGCTTAATGCCTTCTTGTCCTTTTACATCAGCAAAATCGAACTCAGGAAAATCTAAATTCTGTTCAAATTCTTTACGTGTATCTATTACTGTTTGCTCTAAGGGTATATCTTTATCAAAAAAGTCGATAACTTGTTTAATATTATCAACACCATAAACTTCTAAGTTATCCACTATGGCAGCCTCCTTAGCATTTACCTTTGGAAGAATAAAACCCTTGTATCCTTCTTCCCTAGCCTTTACAGCAATAGGTAAGGCTCCCTTTATGGGTTGCAAAGTACCGTCTAAAGAAAGCTCGCCCATTATTAAGTACTTGTCTAATCCTTCTGCTTTAATTTGGTCTGTAGACGCTAGAATCCCTATAGCTAAAGTTAAATCGTAAGCCGAACCTTCTTTACGTAAATCGGCAGGCGACATATTAATTATAATTTTTTTTCCAGGGATTTTATATCCGTTATTTTGAAGTGCCGCCGCTATACGAAAGTTACTTTCCTTAATAGCGTTATCTGGCAAACCTACAAGATGATAGCCTACACCTTTATCTACATTAACTTCTACAGTAATTGTTGTAGCCTCAACACCAAAAACGGCGCTTCCAAAAACTTTTTTAAGCATATATTAAATTTGTTTTGATGCTTAAATGTAATAAATGTATCTCAGATTTTATAATTAATTAAAAATGAACATTAATTTAGATACTATTTTTACGAGATTGATACAGTCTGTACATAATTTGTAATTAATAGTAATAAAAGTATTACTATATTAGTGCGCATATAATAGATATATAGTTAGTACTAACTATATACAATTGTTGTGTACAATTTAAACCAAACTAAATGAAAGAAAAAGAAACTAACTACTTTGTGCGAACTTTAATAGTATTATTATGCATTGGAATATCTTTCTTAATAGCTTATAAATTTTTCTACACTTGTCCCAAAGGTGAAATTACTGGAGGATTAATCACACTAATAATATTTTTACTTGTATTAGTTCTTGCTGAATCTTTTGATAATTTTTCTGTTGGCAAACTCTTGTCCATAAAAAGAGAAATAGCTGAAAAAGTTGAAGAAAACACAAAATTAGAAAGAAAAAACGAAGAGTTATTAAAACAGATTTTTAATATATCTACTAGTCAAAAACAATCTACAACTAGTGTTTTTGGAGACTACTATTCTGACAAAAAGAAAGGGAATCAGAATAAAGAAATTGATGCGAATGTTGTTCAAGAGTTATTAGATGCGATTGGAAATTCAATAGTTATAACTGAAATGGAAAATAATATCAAATCTGATTTAGAAGCTAGGAACCTACCATTTGATACACCTACGGACACAATTTTAATAAGACATTTAGCCGGAACACAATTAGCATTAAATTTAGAGACTATACATAATTCAATTTTTGGAAGTCAAATAATACTTTTAAAAGAACTTAACAGATATGCGCCACAAGGAATGTCTGAAAAAGAAATTTCGGATTATATTTCAAAAGTTTATTTACAATTTCCAAACACATTTAATGATTGGAATGAGGATAAATATTTGAACTATTTATATTCAACTTCACTAATAACACAAAAAGAAGATAAATCCATACATATAACTAATAAAGGTCTTGATTATTTATCTTGGATTGTGAGATATGGAAAAAGAGAAGATAATCCTTTTTAAAAAAAACTGTACACAACACCGTATAAAAATAATTGCGGTTTAGTGCTTAATCAAAGGTCGTTGCGTGTTTGTAACGTCTGATTTTCCTTCGGAAAATCCTCGCATACAAACCCGCAACTATCCTTATACATAAACGTTAGGCACAATATGACAAAACCGACAAACTAAATGGCAATATTTGACTTATTTTCTAAAAGACAAAAAAGATTGAGAGGAGAATTTCCTGAAATCTACACTTATGATAGTATACCTGAACATTTGAGAGTTCAAATCGTTCACATAATAAAAGATGCTATTGGAGTTGTGAAACATGGACATAAAAATGAACCTGAAGAAGCATATGAATTCATTCACCAAACTCTTTGTCGTGAGTACGGAATCTTTAGTTTAGGAGACAGATATTCAAAAAATGATGAAGACCATGTTTTAAACTTCCTTTTATCCACTAAAGATACTGAAAGGGTAATTGACGTAATTGAACTTTCATTTAAATTTATAGATAGAATTATAAAACCATCATATGATGAATACGCGTGGAATACAGAAGTTAAAATAAAACCAGACGAAGCAATTGAAGAATTAAATGAAAGGTTCAAAGAACATGGAATTGGTTATTCATTTGACGGAAGTGAAATTATAAGAGTCGATTCAACTTACGCACATGCTGAAATCACTAAGCCAACAATTTCCTTATTATGGAACACTAAATTTGATGGAGCTAATGAGGAATATTTAAAAGCACATGAACATTATAGGCATGGAAGAAACAAAGAGTGTTTAACAGAGTGTCTGAAAGCTCTTGAAAGCACAATGAAAATAATTTGCTCTGAAAAAGGATGGAATTATAAACAAACTGACACAGCAAAAACTTTAATTCAAATTTGTTTTCAAAATCAATTAGTACCGACTTTTACCCAAAATCAATTTACCTCTTTAAAGAGTTTGCTTGAAAGTGGAATTCCTACAATTAGGAATAAATTAGGAGGACATGGACAAGGCCAAACACCGCAGATAGTAGATGACGAAATGACTCGCTATGGTTTGAATTTAACTGGAACAAATATTATTTTTTTAATTGAACAAAGCGGAATAAAATAAATACTGTGCCTAACACCGTATAAAAATAATTGCGGTTTAGTGCTTAATCAAAGGTCGTTGCGTGTTTGTAACGTCTGAATTTCCTTCGGAAATTCCTCGCATACAAACCCGCAACTATTCTTATACATAAACGTTAGCAAACATTAAATAAAAATAGAATGAAAAAAAAATTACTCTTAAACATAATGCTTTTAATAGGCATTTCAACATTTTCACAAACAAATGTAAGTGGTGGAATATTCTCAAATACAACTTATAGTTTGAGTAACAGTCCTTATATTGTTACAGATAACTTAGTTTTATTTCCAAACGTAACGTTAACTATCGAACCTGGGGTAGAAATTAAATTCGATTCGGGCAAGTACTTTGAAGTCAGAGGGGAAATTATTTCTATTGGTACTGAAACTTCAAGAATAATATTTACATCCAATTCCAATACTCCTGCAAAAAATGATTGGGCTGGAATTAAAATAAAAAATTCTCTTGGAGCCAAAGCGAGTTTTGAATATAGTGATTTTAAATATGCCTCCTCATCAAATAATTCGGAATGCTGTTACCAAGGAGGGCCGATATATTACAGCCATTGTAGATTTGAGGAGAATTCTTTTGCAATGACCGGCTACACAGGTTATGATATTAATATCAACGACTCAGAATTTATTAATAATACTTATGGTATTACGAGTGCGGATAAAGTAATAAACAATTCTTCATTTACCGGCAATGATTATGGATTGTATCAGACAGAGAGAATAGATGTGAATAATTCAACATTCACCAATAATGGAACTGCTTTAGATGGAGGAAGAGGTTTGTTGCAGAATTCAACAATTACCAATAACACCATTGGCGTAGATAGTTTCTTCGAAGGATTTGAAATAAGAAACAATATTATCTCAAACAACGGAACGGGAATAAAAACTTCAAATTATAGTGGGTTTACTCCTGCAATTAAAAACAATGAAATATGCAACAATACTAGCTATAATGTTGAAAACAAAGATAATATTAATAAAGATTTAACGGATAATTGCTGGTGTACGGAGGTAGAAAGTGATATAGAAAATAAACTTAAGGACGGATATGATGATGTTAATTTAGGGTTATTTAACTACTCTATTTATGATAGTACTTGTTCTTCTATTATTGATGAGGTAATTAAAGATTCAAGTCTATCGGTGGATGATTTTATTAGTATTCTTGAAAAAACTATGGTTTATCCTAACCCTGTTTCCTCAGAATTGCATCTTGACATTCGCAAAAATGTTGAAGAATTGACTATTGAATTGTATGATATTACAGGCAAACTAATGCTTAGGAATGATTATAGAAATGTGGATCTTATAAAAGTTAAGCTTAATAGCCTTAATAGTGGTAATTACATATTAAATATTATTTCTTCAGGAAAAAGAGTAGTAAAAAAGATAATAAAGAAGTAACGTTTGCTAACACGGTGTATAAGCAATAGCGGTTTAAGTGATTAAACGAAAGTATAAACTTAAAACAAAGGTCGGTGCTAAACTGAAAAATTAGTGAGTAGAAATCCGCTACTACTCATACACTATACCGTTGTGTGTAATTTGAGAAAGACAAGTAATAAACTATGAATTTTAAGTCTTTATTAGATATTAATGAAAACATCAAATTGGTGGTTGAACCAAAAAAAGGAATAATGCTTCACGCAAATGACATTTTTAAAATTATTTTTGGACTATTTTTTCTGACTATTGCCTTTTCAATTGGACTTGCTGCTCATATAGGTTTTCTGATTTTCGGAATTATAGGTTTATCATTTATGATATATGCTATTTATGTTAGATATAATAATACAAATGGAATGGAATACGTAATTAGTAATAAACGAATACTTTTCATAAAAAACGGAATTATTAAAAAACAGAAAAACATAAATGATATTGACGAGGTTACTTATGAAAACTCTGGAAATGACAAAGGATATATTATTTTAGGAAAAGTTGAACCATTATTTGCAGGACGAGGAGTTAGTTTTAGCGAAGACGAATACGTTTTAGACAATTTGACTAATTATAAACAAGTATCTGATTTAATAAAAAATCTGACCAAAACGGAAAACATAAAAACTACACACAACATTGTATAAAAATAATGCTAAATTAGGTGCTTAATCAAAGGTTAGTGCACTTTTGTTACGTCTGATTTTCCTGCGGAAAATCCTCGCATACAAAACCGCACTATTCTTATACGTAACCGTTGGCATTCATGTCTCACTCAGCTCGAAAAAATATATAAACGAGCTTAAAAGTGGCTAAAAAACTCACTCAACCGACTTCTGACCATTTAAAGCGCAACTGTTGTGTGCGACTGACTTTACTCTTGCGCAAAACATCTGACTTTTGACAAACGAAACGCAAAGATTACGCGCGACTGACTTTACTCGTGCTTAAAAAAACTCTCACTTTTCTAAATTCAAACGCATATTTGTCGTAAAATAAGTCCGACAAAAAAACACGCATGCCAACATTGTATAAAAATAATGCTTAGTTTAGTGCCTAATCAAGAGTAAATGCTCGTTTGCTTGCATCTGATTTTCCTTCGGAAAATCCTCGCACACAAACTACGCACTATTCTTATACGTAACCGTTGTGGTTAATTTATGAAACGAATAATAACAATATTAATATTTTCAATTAGCATCAATATTGCCTATGCACAATTTGATGAAAATAATGCTATTTATTCAACCAGCGAGATGAATTTAGGTAATTATATTGGAATTGACATTAACTTAAATTATGTCTACAAAGAAAAATATTCGTTCAAAATTGGATACACAGGAAATATAAGAAAACCTAAATCACAACCTGAAAATTATGCTTCTGGTTTTACGGGACTATTTAGCTTTGGATTGGCTAATCCTTATGACCAATTTGAAAATTATCAAATAGGTTTTGGGAAAATATACAATCTCAATAAAAGTGGAACTATCAGAGCAAACTTATCGCTCGGATTAGGATATACAACATTAAGAGAGCCTGAAAATTGGGAACTTATTAATGACGCTTTTTTGACAGAGAATTATACTTGGAATTATAAAAAACACAATACAGTAAGCATAATAATAAATCCTAAAATTGAGTTTCCTTTTACAAGATTTTACGGATTGACAATTTCGCCAATGTTACAAATAAATAAGGATCGAACATATTTTGGTATTGGAATTGGACAAATGATTGGGCTATTAAGAAAAAGAAAAAACTAACCACAACACCGTATAAAAAACATAGGGCGTTTGTGTTTAACCGAGTGTTCTGTGCATATTAAAAAAGTCCGCTAAATATAAAATATGACGTTTATAGTAGAAAAGATAAAAGTAATATTTTATATTTAGCTAAGTAATAAACCGAAACGAAAGTGCTTATCAACTGCCCTACGTTTCTTATACATAAACGTTGGCAACAATTTAAACTCACTCAAAATTGAAACAAATTCAAACTGACTTTATTAACAAATTAGGAATTGGAGCATTTGCCTATATTTCAATTAGTGAATTTTGTGGATTATTCGAATATGTATTTGAGAACATTTTAATTATTATTAAAACGGAACCAAAAATAATTATTTGGCTACCAGGAATAATGAGTCTGATTCTTTTTACAGTAATTGTAATTTGGGGAATAAAGAAGTTTAACAAACCGATTGAAATTGATACGCGGAAAGCATTGAATTCATTAATCTATCTATATTTTGGAATTCTAATTGCACAATACCTATTCATATATTTCGGAACGGACTTTTTAACGGAAAAATATTCTGCCGAATTTGATTTTTATAATAAGGCAAATAAAGGAAGTTTAATGTTACGAGGCTATCTTGCAAATATTCCGATTTTACAATTTGTCGTTTTCGGAATTATATTACTGAAAAATAGAAAAACTGTTGCCAACAATGTATAAAAATAATGCTAAATTAGGTGCTTAATCAAAGGTTAGTGCAATTTTGTTACGTCTGATTTTCCTTCGGAAAATCCTCGCACACAAAACCGCACTATTCTTATACTAGACCGTTACCATACATTTAAAAACAGCCGATGAACGAAACAAAATTATTAACTAAACCGAATATTGGAAAACGGATTTTAGCTGGAATTGTGGACTACTTAATTATTTATATTTTCTTTTTTATTTTTCTCTTTGCATTTGGAGAACCGGACTCTGAAGGAGAAATGGCTGTAAGTGGATTGCCTGCATTAGGACCAATTTTATTTTGGGGAGTAATGACAGTTGGACTTGAACAATGGTTCGGAGCAACACTTGGAAATTCTTTAGTCGGACTAAAACCTGTATCAATCCGAAAATCAACCGATAACTCAACTTTCAGCGGAACGGATGAAAAACTGACTTTTGGACAATCTTTAAAAAGACATTTACTTGACCCAATCGATATGTTCTTTTTTGGATTAATCGGAATTATAACAATAAAAAACACAGATAAAAATCAGCGACTAGGAGATATTTGGGGAAATACAATTGTTGTAAAAACATCTGAATTAAAAAAAACGGAATAAAAAACGTATGGTAACATTGTATATAAAAAATTGCTGTTTTGTGCTTAACCAATGTAAGTTGCTTTGTTTGCTTGCATCTGATTTTCCTTCGGAAAATCCTCGCACACAAACACGCAACATTTCATATACGTAACCGTTGTAAACAATATGAAACAAACGATATTCTTAATACTTTCATTTTTGATTTTCCAAGTTGGAATTTCTCAAAACTTAACCGAATCTGATTTAATTGGAGAATGGGAGTTTATAGA
>NZ_JBISHH010000012.1:0-3759 GCF_045066735.1 Algibacter sp. Ld11 | reverse complement strand
TTAGTAAGGTAAACCCTAGTTATAAAATTATTTATTTCAATATGTTTTTATTCTAGGATAAAAACGTAATAGAAGAATATTGTTTAAAAATTAACTGCTTTTTTATAGGTTTTTAACACAGTTCTTGAATAGTTGCGGGTTTGTATGCGAGGATTTTCCGAAGGAAAATCAGACGTTACAAACACGCAACGACCTTGGATTAAGCACTAAACCGTAATTATTTTTATACGGTGTTGGTGTTTCGTTTTTATTTTATTCAGTTTATTGCTTTTAATTTTTTAAATGTTTTAATAGAATGAGTCATTTTTAGTATTCCATAAAGAAATAAAATCAAACTCAATAAGGTCCTAGAGATTTCAGAAAATGACAAATCCTTAATATGATATACAGTCAAGTTTACTATAAAAAGCACAGTTATGGTTATTCCGATTAATATGTTTATCATAGTAGAAACCTTAATTCTAATTATTTCTTTTTTGCCTAATGTTTCTAAATTATTATTGTGAAATTGATGTGATTTAACATTGTAAAAACTAACTGATAATAAAAGGACAAGTAATAGCAGAATCAGTAAAATACTTCTATAGTCAAAAATTGTAGTTCCGTTATAAATTTCCTTAATCGTCAAGAAGATTCCAACTACAAAAAATAGTTGTAATAAATACGTCAAAAATTTATATGCTTTCAATATTTTCATCTCGTTTGCTTAAATGAACACCAACGTTTATGTGTATGGAAAGTTGCGTGTTTGTGTGCGAGGATTTTCCGAAGGAAAATCAGATGCAAGCAAGCAAAGCAACTGACATTGGTTTAGTATAAAACTAGCAATTTTTTATACACGGTGTTGCCATTTCGTTGTTTTTTTTTCTTACCGTTTTTGGTCAGTCGTATTTTTTGCGTTTCGCTAATCAGTCCGACGTAACAGTTGCGTATTGCTTTGGTCAGTCAGATGTTTGTTGAGCTTTTATTCGGCGATATTTCTAATTCCAATTGAGTGAGCAATTCCGAAACTTGCTAAATTCCTTATTCAGTCTATTTTAAATTTCCCTTTTTGTTTTCTCCAGTCTTATTTTCAATTCCTGAATTTCATCGTTTTTATCTTTCACTTCCATTTGAAAATACTTTAAACTTGTAAACAAGTAAATTAGAACAAAAAACGTTCTAATATCGGGAGAATTAAATTCAGTCAAGAAATTAAATTTACTTGAAATCCATAAAATTCCAAATAATACAATTGAAACTGTAGAAACTATTTTTAGAGTTTTTTTCATTTCTTTTTATTTTCAGTTTGAGTGCGTTCCGCCAATGAATGGCAACGTGTTTGTGTATGGTTAGTTGCGTGGTTTGGCAACTAAGTTAGCAAACATTTACGAACCCGTGAATATTCCGAAGGAATATTCGCAAGTAAGCTCAATGAAGCAATTAAATATACACGGTGTTGTGGTTAGTTTTTTTTTATCAGAATATATCTGTTAATCCAATCAAAACTCCCCAAATCATAGCGTTAACACCTAATACTAATCCAATTATTGAAAATACTTTATTTTTTGTCGGAATAGTTTCTTTCAACAGTATTTTCAGAGATTCAGGTTTTATGTTTTTCTGTAACATTCTTTTTGAAATTAGCATTGACTCTTTAGCAATTAAATCAGTCAAATTTTTAAAGGTCAGAATGTATTTTCCTTTTTCACTTATTTCAAAATTCCAGAATTCTAATCCGCGCTCTCCATTTTGCGTAAAGGGAAAGTTTGGAAAAGTTTTGTTTAGTTTTATGACATTACCATTTTCCGATTTTAGTTCAGCACTAAATTTTCCTTTATTGTCAAGAAATCTAGCACCTAAAAAGCAAAGAGAATAGAGTCCAGTTGAATTCAGTTCGATTAATTTGATTTCTGAATCAAGAGCAAATTCTGCTACTTGCTTATTTTTACTCGATTTAATTAAAATTCGGATTGAGTAAATCAACAGTAAAATTCCAACTATTCCGATAAATATAAATGTTAACTGCATTGTTTTTTTAATTAACCACAACGGCTTCGGCTAAGGTTAGTACGGGATTAAATTAGCATTTAATTTCGGATTAAGCGATTAGCCAAAGCTTTTTATTTTGTTTTAATTTTTTCTGTTCTAAAGCCAAATCAAAAGATTTGGCGGACTTTATAAAAATACACTAAACTTTCGTTTAAGCACCAAAACCCGTATTAATTTTAGCCATTGTTATGCCTTGTTATTTCTCCAATTCTATTATTATTTGATTTAGAGTCTTAAACACTTGATGGTTTTCAGGTAAACATTTACTTAGCTTTTCTTTAGATTTAATGAAATTAAATAAGGCATTTTTTTTGTCTTCTAAATGCATATAAACATTACCTAATACAAAAAAAATATCTCCCGAAACTCTATTATTTTCAGTATAATTTTTTAATTTTTCTTCAAAGAATTTTAAAACCATATTTGAATGCTCATTTTGACAATACATTTGAGCAATATTATCGCATATTTCTGGATTCCCAGGAGCTATATTAAAGAACTTGTCAGTAAATTTTTCTCTATGTTTTGTTTCATAATGCATTTCAAATAGAGCAAGAGTAGCTCCATAATTTTCAGGAAATATTTTAATACTCTCTTCGTAATTTTCTATTGCAAGTTCTTCTTGTTTCATATCTCTATGAATTTCTGCAATTTGAATAAGTAAATCGGCTTTTTCTTGTTCAGATTTTGACTTACTAATTAAGTATTCACATTCGCTAATTTTAGTTGAAGCAACACTATTTAAATCTACATCCATAGGTGTAAGTCTTTCAATAACGTATTCAAGCTTTCTAATATTTTTAGTTTTTAATTGCTCAGGAGTGAATAAAACACAAAAGACACAAAATTTATCAAATCCAACAAAACCTGTATATTCTTCAAGGTCTGTTTCTGTCCTCAATATTTTTCTTAGAATTGTTTCTTTTTTATCTTTTCTTTCTATCGTGTCAGTATATTCAAAACTGGCTGTTGGATGAGCATCAAGAGTATCTTCTTCTTGTAGTTTTATTACTTCATTTAAGTTTTTGATTTTTTCATCATAACTAAAAATGTTCATATAAATGAACTCTCCATTTTTTGTAGCTTCTTCATAAGTTTTCCCTCTTTGGTATAGATTTGCTATGCTTCCAAATCTTTGTGTTCCATCAACAATCCAACCAAAAGGAGCAGGAATTATAGCTCCGTGCCACCCACTATATGTAAATCCATTAAAACCTTGGAATTTTTTTAATTCATCAAAGTTTAAGATGTCAAGTTCAATATCAGTGGGTCCATAATAAGCTCTATTAATTGCTGCTTGGGAGTATCCTTTTGAAGTAATTAAAATACCTTGTGCAGCATCTATGTCTTCAACCATAGATATGAAACTGTCTACAGCTTTTACATCAACATTTTCAGAATAATATTTTCCATCAATTACTAAACGAATTTTTTTTCCAGCAATACGACCTTCTATTAAAACATCTATCTGTCTTTCTATTTTCGAATACCTTCCTATAATTTTCTGATTATAACTAATCTTGGTGTTAGGATATGCGCTTTTGAAGTTTTCAAATATTTCTTCCTCGTATTTTTTCCAGTTCATTTTTTCTAATAAGGCATAACGTTTACGTATAAGAATAGTTGTGGTTTTGTGTGCGAGGATTTTCCGCAGGAAAATCAGACGTAACAAAAGCGCAACGACCTTTGGATTAAGCCTAAAACAACAATTATTTTTATACTGTGTTG
>NZ_JBISHH010000011.1:0-241945 GCF_045066735.1 Algibacter sp. Ld11 | reverse complement strand
ACAGGCGGCGACATCGACGAATAGATAACAAACAAATAGCGAAACAATTCACATTAAAAACACAGAATAATGAAAGCATTAAAAATCACATTCATATTAGCCTTATTAGTAACAGTATTTACATCATGCACAGAGCAAGACTTAAACGATGATAGCGTATTAGCAGGAAATCAAACCGAGAACACAGATACAGGCGGAGATATTGATGAATTCACAGGCGGCGACATCGACGAATAGATAACAAACAAATAGCGAAACAATTCACTTTAAACACACAAAATAATGAAAGCATTAAAAATCACATTCATATTAGCCTTATTAGTAACAGTATTTACATCATGCACAGAGCAAGATTTAAATGATGATAGCGTATTAGCAGGAAATCAAACCGAGAACACAGATACTGGCGGAGATATTGACGAATTCACAGGTGGTGACATCGACGAATAATAGGAAAAAATTTAATCAACTAAAAAAATAATAATACATTTGGAATAATCCCAAAATGTGGTACTGTTGAGACTTAGTATATTTGTAATAGTGTTTGTCTGTAATCTTTCTTTTTGTCAACAGGAAGATGCTTTTAGAGTAATAGATTCTCTAAAGAAAACTATTTTTAACTACAAAGAGCAAGATTCTTCTTTAATCGCAGATGCACATTATTTAATTGCAGATAGGTTTAGAAAGAGTACGCCTTATGCCGATAGTGCTTACTATTATTATCATAAGGCAGAAAAAATATATATTAATTTAGGAAGCGATTTTAAATTAGCACGTACTATTTACGGCATAGCTGTAATATTAAAAAATGAAAAAGATTTTATAGGTAGCGAGGTCGCCTGTTTTGAAGCTATTAGTTTGTTAGAGCCTCTTTACGAAACTCGTTCGGTTATAGAAACCAAGTCTTATATTTATAACAATTTAGGAATTGTTTTTAAAGAATTAGATGAGTTTGAACAATCAATAAAATATAATAAAAAAGCGCTTGAGCTAAAGAATAGACTAAATATTAAAAGTAGTATCGATGTCACTAAAAATAACCTTGCTAATACTTACAAAAAAAATAAGCAGTATAATCTAGCGCTTAATTTTTACAGTGAAATTTTATCAAATAAAAAATTAATTACAGAACGCCCGAGTATATTCTCTTTAGTACTCGATAATTACGCACATACACTATTTCTTTCCAATAATTTAAAAGAACTTCCAGGTTTATATCATAAAGCGCTTAAAGTTAGCGATAAGGTAAATAAAGATGACTATAATTCCATAATTATAAACCAGCATTTAGCGGAGTACTACTACGATAATCTCAGAAATACTGATTCAGCGAGATATTACGCGTATAAAGCAAAAAATATATCGGAAAAATATTATACCGATGATTTATTAAAATCTTTGCTTTTACTATCTAAAATAGAAGATGATCATATTGCCGTTCAGCATTTTAATGAGTACATTAAACTAAGCGACAGCTTACAAAAAAATGAACGCAGTATCCGTAATAAATTTGCAAGAATTCGTTTTGAAACAGGTCAAAAAGAAAAGGAAAATATACAGCTAACCAAAGAGCGTATGTGGTTGTTTATTATTTCGGTAGTCATCGTGATATCTTCCTTTCTATTATATCTCGTAATCACCCAACGAAATAATAATATTGAATTAAAATTTGTTCAAAAGCAACAAGAAACAAACGAAGAAATTTATAATCTCATGCTTTCTCAAAATGAAAGCATTGAAGAAGCGAGAGATTTAGAAAAAAAACGCATTTCTCAAGAACTACACGATGGTGTTTTAGGTCGGTTATTTGGTACGCGTTTAAGTTTAGACAGTTTGAATAGGAACCATAGCGATCAAGCCGTTAAATCAAGAGATTTATATATATCTGAATTAAAAACTATTGAAGACGAAATTAGAAAAGTATCTCACGAGTTAAATACAGATTTTGTCTCGGGATCTGGATTTATAGATATTATTAAAACACTCGTAGAAACCCAAACGTTGGCTTACGGTTTAAAGTATAATTTACAGCACGATGAATCCATAAGCTGGGACGATGTTAATAATAAAAAGAAAATACACGTTTATAGAATTATACAAGAAACATTACATAATATTTACAAACATGCCAATGCAGAATATGTAAATATTAGTTTAAAATTAAAAAATGACGTAATTTGCTTGTCAATTATAGACGATGGCTCAGGTTACGATGTGGAGAAAGCAAGGTCTGGTATTGGTTTAAAAAACATGAATTCAAGGATTAACGAAATTAACGGCATACTAAAAATAACTTCAATTAAAAATCAAGGAACAACTGTAATGATTGAAGTACCAATGATCTAACCAAAAAAAATGATTGAAAAATTAAAAATATTAATGATCGATGATCACCCTATGATTATTGAAGGGTATCAAAATACATTGCTTTTTACTAAAAAAGAGAATCAAGAATTAGAAATTGATATTGCAAATAATTGCGACGAAGCCATTAAATATATGGATCAGGCCGTATCTAGCAATTTACCTTACAATGTACTATTTGTGGATATTAGTATACCACCTTCTAATGATGGTGTTATGAGTTCTGGAGAAGATTTAGCGGAATACGCTAGAAAAGTTATACCTAATGCTAAAATTATTATTCTAACTATGTTCAATGAATCTTTTAGAATACATAATATTATAAAAACTATAGATCCTGAGGGCTTTCTAATAAAAAGTGATTTAACGTCAAGTGAATTAGCTAGTGCTTTTCAAGCTGTAATTAATAATCCACCTTTTTATAGTGGTACCGTTAACAACCATATTAGAAAATCAATTGTTAGTGACATTGTTATTGATGATAAGAACCGAAAAATACTCCATTTACTATCGCAAGGTGTGAAAACTAAAAACTTAGCGTCGCACTTAGATATTTCATTAAGTGCAGTAGAAAAGCGTAAACGTCAGTTACGAGACATTTTTGATGTGCAAGATGGTCAGGATGAGACGTTACTGAATGAAGCTAGGAAAAAAGGTTTTGTATAGTTTTTCTTACAATAATGTTAAATTTATAAGTTTTTTAGTAAAAAAAAATATTTTTTTTATTCCCGAAAGTAGCACTATACTTCATTTGTGTTATTTATCAGTAAGACTGTTACGGGTTTCCCGCAGTTTGAAAAGAAAAAATCTTTTTATCTTTGATACATCAACACTTCGAAAATTAATTAATCCCTCAATTTTTTTGTTGATAATAGCAATTTACATAAACCCTGTGGAGGTGAGAGACCCACAGGGTTTCTTCTGTTTAATAGTTTAGTAAGTAAAAATAGCACTTCCGTAATCTATAAGTATTCCAATAAAAAGACCTAAATAGATAACAGCAACAAGAAATTTTATAAACGTTGAGGTTAAAAAACCGATAAACGATCCAAATGCCGCTTTTGTTGCCGTTTTAGTATCATTTTTATTTATAAGTTCTCCAATTAAGGCTCCAAAAAAAGGACCAATAATAATTCCTCCTGGAATAGGAGCAAATAAGCCTACAATAAGGCCTACCGTTGTACCTATTACTCCATATTTAGTTCCGCCAAAACGTTTTGTGCCAATAGCGGGAATAATATAATCGAGCACCCAAATGGCAATCGCAATAAGCAATGTTATAATTAGAAAAGATTTATTCATGGGTACAGCATCCGTAAAATGTGCTATTAAAAGTCCAAACCAACTGGTTATTGGTCCGGGTAAAACAGGTAAAAAGCTCCCAATAATACCTAATAGTATAAAAAAAGTGGCAATAATAATTAAAATAATATCCATATAAAGTGTTATGTTTTATAATAATAAGACGAAATACCATGTTAAATGTTACATTTTTAAACTAAAAAATTAGTTTGAACTAAATATTTAGTTATATTTGTAGAACTAAGTTTTTAGTTGAATAAATAATTTCTATATAAATGAAACAACTTACTAAAGCAGAGGAAGATATTATGCAAATACTGTGGCAACTCGGAAAAGCCAATGTAAAAGCTATTATTGAAGAGTTTCCTGAGCCTAAACCCGCTTATAATACGGTGTCTACTATTGTTCGTATTTTAGAAAGTAAAGGTTTTGTTGATTATGAAAAAGAAGGGAAAGGTCATGTGTATTTTCCGTTAATGCAACAACAAGATTATAGTAACCAATCTATAAATAAGTTAGTGGATAATTACTTTCATGGATCATTTAAAAGTATGGTGTCCTTCTTTATGAAGAAAAATGATATCAGTTTAAATGAGCTAGAATCGGTGCTAAGCGAGATTAATAAAAAGGAGAAATCATGATACATTACATTATTCAAACTATAGCTTTTCAGGTGTTCTTTTTACTGATTTACGATGTATTCTTAAAGAAAGAAACTTTTTTTAATTGGAACAGGTTCTATTTAATAATTACGGCATTAATGTCTTTTGTACTTCCTTTAGTAAAAATAGCTAGTTTTAAAAATGTGGTGCCCGAAAACTATATCATTCGGTTACCTGCTGTTATGTTGGGGCAAATGCCAGCAAATATAAAAGAAGAAGGTCTCAGTCAAATAAATTTAGTTTCCGGATTTTCTTTTTTAGAGGTCATATTTTTTTTAGGCGTTGGGGTAGTTGTTTTATTACTTATCTACAAGTTGAGCAAATTGTTAATGCTAATTAGGTTAAGCCCTAAGGAGCGTAAAAAGCATTTTATTATAGTCAGACTTTTAAAAAGTAGTGCCTCATTCTCATTTTTCAAATACATTTTTTTAGGTGAAAGCCTTAGCCAGGAAGAAAAAGAAATTATTTTAAAACATGAATTTGTGCATGTAAAACATTGGCATAGTTTAGATTTAGTGTGTTTTGAGCTATTGCGCGTTCTGTTTTGGTTCAATCCGTTAATTTATATTTATCAAAATAGAATAGCAGAGCTACACGAGTTTATAGCCGATGCCGAAGCAATTAAAATAGAAGGTAAGTTAAACTATTATCAAAACTTATTAGCTCAGGTTTTCGACACGAAAAAAATATCATTCATCAATCCATTTTTTAATCAATCATTAATCAAAAAACGAATCGTTATGTTACAAAAATCAAAATCAAAACAAGTTCATTTATTTAAATACGCGTTACTAATTCCTATGGTTTTGGGTATGCTGGTTTACACCTCATGCGCAGATAATAGTGAGGAAAAAGAAGTTCCAAATTTAATTAATTCAGAAATTAGCGAAGATACAGAGTTAATTAAAACGGTTAAAGAAGTCAAATATTTAATACAGCGGCAAGGTAATATTAGTAATCTAGAAGAAAAGGGACTCGATCTTTTATTGAAGACGGTGAAAGGTTCTACGCTGAGCGGTGCACTTGTTGAAGAAATTCAAGAATTCATAGCAAAGAAAGACGAAACAGAGTTAACTGAAGAAATAGCAAATGTTTTGTATCAAATTCAAGCTCAAGGAGAAGTAAGCGAAGCGGAATCTAAAGCCTTAAAAGGTTTATTGATTTTAACGAGTGAAGACGGCCTAAATGATCCGTTTTTCGCTGATGTTTTAAATGATGTCGAAATCCCTTTCGGAATTATAGATCAGGTTCCTGTGTTTCCTGGTTGCGAAGAATTAGGAGATAATGCAGACAAAAAAGCGTGTATGTCCAAGGGAGTTCAAACCTTAGTTGCTAATAACTTTAACACAAAAATAGCTGATAGTTTAGGGCTTACTGGAAGGCAACGTATTAATGTTATTTTCAAGATAAATAATGAAGGAGAAGTTGTAGATGTTAGATCTAGAGCACCACATCCAGATTTATCTGCAGAGGCTATTCGAGTTATTAAATTATTACCAAAAATGATTCCTGGAGAACAAGGAGGGAAAAAAGTAAATGTACCGTATTCGTTGCCTATAGTTTTTCAAATACAGGAATAGTAGTTTAATTTATATTTAAGAAATGATATTTTTAAACCGAAGTGAAAGCTTCGGTTTTTATTTTGCTTTGTTTTTTGAAAAATAAAGTGCTCAATTATGCTTTTAAGTGCCTTATTTTGAACAAAAAGAGTTTAAAAAGTAAAAAAATCGTACTTTTCGGCTTTAGTTTTAATCTATGAAGCAAATTTGTGTTTTTCTATCTGTTTTAATGCTCTGCTCTTGTGAGTATTTTAATGTGAAAAAAACATCATCTGAAGCCATTTTAAAAGAAGAGCTACAAACCTTCAATTGGAATGATGTTGATGCCTATCCTAGTTTTTCGGCGTGCGATTCCGTGGAAACCAAAACGGATAGAAAGTCTTGTTTTGAGCATGTTTTAACCTTACATATTTGGGAGTATTTAAAACAAGAAAGAATTGTGGTTACTAAGGATGTTAGTGATACTATTATTTTAAGTTTTCGTGTTTCGGAATTGGGTGATTTAAAACTGATTAACACCAAAATAGATTCAATAACTCGACATGAAATTCCAGAGATAGAAGCATTACTTTACAAGAGTTTAGAGCAATTACCACCTGTTTTTCCTGCTACTAAAAGAGGGCAGCAAGTTAAAACTGAATTTCAGTTGCCTATTATTATCGATATCCAGTAAGGGTTTACCAATCAATATCAAATTTGAAAATGGGTGTTTTATTTTTTAAAGCTTCGGCCTTTCCATTTGTAGGTTTTAAAAATGGATAAGAAAGCAACATACACGCTAAAAAACGGATAGATAAAAAAAGAAGGTATATAGCTTTCAAAAACTTTTCTTTGATTAAAAAAGGCAGCTGTTTTACTTATCAGATAAAAATCGATATTGAATTTAATAACTAGAATATAAAACAGTGTTTTCAAAGGGAAGCATCCTATCATTAAAAGTAATATTGCAGATAGTGTTAAAACATTCATTAGTAGAACAATAAGCCCAGTAAGTTTGCCGAAATTATTTTTGTAAGCACTAGTTTTAGAGGCCCATCTTAATCGCTGCTCTATTAAACTATGCCAAGTAGTTTGCGCATTTGTTTTTACTATAGCGTGCTCACATTTTAGATAATGAAGATCACTAGAGTAGTTTTTAGCAACTTTTTCTAACATAAAAACATCGTCACCACTTGCAATATCTGTATTGCCTTCAAAACCGTTAATTGTTTTAAAGAGCGCTTTTGTATAAGCGAAATTAGCACCGTTACATAAAAATGGTTTATTAATACCAAAACTACCTATGGTGGTACCTTGTAAACTTAAAATATCTAAAGTTTGAAACCCGTTTAAAAAACTTGGTTCAATATGGTAAGTTACAGGAGCAGCAATGCATTTTGTTTTTGTAGATTGAATAAATTCATCAAAACTATCAAGCCAATATTTTGGCAAAGAACAATCAGCGTCAGTGGTAATAATCCATTCATGCTGAGCTATAATTATAGCCGCAGTAATGGCGTCTTTTTTAGGGGAATGTGTTAATCGGTTATTAGGGATTATTTTGGTATTTTGTGCTTTCTCATTAAAAAAAGATGTAATAATTTCGATAGAGGTATCTGTAGATTCGTCGTCAATAAAAATAATTTCAAAAAGATCTTTTGGGTAGTTTAGGTTTTCTATCGAGTTTAAAAGGACAGGCAAGTTTTCAGCTTCATTCCTAAAAGGGATTAAAATTGAAAATTTTGTAGTGTTTGGTAGGTTTTTTAATTTAAAAAGTGGAGTTTTATTAAAACCATACGCAAACCGCCATATTAAAATAAGATAAATTAAACTAATAGAAATACTTAAAAAAATCATGAGTTTAATTGGGGTTTCGGCATTTTAAATTGGAACACAAAATAGCTTCCAATAGCACTTGGTATTACAGAATTGAGAATCCACATCATGGTTATTGTACTTAGAATTACCAATTCATTTACGCCTAAAAATTCAAACAAATATACGGCTACGCTACCTTTTATCACAACATCTAATATAAAAATTGTAGGAATAATAGACATTAGTAGGTGCATAGAGGTAATGGCCATCATGCTATTGAAGTATCCAATTTCGATTTTAAATATTTGTAATAGAAAGTAAAATTGAAATGAAAAAAGAGCATACCGAATAACAGATAAGGTGAAACCAATATATAATTCCTTTTTTTGAAATTGAGTAGTGAAGGCTTTTAGTTTTTGTAGAAATAATACATTAAAACCTATATCATATTGTGCTAATCCGTAAACAATAAGGCTAACAATAAGTGTGCCTAGTAGAATGGTAGTTGCGAGTCGAAAATAATGTGTTTCTAAATGGTATCTGCTAATAAAAGTAAACAAGCCAATAACTCCAAAAATAGTGGTAATACTCATTTGCTGTAAGTTACCTAGCAGGTTTGTAAGCATAACGCGTTTGCGTAATTCTGGAAGGTAAAACATAGCTTTAGCTCCATATTCTCCAATACGATTTGGTGTTATTATCGAGGCGGTTAATGATGCTAAAGTTTGTTTTAAGGCTTGGTTTAGAGTTGTTTTTTTTATAGTTGAAATTAAAATTTTCCATTTTACTATTTCGAAAAACCAGTTGAAACCACTTAAAAGAAGTAAAACAAATATGTTTGCAATAGATAGAATAGTGTTTGCAGACAAAAATGAAGTAAAACTGGAAAAACTAAGTTCACTGTTGTAGGCTAATTTCTCATATATAAAATAAAATGCAACAACAACTATGCTCAATTTAATGAGTACAAAAAAGAATTGTTTAGTTTTGTGTGGTCGCATTCAATTAAAATAGTCTTCCATTGAGGTTTGGCAAATCGCGTTTGTTTTTAAATACCTTTTTGGAAGAATAAATTGCAAATTAAATTAATATTATTACATGGCTCTTTTTTTTAAAATTAATAAACATAAACTATTTATTTTAGTTTGTGTTTCATTTTCATATTTAAGCTTTGCACAAAGTGATACAAGCACCTTTAAGGCACAATTTGCTTTGGGGGTAAATAGCCCGTCTAACAGTGGTTTTGTAGATGGTTTTGAGGCGAACGGCGTTAATTTTCCAACTATTAATCTAGGGTTGCAATATATGTTTAAGCCTTTAATTGGTGCTAAGTTAGATTTAGGATACAACCGGTTTTCAAGTGCAGAAAACTCCGTAGAGTTTAAAACCAACTATACACGCGTAAATGCACAGTTGGTTTATAATGCGTCCAACCTTTTGGGTTTATATAATAATATAGGTGTATTTGCACATGCAGGTCCAGGTATTTCCATGATAAAACCTTTGGGTAATTACGGCGACAATAAAACTACGTATTTAAACGCTATGGCAGGTCTGGAATTTCATTATGGAGTTTCAGATAAGTTGTCGTTATATTTAGACACCTCTTATATTCTAGGTTTTGGTAAGGAATTTAATCCTATTAACGATGGTTTTGGCTCGTTTAATGGAAATTTATTAACCATAACCGTTGGGGCGTCTATTTCGCTAAGTGGTTGTAAATATTGTGGGCAATGAAGAAAGAAAGAATAATTTTAGGCATTGATCCAGGTACAACCATTATGGGTTTCGGACTTATAAAAGTGGTTGGTAAAAATATGCAGTTCTTGCAAATGAACGAGTTGGATTTAAAAAAATATAGCGATCACTATTTAAAATTAAAACTCATTTTTGAGCGCACTATAGAACTTATTGATACCCATAACCCAGACGAAATAGCTATTGAGGCACCTTTTTTTGGTAAAAATGTACAAAGTATGCTTAAACTTGGTCGGGCCCAAGGTGTTGCAATGGCTGCAGGTTTAAGTCGCGAAATACCTATTACAGAATATTTGCCTAAAAAAATTAAAATGGCTATTACTGGTAACGGTAACGCCAGTAAGGAGCAAGTTGCTAAAATGCTGCAAAGTCTGTTAGGCTTAAAAACATTACCCAAAAATCTCGATTCTACCGATGGCTTAGCGGCAGCTGTTTGCCATTTTTATAATTCTGGGCGGGTAGAAATTGGCAAAAGTTACACCGGTTGGGATGCTTTTGTAAAGCAGAATGCAACGCGCGTAACCAAAGGAACTCAAAAAAAATAGAGTGTTACATATAAATAAAACTCAAAAAAGTGAATGTTCCGAGATATTGGAACAGGCAGCAGGCGCTATATATATCCATATTCCGTTTTGTAAACAAGCTTGTTTTTACTGCGATTTTCATTTTTCAACTTCATTAAAAAAGAAGGATGAATTAATTCAATGCTTAGTAAAAGAATTGGAATTAAGAAAAAATAAATTTGAAAATATTACGGTTGAAACTATTTATTTTGGAGGTGGTACACCAAGTTTATTATCTACGGAAGAGATTCAACTTTTAATAGATACGGTTTATAAGAATTACAAAGTTGTAACCAATCCAGAAATTACATTAGAGGCCAATCCAGACGATTTATCAGCTGAAATAATTCTAAAACTTTCAAAAAGCCCAATAAACCGACTAAGTATTGGTATTCAATCTTTTTTTGAAGAAGATTTAAAAAGTATGAATAGGGCTCACAATAAAGATGAAGCTTTTCGCTGTTTGGAAGAAGCAACCAAGTATTTCGATAATATAACCATCGATTTAATTTACGGTATTCCAAATATGAGTTTACAGAAATGGAACGAAAATCTAGAAATCGCCCTAAATTTTGGAATTAATCATATTTCTAGCTATGCCTTAACTGTAGAGCCAAAAACGGCCTTAGATACTTTTGTTAAAAATGGGAGTTATCCTCCAATAGACGAGGCTTTAGCGTTAGAGCATTTTAATCATTTAGTAGAGAAAACGGAAGCGAATGGTTTTGTGCATTATGAAATTTCAAACTTCGGGAAACCTAATTATTTCTCTAAACATAACACGAGTTATTGGCAGGGTAAACCGTATTTAGGTATTGGGCCTTCTGCACATTCTTTTTATGGAAATGAGCGCAGTTGGCATGTTGCAAACAATTCTAAATATATTCAGGCTATTCAAATCAGCGAATTGCCTAATACTATAGAAATTCTTACTAAAGAAGATCAATTTAATGAATACGTGATGACGGGTTTGAGAACCATTTGGGGGGTTTCATTTAAAAGAATTGAGGCTGAATTTGGAGACGTTTTTCTTCAGCATATAAAAAAATATTCAGATAAATTTATAAAAGAAGATTTATTGATTATTTCTAATAAAAATGAGCAAATAGCTCAGGGTAAATTCGATACCGATTTAAAAAGTAACGCGAGTAGCCAAATTTTGAAAACAACCCAAAAAGGTAAGTTTCTTGTTGACGGAATTGCTTCCGAATTATTCATGATTTAACTATATTTGATGATATGCAAACAACAATTCAATATAATTCAAGAAAACTTCAAATAGATTTAAAAAAGCCTATAGATATTTCTATTGCAATTCAGGCTTCTAGCAGCAGTGTTAATGCCTGGTATATCGATGGCCCAAAAATTGAGCCTGCTAAAGATGGCGAATGGATTGCCAGCGTTAAAGAAGGTGCGGCTATTAACTTTAATAATATTACTTTTAATCCGCATGCTCATGGTACACACACGGAATGTGTTGGTCATATTACCGAAGAAGTTCATTCTATAAATCAAAATTTAAAGCAGTTTTTCTTCTTAGCTGAGGTTATTACTGTGGCGCCAGAGCGTTTAAATGATGATTTTGTTATTTCTAAAAAACAGCTGCAATATGCCTTAGGTAATAAAAAGCGTGATGCTGTAATAATACGCACATTACCTAACACTAAAGGGAAATTGTCACGTCAATATTCTAATACAAACCCTACGTATATACTAGAAGAAGCAGCTCTTTATTTACGTGAAAAGGGTGTAAACCATTTGTTGGTAGATTTACCAAGTATAGATAAAGAACAAGATGAAGGTGAGCTTTTGGCTCATAATGCCTTTTGGAATACTGGCGGAAAATTACGAATGGATGCTACAATCACAGAGTTTATTTATGTAGATAATAGTGTGGAAGATGGTGAGTATTTTTTAAATCTGCAAATTGCATCTTTTGAGAATGATGCTAGCCCAAGCAAGCCTATTTTGTATAAGGTAGAGCCAGTTTAATAATTTTTGGAACAAAACTTGATTTCAAAAAAGTAAAAACGAAGTAATGGAAGCATTTTTAGGAATAATAATCGGCATATTGTCAACAATGGGTGTGGTAACTTATACCAAATCACTTAAAAAGAAAAGCTTGGTAAATGCGCAGTCGGTTTTATTGCTAGACAAAATAAAAAAGGTGTGTAAGTTTATTACAGTAGAAGGTGATTTTGCCGAAATTTACCACTATGAAGATGTTAAGGAGCGTTTTTTAAAACTTGTAAGCAGTCGAAAAAAAGCTTTGGTAATTATCAATGCCAAAGCGCATGTGGGTTATGATTTAGCTAAAATTGATCTAAAAGCCGATACGGAAAATAAAAAGATTGTTTTAGAACATTTTCCGCAACCTGAAATTTTATCGATAGAAACAAATTTAAATTATTACGATAAATCTGATGGTATCTTTAACAAATTTGAAGCCTCAGATCTTACAGGTTTACATAAAGAAGCTAAACTTCATATACAAGCCAAGGTACCCGAAAGTGGGCTTATTGAAATTGCACAGAAAGAAGCTCTAGAAACTATTTTGCTAATGGAAACTATAGTTGAGACTATTGGATGGCAACTTGATTATTCGGCTTTAAAAATTGAAGAACCAAATAAAAAGTTAATAAAATAATTTCTGTGTCTTCAAATTTATTTTAAATGAAGTTATAGTTTTTTTTAAATTTCAACGTAAAATAAAGACCAATGAACATTGAACAACTCCGTAATTATTGCCTAAGTAAAAAAGGGACAACTGAAGACTTTCCGTTTGATGAAGATACTTTGGTGTTTAAAGTACTTGGGAAAATGTTTGTTTTGGCAGGCTTAGCAAAATGGGAGCGTGGCGAAGCATCCATAAACCTAAAAGCAGATCCAGAATACTCCCAAGAATTACGTGCAGAACACGGAAGTATTCGCCCGGGCTTTCATATGAGTAAAAAGCATTGGAACACTATTTATATTCACGAAGGAGAATTATCTCCTGAACTTATCTATAAACTTATCGATCATTCATACGATATGGTTTTAAAAGGCATGAGTAAAAAAATGCAAAATTCTTTAAAATAATTATTTCGCAAGCACTTGTTTTTCAGTCACTTTGTTGTATGTTTAGGTGCTTCTCTCTCTCCAACAAAATTTTAGCATAATCTATCTAGGCTATACAGCCTTAAAGTCGTAATTAATTAACCATTATATTAACTTTAAAATTAACAGATTATGAAAAAAACGAATCAATTATTCGCTACAATTGTTGTGTTATTATTGTTTTTTGCAACAACTCTCCGAGCACAAGAAAAAAAAGAAGTAAAGTATATTACGGTGACAGAAAGTCACTGGAATATGGACAAGGAGGCTTTTCCGGAGAATGATGAGAATAAGGCTAAAGTAAAAACATGGAATTCTTATTTTACTGGTGTCCATGGTGATTATGTGTATACTATTATCCATGATCTAGCAAAATAAATAACGATAATTGAGTTTAAGGGAGGGCGCACCTTGCGTCCTTTTTTATTTAATAAAAATATTACAGAAACCTAAATTTGTTCAATCTTCTATTTTACTGTACTATTGCAAAATTAAATTTATACTTATGAGCGTTTTACAAACATTACAAGAGCGAAGCAATTCTAGTTGCGAATTATGTACTTCAAAAGAAGACTTAAATCAATATACAATCCCGCCGTCGTTGAACGAAAATGTAGGGAATGATGTTTTAGTTTGTAAAACTTGTTTAGATCAGATTAATGGCGATGTAGATATGGATGCTAACCACTGGCGTTGTTTGAACGATAGTATGTGGAGTGAGCATGTTGCTGTGCAAATTATGGCTTGGCGTATGTTACAAAGGTTAAGAAATGAAGGTTGGCCAAAAGATTTGTTGGATATGATGTATCTTGATGATGATGCTATGGCTTTAGCAAGAGCTACTGGAGAGCATGAAGATGCAGCAAGTAAAATTATTCATCGTGATGTAAATGGTGTTATTTTAGAAGCAGGAGATAATGTAGTGTTAATAAAAGATTTAAAAGTAAAAGGGTCTAGCATGGTTGCCAAACAAGGCACCCCTGTTAGAAATATTAGACTGGATCATGAAAATGCTGAGTTTATAGAAGGTAAAGTTGGGCCAACGCAAATTGTAATTATTACAAAGTATGTGAAGAAAACATAGTTTTTATTCAGCTTAAAAATATTTAAACGGTTAAAGTTTTATTGATAATTTCAATAAAACTTTAACCGTTTTTTTTGTTTCTGGAATTCTAATGAAATAAAATTTTATGTTTTTAATGAAAATTGACAGTTGAGTCTCAAAAAAATACAATTGGGAAATAAAAAATTCTGTAAATTGAAGAATAATCTCAAATTTGAAGTAATAAAACTAATTAACTACAGATGGAAGAAGCGATTAAAATTTTGATATACATTCATGCCTTTTTTGGTGGCCTTGGATTAATTACAGGAATTGGAAGTGTTATTGTGAAAAAGGGAAGTCCTGCGCATAAAAAAATGGGGAAATTATTTTCTATTGGTATGTTGGTGAGTTCTTTAATTTCGCTGCCAATTTCGTGTATGCCCAATCATGAAAATGTGTTTTTATTTTTAATTGGTTTGTTTACCATATATCTGGTTTTAGCTGGAAATCGTACCTTAACTTTTAAAACTAAAAAGCAAGCTGACATGACAGATAAATTGATTTCGGGCTTTATGGTGTGTTTCTCGGTATTAATGATTTTAAATGGTACTTATGGTCTTGTAAATGGTTCTTCTATTAATGTTTTGTTTTTATTCTTTGGTGGTTTCGGGCTGTTTATGAGTATTCAAGATTTTCGATTCTATAAAGCGTCTAAAAAATTTAAAAATACTTGGTTACGATTACATATCGGAAAAATGATAGGTGCTTTAATTGCATCTATTACAGCTTTTATTGTTGCTGGTTTGGGTATTGGAAATATAGTAGCTTGGACGTTGCCAACTATTATCGGTACACTATATATTATATATTGGAAAAGAAAACTGAAACTAGGCGTTAAATCTTAAAAGGTTAACGATTTAAATTGATAACCTTGCTCGCTAAAATGTTTTAAAACCTTTGGGAGTGCGTATTGCATGTTTTTTGAAGCTTTTACACTATCATGAAAAACAACGATACTTCCGCTTTTAGTTTTTGAAATAACGTTTTTTAAGCACTTAATTTCGCTTATATCCCTCTGCCAGTCGAAGGATAAAATATCCCACATTATTATTTTGTAACCAAGCTTAATAATCTGTTTTCCTTGTTTTGGTGTTATTTTGCCATAAGGTGGCCGAAATAATTTAACAGTACCAGATGTTGTATTATGTTGTTGAGGTTTTTCTTTTTGAATTTGTTTTTCAGCGCCATCAACTTCAGTTAAATAATTGGCTGTATTAGTTTTCCAGCCTTTAACATGGTTTTGGGTATGGTTACCAATAGCATGTCCGTTTTCTAGAATGTTACGGAAAATCTCAGGATGCTTTTCAATATTATTTCCAATACAGAAAAACGTAGCTTTAGCATTATGTTTCTTTAATGTTTCTAAGGTCCAATTTGTTATTTCGGGTGTTGGACCATCATCAAAAGTAAGGTAGATTGTTTTTTCATTTGTTGAGATGTCCCAAATGTAATTTGGGAACATCTTCTTTACAACAAATGGTGTTTTTATAGGTGTTAAGGTCATGCCTTATTCTATAGGTTCAATGGTGTCTGTACTTACGCCTGCAGGAATATCTTGGTTTTCTTCCGGAGCGTATTCATCTTGATCACTGTCACCATAAAAATATTTAAACATTTTTAGGTGATCGTTAAAAATATCGCCTTCAGTTTCAGCAAAAGGGATGTCGTATTTTATTAAAACATCAACTAAGCCTTTGTAGCGTTGTATGTCGGTATAAATATCTTCAAACAAACGCTCTTGTTTATCCGTTTTTAACTTACTGTAATATACTAAGTTTTCTTGATATTTTTGAGCGACTTCTTTAAATAAACGTTGCGCTTTTTCTTTGTTTCCTACTTCGTAGTAAGCACTAATATAAGGCTCTAAAAGTGTATAATATCCAAAATATTCAACAGGCATGTTGTCCATGGCTATATCTGCTATTTCCTCAGCTTTATCTATTTTATCCTCATTAATTAATTGCTCGGTTAATCTTGCTAAGTTTCCCCGATATGTAATTGAGTTTTTACGAGTTTCAACATCGTGATAAATGTCTGGACTTCCGCTATTTCCCCAATCCCATTTTTTTACTTTTTCATACATTAAATCGCTATCTACACGTCCCATATCAAACGGGTTCGATCTATCAACCTCAGTTTTAATAGGTACTAGTTTGTAGCACATACCATCAAGTTGAAGGTAATCTTTCATCCAAATATAATCGTCGTCACCAAAGCTTCCGCCTGTAAAATAGATTGGGCGATTCCATTCATTGTTAGCTACAATGTCTAACATAAGTAAACGGTTTTTGTATAGTGCACCGCCTTTAATTGTAAGGTCAATATAAGGCACGATTTTATCTGCATCTTCCGGTTTAACAATACCCGAGTTTAATGCATTTTGTTTATTTACCGGCAGGCGTAATGTTTCGGTTGGTAAATAACTAGCTTTTAAATCTTGTCTTCTTACTTGAGAAATATCGACACCTTGCTGCTCTAAAACATATTTGTATTTAGTTTTAGGATTATCACTTGCAATGAAGTCTAAAAATTTCTTCACTTCGATGGTATCTTTAGTTACAGGCTCTATTACGATATAATCGTTAGTGCCATATTTGTATAAATCGTGCGTTAATTGAGACGGTACAGGGTCGCTTTCGTAAGCCTTCCGTTTCATTTGGTCTATATACCAATCGGTTTGAAATAAACTTGTGTTTACTACACGTACATCGGTTCTGTAGCCCTCAATTTCTTGAGCGTACCAAAGTGCGAATGTATCGTTGTCCCCAATGGTAAATAGAATACCATTTTCTGCACAAGAATCTAAATACATTTTAGCCATAGCATTGGCGGTGTATTTCCCAGAGCGGTCATGATCGTCCCAGTTGCTAGCAGCCATAATTCCAGGAACCAGAATTAAACAGGCTATAGTAACTATTGGTGCGGTAAGTTGTTTTGGTAAATATGTTTTAAAGAAATCGTACAATGCGTAAACGCCAAAACCAATCCATAGAGCAAATACGTAATAAGATCCTACTACGGAGTAGTCGCGCTCACGTGGTTCAAACGGGCGTACGTTGGTATAAACTTGGATAGCAATTCCTGTAAACAGGAAGAATACAAGCATCACCCAAAATAATTTTTTATCTTTATTGTAAAGGAAGAATAAACCGATAATACCTAGAATAAGCGGAAGCATATAATAGGCATTTCTCGCTTTATTATTTTTAACATCGCTAGGTAGGTTATCTTGCGAGTAACCTAAGTGCCATTCGTCAATAAATTTAATTCCTGTTATCCAGTTACCATGATTATCGTAACGACCTTGAATATCATCTTGTCTTCCAGAAAAATTCCACATAAAATAGCGCCAGTACATGTAACCTAATTGGTATTCAAACATGTAAATTACATTACTAATTAGTGAAGGTTTTTCAACTTCAATTAAGCTTTTTTCTTTTTTCAAGAAGTTATTATAATCTTCGTAATCCACATTGCCTTGCGCTACCTGATTTTTAAAATCATTAAGTTGGGCTTTGTATTTTGTAATTTGGTTTAATGCGTATGTTTTAGCTTGTTCTTCGCTTGCTCCTGCATTAATGGCACTTCTGTAATAAGAATTCTGTGCGTCAGGTTTTACTTTAAAATCTAAAAAACCAGAAAACATCATATAGTTTTCTGCATGCTCGGCACTCCACATTCTTGGTAAAATAGAAGCGTGTTTAGAGTTGTAGTTTTGTTTTGCTTTTTTCCAATCGTTTACAACAACGTATTCGCCTTTTTCTTTGTCTTTTTCATACTTAGGTTTATCATCTACATACGGGTTGTTTTCATCTAAATAAGCGTATTGATCGGTAAATTGAGGGCCGTAAAACAAATGCGTTTCGGGGTATTGCTCTAAGTTATAGTAAGCCAATAATTCTCTTGCGCTCGATGGGTTGTTTTCATTAATTACCACATTGGCATTAGCACGAATTGGCAACATTAGCCAGGTCGAAAAACCAATGATAACAAAGGTTAAACAAAGAATGGCAGTGTTTAAATGTACAAAGTGCTTTTTTCGAGTGTATTTTAAACCGTAAAAAATAAGGCCAACAAGTAGTAAGCCAGCAATAATAGATCCTGAATTAAAAGGTAAGCCAATAGTGTTCACAAAAAAGATTTCGAAAGCACTAAATATTTTTAAGATGTTCGGAGCTAAAAGTTTAAAAACAAATAATAAAATTCCAACCGAAGCAATATTTGCAATAATGAAGTTTTTTATAGTAACGGTTTTGTAATTCTTAAAAAAGTAAATTAGGCCTATGGCGGGAATTGTTAATAAGCCCATAAAGTGAACTCCAAAAGAAAGCCCAATAACAAATGCAATTAAAATAAGCCATCGATTCCCTCTCGGGTTATCCATATCTTGTTCCCAGCGTAAACCTAGCCAGAATAAAGCCGACATAATTAATGTCGCCATTGCATAAACTTCGGTTTCTACAGCATTAAACCAAAACGAATCGGTGAAAGTAAAGGCTAAACTACCAACTAAACCACTGCCTAAAATGGCGTAAGCTTGGTTTTTGTTTATCTCACCATCTGTTGTAATCAGTTTTTTTAATAGAATGGTTATAGTCCAAAACATAAAGAGAATAGTGAATGCACTAGAAACAGCACTCATCATATTCATCATCCAACCAATTAAAGCATTATTTCCAAATGTGAAAATGGAGAAAAAAGCACCTAACATTTGAAATAACGGCGCTCCCGGTGGGTGGCCAACTTGTAGTTTCGAAGAGGTTAAAATATACTCTCCTGCATCCCAAAAACTCACCGTTGGCTCAACAGTTAAGCTATAAGTAATAAGTGCTATTAAAAAAGAGAACCATCCTAAAACAGTATTCCATTTTTTAAAGTTAAAATTTGCCATAAAAATCTATACATTAATTGCTTTGGCGAATTTAATAATAAATAGTTAATACCTTAACTTTTTAAGGAAACGTTAAGTGTTCAAAAAAAATAATTGAAAAAAAAATTGAAAAAGTTTGCACAAAGGAAAAAAAGTTCTAAATTTGCCGTCTCGAATAAAGAATGGCCCATGGTGTAACTGGCAACACGTCTGTTTTTGGTGCAGAAGAGTCTAGGTTCGAGCCCTAGTGGGCCAACTCTGAAACCAACCCTAATTACGAAAGTAATTGGGGTTTTTTTTGTGCTATACTTTTTGAGTTTTGAAAATAAAAAAAGGCTCTAAATAGAATTTATAGAGCCTTAAAAATATTATTAACCATAATTTATTATTCAAATTTGAATAATAAATTAAGATATATATTCTGTTTCTAGAAAGTAATTTACAATAGCCTCTTTCATTAAAACACTTTGTTCTCCCGCTTTTAAATGCGGCAGAGCTTCTAGAGTTGTGTAATGCGGCCAGCCATCTTTATCTACAAAATCGAGTTGGTAATATCCATAAGGCATTAATAGTTTGCAAATAGCAATATGCATTAAGTCTAATTTTTGGTCTTTTTTAAAAGCGCGCTCCAATTGCCCGAGTTCTTGTACGCCTATTAAATAAATAATAGCGTCAAGATCTAAGGTGTCCCCATCTGCAAATTGATCAGATAGTTTTTTAACAACCAAGTTCCAGCGTTCCTTTAATTCTTCGTCTCTTGCCATTTTTAGTTTTTAAATTGAAATTTTTAGCAAAGTTAACGAACCTTTTGCTATTCTAAGATAACATAGTTAGCCATTTGCCGTTATTGTTTATATTGGCAGTATTAGTGTGTAAATTCTTTTATTTTATATTTGCATTAAATTGTTACTATGGGTGTTATTGATATTGTTTTAGGGGCATTAATTCTATTTGGTCTAGTTCGTGGTTTTATGAAAGGACTTTTTGTTGAGGTTGCTTCTTTAGTTGCTTTGGTTGCCGGTGTTTATGGTGCCATACATTTTAGTGATTTTGCGGCCGAGTTTTTGCAAACTAAAACCGAATGGGACGAGAAGACTGTAAGTATAACGGCGTTTGCTGTTACTTTTGTAGTTATTATTTTGGCAATTTCTTTAGCAGGAAAAGCATTAACTAAATTGGCCGATTTTGCTGCGCTTGGCATTATTAATAAATTGGCAGGTGGTGTTTTTGGAGCATTAAAAATTGCTGTTATTTTAAGTGTAGTTTTAATAGTTTTTGATAGAATGAATAGCACTATTACTTTTATAGATGAAGAAAATATGGAGGAATCGATGCTTTATGCACCAGTAAAATCTTTAGTGCCTATTATTTTTCCTAATATTCTAACACCAAAAGAAGATGATGGAAATGAGGAAACTGAAGTTTAGTTTCATAAAATTGAAGAACAAATTATATTATAAATAATTGAAATTAACCAAGATAATTGCCATTCACGACTAAAGCAAAAATCTTTGTTTCTAGTCTTTAGAATAATCTTATCTTTACATCTTGAAGTTATGTTTAATTAATAAACTTCATCAACCGTGTTATACTCTTGCTTTCACAATTTAAATAGCTGTAAAGTAAAGATTCAAAATAAATAGTTATAAACCTTCTTCTGGTAAAACTTTGGTTTTATTCAGAATCAATATATAAAATATATGGCTTGCGCAAGTTGCTCAACAAAAGACGGCTCTCCTAGTGGCTGCAAAAATAATGGCACCTGTGGTACAGATAGTTGCAATAAATTAACTGTATTTGATTGGTTAGCAAATATGTCTCTTCCAAGCGGCGAAAAACCATTCGATTGGGTGGAAGTACGTTTTAAAAACGGTAGAAAGGATTACTATAAAAACTCCGAAAATTTAACACTAAGTATTGGTGATATTGTAGCGACACAAGCACAATCTGGTCATGATATTGGTATGGTTACCCTTTCGGGGGAATTGGTACGCGTACAAATGAAACGCAAAAATATTTCGGTAAATCCACCTGAAATTTCAAAAATATACAGAAAAGCAAGTCAAAAAGATATTGATATTTGGCAAGCCGCCCGTGATAAAGAAGAGCCGATGAAGGTTCGTGCACGCCAGTTTGCAATAGATTTAAAGCTTCAAATGAAAATTTCGGATATCGAATTTCAGGGCGATGCTAGTAAAGCTACTTTTTATTATACAGCTGAAGAGCGTGTAGATTTTCGTGAATTAATTAAAGTTTTTGCTCGTGAATTTAGAACACGAATAGAAATGAAACAAGTTGGTTTCCGTCAAGAAGCCTCGCGACTTGGTGGTATTGGTTCTTGTGGTCGCGAACTGTGCTGCTCTACTTGGTTAACAGATTTTAGGTCTGTAAGTACTTCGGCAGCGCGTTATCAACAATTATCACTTAATCCTCAAAAATTAGCAGGACAATGTGGGAAGTTAAAATGCTGTTTAAATTACGAACTCGATACGTATTTGGATGCTTTAAAAAGTTTTCCAAAAACAGACATTAAGCTTAAAACAGCAAAGGGCATAGCGGTTTGTCAAAAAACAGATATTTTCAAAGGGCATATGTGGTATGCTTATGAAGGCGAGTGGATGAATTGGCATAAAATAACCACTGAGCAGGCGAATGAAATTATAGCTGCGAATAAAAAGAACGAACCTATTGCGAGCCTAGAAGAATACGCATCCGATGTTATAGAAGATGTTAAAACGGAGTTTGAAAATGTAGTTGGTCAAGATAGTTTAACACGTTTCGATAGTCCAAAACATAATAACAAACGTAAAAACAATAGAAGGAAGCCGAACCAAAAGGGAAATCAGAATTCTAATCAGAAACCAAATCCAAATCAAAAGGCTGGAGGACCAAATCAGAAAAGGAGAAATCCTAATCAGAAAAATAAGAATCCTAACCGAAAAGTTGAAGGTGCGGTTGCAGCAAAGCCAGCACAAAAAAGAGCTCCAAAGAAAAGAACTCCGGATGGTGCGAAAAATGCGAATACAGCTGCAAAACCAAATAGTAATCCAAGCAAGAATAACAGAAACAGGCATAATAAAAGAAAACCAAAACCAAAACCAAAACCGCAAAACAACAATAATGCTACCGAATAAAAGGGTCTTGTTTTTTTTAGTAATCGCATTGGTGTTTGCATCATGCGACTCTAATCGTATTTTCGATGAGTATCAATCGGTGCCAAATACTTGGAATAGGGAAAACGTTATTCGTTTTAATGTAAATCTAACCGATTCTATTCAACCGTATAATTTATTTGTAAATCTTAGAAATACAAATGCTTATAAATTCAATAATATATTTTTAATTGTTGAAATGGTAAACCCGAATGGAAAAATTCAAAAAGATACGCTTGAGTATAAAATGGCCGAACCTAGCGGGAAATTATTAGGTACAGGCTATACCGATATAAAAGAAAATAAACTTTGGTATAAAGAAGGTTTTGTATTTAATGAAACTGGCGAATATAAGGTTAATATACACCAAGCGATGCGGGAACGCGGTAAAGTAAATGGTGTTATCAATCTAGACGGTATAACCGATGTTGGCTTTAGAATAGAAAATCCAAAAATAAAGTAATACCTAAATTTTAAAACTTAGATCTCACATAATTTAAGGCTATTAAACCATGGCAAAAGCAAAAAAAGAAACAATTACAGTTCAAGATTTTTCAAAATACATTCGATGGTTTTGGGTAGTATTTTTAGGAGGTATTCTTTCAATTATTTTAGTATTTTTATTAGCATCTTGGGGTGTGTTTGGCGAAATGCCAGACCATACCGTATTAGAAAATCCTAAAACAAATTTAGCAACAGAGATTCTTTCTTCCGACGGACAAACGTTAGGGAAATTCTATTTTAATGATAACAGAACACCAGTTGGATATAATGAATTACCTCAGTACTTAGTTAACGCCTTAATTGCTACAGAAGATGCACGTTTTAAAGATCACTCTGGCATTGATGCTCGAGGAACTTTACGAGCGTTGGTAACGCTTGGTAGCGGTGGTGGAGCTAGTACTATCTCGCAGCAGCTAGCAAAACAGTTATTTCATGGTGAAGGTTCTAAAAATATAGTAGAGCGTGTTTTGCAAAAAGTAAAGGAATGGATTATCGCTATTCGTTTAGAGCGTCAGTATACTAAGGAAGAAATTATTGCACAATACTTTAATATTTACGATTTTTTAAATAATGCCGATGGTATTCGAAGTGCATCACGTATTTATTTTGGTAAAGAACCAATAGAGTTAGATTTAAAAGAATCGGCTATGCTTGTAGGGATGTTTAAAAATTCATCTTTATTTAATCCAAGAAAAAGAGTCGAGCTAACAAAAACACGTAGAAATGTGGTGTTAGCGCAAATGGAGAAATATGATTTTATAGATCAAAAAGTTAAAGATTCACTTCAGAAAACCGATTTAGATTTAAACTATTCTCCAGAATCGCATCGTGAAGGTATTGCTACCTATTTTAGAGGGTATTTGGATGGGTTTATGAAGGACTGGATTAAAACAAATCCTAAACCAGACGGAACAAAATATAATTTGTATAACGACGGTTTAAAAATCTATACAACTATCGATTCTCGTATGCAAAAGCACGCTGAGGATGCAGTTCAACAACATATGCCAAGATTACAAGCAGAGTTTTTTAATCAAAACAATCTGAAAAAAAATCCAACAGCACCGTTTTTAGATCTTGATAAAAGTGAGGTTGCTTCCTTATTGAGGAGAGGAATGAAACAGTCTGAGCGTTGGAGGCACCTTAAATATGATTTAAAAAAATCTGATAAAGAAATAGAAGCGTCGTTTGAAACACCATCAGAAATGACTGTTTTTGCATGGGAAGACGGTAGAGCGTCAGAAATAGATACTATCATGAAGCCTATAGATTCTATGCGCTATTATAAATCATTTTTGCGTACAGGTATGATGTCTATGGATCCGCAAACAGGCCATGTTAAAGCATGGGTTGGTGGCATGAATTATCGCCATTTTCAATACGATATGGTAAACCAAGGAAAGCGTCAAGTCGGATCTACATTCAAACCTTTTGTGTACACCGCAGCCATGGATCAGTTGCATTTATCACCATGTTACGAGTTGCCAGATGTTCCATTTTGTATAGAAGCTAATAAGTATGGAAATCCAGAAGAATGGTGTCCTAAAAACTCTAATGGAGATAGTGACTATGGGGGAACAAGAACCTTAAAAAACGCATTAGCTAATTCTGTAAATACTATTACAGCGCAACTTATTGACAAAGTTGGACCGCAAACCGTTATAGATTTAGTTAGAAAATTAGGTGTTGAGTCTGATATTCCAGCGGTGCCATCCATAGCATTAGGAACACCAGATATTAGTGTTTACGAAATGGTTGGTGCTTATTCCGCTTTTGCAAATCAAGGGGTTTATACTAAGCCAGTTATGGTAACAACTATTGCCGATAAAAACGGAACTATTTTATATCAATTTAAACCAGAAACACGCGATGTTTTAAGCGCAGAAACCGCTTATGTTACCGTAAAGCTTATGGAGGGTGTAACACAATCTGGCTCTGGGGCACGATTAAGAGGTCGAGGAAGAGATTCATATAGAAGTGATTTTAGGAAAGCGGTTACAGGGTATCCATACGATTTTAAAAATGCTATTGCAGGTAAAACAGGTACTACGCAAAACCAAAGTGATGGCTGGTTTATGGGTATGGTGCCAAACTTAGTAACTGGTGTTTGGGTTGGAGGTGAAGATCGATCGGTGCATTTTCCAAATATTACTTACGGACAAGGTGCAACGATGGCATTACCAATTTGGGGTGTTTATATGCAAAATTGTTATGCAGATAAACATTTAGATGTTTCTAAAGCTAATTTTGAAAAACCTAAAAACTTATCTATTAATGTAGATTGCTCTAAGGTTGATACTGATAGTGACTCTGATAGTGATCAAGAAGAGGATAATACACCTCATGATTTAGATTTTTAAAACGTAATAGTTTTTTATTATAAAGTAAAAACCATTCTGAAAAGAGTGGTTTTTTTTTGTTTTATAATAAAACGTTTTTAATCTTTTACCTTTAAATTTATTAGGGTTGGGGGCTAATAAATCGATACTTATATCTTGTTGTACTTATTTGATTAGAATCTTTAAACCACTAAATTAGATTGATAATAATATTATATATTTAAATTTTAGTATTCTTTTGAATTATTCGTAAATTTATGCAGCTTTAAATGATGTATTTGTAAATTGTTTGAACTTAAATATAAAATGAATTTATAATGATAAATAAAAAAGTTGATAATGTTGATGTTGCTCTACAAGGTGTAACCGATAACATGACGCTTATGCTTGGTGGATTTGGCTTAAGTGGAATACCCGAAAACGCTATTGCCAAATTGGTTGGTTTAGGTGTAAAAAATTTAACGTGTATTTCCAATAATGCTGGTGTTGATGATTTTGGATTAGGTTTATTACTTCAAAAGCGACAAATAAAAAAGATGGTGTCATCTTACGTTGGTGAAAATGATGAGTTCGAGCGTCAAATGCTTTCTGGAGAGCTCGATGTTGAACTTATTCCACAGGGCACTCTAGCAGAGCGTTGTCGTGCTGCACAAGCTGGTTTTCCTGCTATTTATACGCCAGCTGGTTATGGTACTGAAGTTGCCGAAGGTAAGGAAACTCGTGAATTTGATGGTAAAATGTATGTGTTAGAGCATGCTTTTAAAGCCGATTTTGCTTTTGTTAAGGCCTGGAAAGGCGATGCCGCAGGTAATTTGATTTTTAAAGGAACCGCTCGAAATTTTAATCCGGTAATGTGTGGTGCTGCAAAAATTACTGTTGCTGAGGTTGAAGAGTTGGTGCCACTAGGGAGCTTAGATCCGAATCAAATTCATATTCCTGGTATTTTTGTACAGCGTATTTTTCAAGGAGAACGTTATGAGAAACGAATTGAGCAACGCACAGTAAGACCGCGCAGTTAAATTTACTTATTCTTTTAGGTAGAGTTTTAAAATTAAGAATCCAAATTAAGATGTTTTCGCTTTCGCGGAACTAATAAAGATACAAAATCATGTTAGATAAAATAGGTATAGCAAAGCGTATTGCAAAAGAAGTTCAAGATGGTTATTACGTTAATTTAGGAATAGGTATTCCTACTTTAGTGGCAAATTACGTTAGAGAAGGTATAGAAGTTGAATTTCAAAGTGAAAATGGCGTCTTAGGCATGGGGCCTTTTCCTTTTGAAGGTCAGGAGGACGCTGATGTTATAAATGCAGGAAAACAAACCATAACAACCTTACCTGGCGCTAGTTTTTTCGATTCTGCTTTAAGCTTCTCCATGATTAGAGGACAGCATGTAGATCTCACAATTTTGGGTGCCATGGAAGTAGCTGAAAATGGAGATATTGCAAACTGGAAAATACCAGGACGGATGGTTAAAGGAATGGGAGGAGCTATGGATTTGGTTGCAAGTGCTGAGAATATTATTGTTGCCATGATGCATACCAATAAAAAAGGAGAATCTAAACTTCTTAGAAAATGCACATTACCATTAACAGGTGTTGGGTGTGTTAAAAGAATAGTAACTAACCTTGCTGTAATTGAAGTCACTGCAATCGGGTTTAAGCTTTTAGAGCGTGCTCCCGGAGTGTCAGTAGAAGATATAAAAAATGCTACAGAAGGCACGTTAATAATTGATGGTGTCGTGCCTGAAATGCAATTTTAGGAATTTCGTTAAAGATAGATCAATGGTATAAGTGGTTAAAACGTTAAAATTTAATGTATTTCATCGATAATATATGTTTTTAAACCGATTTATTGAAATAAAAGTATATATTTACAGTGACCAAAGAAACCAAGTTTAATTATAGATTTCCCCAAATCTACCATAACCTAACCATTATGAATTTTGCACCAAATCTACCTGAACAACCTACAGTTAAAGTGAGTAAGTTTCAAGAATCCCTTCAAGGAAATTTACAATTTTTAAAAGGCTTATTTTACTTAACCAAGAAAATTTTCATGCTATAACCTTCCCAAGTTATAGTGTGAATTTATTTTCTAGTACTTTGGTTAAATGCCTTTCGGAATTGCCGCAATGAGTTTTTTGGTATAATCCTTTTTAGGCGTTTTGTAAATAGTATCGGCGTCGTCCAATTCTTCAATTTCACCTTTATTCATAACCAATAATTGGTCGCTCATATATTTTACAACGGCTAAATCGTGTGAAATAAATATGTATGTAAATCCAAAATCTTCTTTTAGTTCATTTAATAAATTTAAAACTTGTGCTTGTACAGAAATATCAAGTGCGGAAACAGATTCGTCGCAAACAATAAGTTTTGGCTGTAAAGCAATGGTGCGTGCAATACCAATTCGTTGACGTTGTCCGCCCGAAAACTCATGAGGATATCTATTAAAATAATCTTCAGATAATCCAACACGGTTTAAAATATCTATTACTTTTTCTTTTCTTTCTTTTGTAGAATTGAATAATCCATGAACCTTCATAGGTTCCATGATAGCTTCGCCAACGGGCATTCGCGGGTTTAAGGAAGAGTATGGGTCTTGGAAAATAATTTGAATTTCTTTCCGAAGTTTTCTAGTTTCCGTTTTAGTTAATTTGGTAATATCGATGCCGTTGTATAAAATTTGTCCGGCCGTGGCTTTATCCAATTGAAGAATAGCATTTCCAAGGGTCGATTTTCCACAACCAGATTCTCCTACTAATCCTAATGTTTCACCAGGATACAATTTAAAACTTACATTATTTACGGCCTTAAAAGATGTTGCTTTTTTTAAGAAACCAGCATTGGAATAATATTCTTTTTCAACATTAATAACTTCTAACAGTGGTGTTTGACTATAAATTTTTTCATGATTAATTTTTCTATCATGGTCGGTTACAATTTGGGTGGACGTTGTGTCTTCCAAAAAGTCTTTTATAGTTGGTAAGGTTTTTAAGCGTGTATCTAAAGATGGACGCGAGTTAATTAAAGCTTTGGTGTAATTATGTTTTGGGTTTTTGAATATGGTTTTAACTCGGCCTTCTTCAACTAAATTACCTCTAAACATTACCAAAACATGGTTAGCAATTTCGGATATTAAAGCCAAATCGTGCGTAATGAATATTATACTCATTTTGGTTTCGGCCTGTAGTTCTTTCAGCAGTTTTATTATATCCTTTTGTACCGTAACATCTAATGCTGTTGTAGGTTCATCGGCAATTAGAACATCGGGTTTGCAGGCAATAGCCATCGCAATCATAACTCGTTGTTTCTGGCCTCCAGATATTTCATGTGGATATTTGGTATAGGTACGTTTTACGTCGGGTAACTTTACTTTTTCAAATAAAGATAGTGTTTCGTTTTCGGCTTCTGTTTTGGATAAACTCGTGTGTTGTAAAAGTATTTCTTGCACTTGCTTGCCGCAAGTCATCGACGGATTTAAAGAACTCATAGGTTCCTGAAAAATCATGGCTATTTGTTTGCCTCTTATATTTTGAAATGCTTTGGGTGATAGTTTGGTTAAATCCTCATTCTTAAATAGAATACTGCCAGAAGTGATTTGAGAAATCTTCTTAGGAAGTAAACCTAATATGGCTAATGAAGATACAGATTTGCCTGAACCCGATTCGCCTACAATACCTAAAATTTCATTTTCTTTTAGGTTGAAAGATATATTATGGATTACTTCATTACCATTAAATGCAATGGATAAATCGGTTACGGTAAGTATGTTTTTCTTCATTTAAATATGAATAATTTCGTCGTCTGTTAAAATGGCATCACCTCGCAATCGTAAAAATATTTGAGCTACCGCAATGGTATCTTTTTCGCAATAGGTAACAATACGGTCGATTTCGTTCTCTTCGTAAAATACGCGATAAACTTCGCTGCCGTCAATATCATCTTTTGGAGACGGAATCCCTAATACATTTGTTAATAATTTTAAGGATGTATAGGTTTTATAATCACCAAACTTCCATAATTCTAGAGTATCTAGATGTGGAACTTCCCATGGTTTTTTACCAAATAAATTTAGTTTTTGCGGTATTTCAATATTGTTTATAATCATGCGTCTTGCAATAAAAGGAAAATCGAATTCTTTACCATTATGACCGCAAAGTAAGTGTTTTGCTTGATTAAAATGAGTGTTTAATAGTATTTTAAAATTGTTTAATAGTTTTGTTTCTTCGCCGTGAAATGATGTTGTTCGAAAAGTTCTAGCGTCATCATTAATTTTAAAGTAGCCTACCGAAATACATACAATTTTACCAAACTCAGCCCAAATTCCGGCACGGTTATAAAATTCTTCGGCGGTTTCATCATCGTTGCGCTGGTATTTAGATTTGTGTTCCCAAAGCGCTTGTTTTGTTTCGTCTAAATCAGAGAAGTATTGTGTTTCTGGAACCGTTTCAATATCCAGAAATAGAATGTTTTCTAAGTTAAGTTTACGTATCATTTTTCCAGCATTTTATAGGCTTCGTTTATATATATAGATATATCATCAGTAAAAGTAGCAACTGTTTTTATTGGCCCCTTAGAGTGTCCTAGCCTTACTATTATTATATTATCGTTTGGTTCTACAATAACGTATTGCCCTAAGTGGCCCCGCATCATAAAAAAGTGTTTGTCCTTTATTGTTTTTAACCACATACCATAACCGTATTCTGGACTGTTTTTAAAACGCGGTGTAATAGATTTTGCTACAAAAGAAGAATCTAAAATTTGCTTACCGTTCCATTTCCCAAAGTCTTTATAAAGCTTACCAAAGCGCGCAAAATCTTTGGCATTACTCGCTATGCAACAGTAGGCTTTTACTAAATCGTGACTGTCGCTATCGACTTGCCATAAGGTTGGGTTTTCAGAATTCAATGGTTTCCAAAAGCTTTCGGTTAAATAGTTATAGAGTTTTTTACCTGTAGCTTTCTCTATAACCATAGCTAACATTTGTGTGTCACCACTGGCGTATTTAAAAGACTGTCCAGGAGTTTCTATAACTTTTAAACTGTTGGTTACCTTGGCTAAATCATCATCAAAATAAGCACGTGTTGTAATGGATAGGGGTGAATAGTACGCTTCATCCCAATTGGTTCCGGAAGCCATACTCGATAAATCCCCAACTGTCATTTTTTGAGCTAAATTGTCGCAAAATTCAGGTAGAAAATCACAAACTGGCTGGTCTATGGTTTTTATGTAACCGTCTTTAATAGCCTTGCCTAAAAGGCCAGATACATAACTCTTCGCCATGGAAAAGGAATTAGAAGGTGTGTTTGCATTAAAACCATCGTAATAATTCTCAAACCAAATACTGTCGTTTTTTATAATCACGTAAGCAATGGTTCCGTTTTCCTTATTAGTTTTGGATAATATCTCTGTTTCTTTTATGGAATTATAGTCTACGTGGTTCGGCCAAGGAATTGGGTTGTTAGTTTCGATAACTCTGTTGTCGAATTCTTTATAATCTTCCAAAAAGGCTGTGGTGTGGCCTTTAAGGTATATGGTTCTAACGGCTTTTATTAAGTAATCTGTGTCGGTTATGTAAAGTATTGCTATAATTAAAGCTAAGAGTATAGCTAGCCATTTTAAAAGTTTTTTAAGGAATGTCATTTATTTAGTTTAATGTGGAAACTAAAGATAATAAAATTCTATTCTAATAAAAATTAAGAATGTTTTATGAAGAAGATTTCGTTTTACGCTTACGCTTTTCTTTGTAATACTGCTTATCGGCAACGTAAATAGTTTTTGATAATTGAGCGATAACGGTATTGTTTTTATCTACAATATTTGGTGTTTTCACTAAGTTAAATTCCCCGTTTTTAGAAACTTCATTTTTAATATTTTTTATATCGTCTTCAGAAAAAATAAATTCAGTGAATACGGTTTCTTTGGCTGGCCGTTTAAAATGTATTGTGGCGCTTTTATCCCAAACCACATAGTTGTCTCCAAGAATATTCATGAGCTGAATCATGTAGATTGGGTCTGTTGCCGAAAATAGACTACCACCAAAAATGGTTCCAACAAAATTACGGTTTTTAATACTTAATGGAATTTTTATTTTAACATATCGTAAATCTTCTGATACCGTAACTAGTCTTCCTGTAGATCGTCTATACATTGGAGACCAGTTAAACCCATATTTATAAATTTGAGCATCGGTAAAAAAGCGTTTTGCAATCTTGGTTATGGTTCTATACATTCTAAAAAAGCGATTGTTGTTTGTATGGGCTTTCATGATTAATTAGCCATTGTTTGCGGTGAAGTCCACCAGCATAGCCTGTTAAACTGCCATTACTGCCTATAACGCGATGGCATGGTACAATAATCCAAAGTGGGTTTTTTCCGTTAGCATTAGCAACGGCCCGAATAGCTTTTACATCGCCTAGTGTCTTAGAAAGTTCTAAGTATGATGTGGTTTTACCATGAGGAATTTGCTCTAAAGCAGCCCAAACGCGTTTTTGAAAATCGGTGCCTTCTGCATTTAATTTTAGGTTGAATTGAGTGCGTATACCTTCAAAATATTCTTTTAGTTGAATAGCGCAATCTTCTAACTCTACAGGTATAATATCGGTTTCTTTTTCTTGAGAATTTAAAACCGTAACCTGAGTGATACCATCTACATCACCAACAATTTTGGTAAAACCCAAAGGCGAGTTGATGATACAGGTTTCCATTAGTTTTCAGGAGTTTGTTCGTCTAAGATACCGAGTTTTTTAGCACGTACTTCCCAACTTTTTCTAGCCATCGATTGTAGGTCTGATACGTTATCACTTTCGTCCATTATTTCTAAGCCTAAAAGGGTTTCAATAACATCTTCCATAGTTACTAAACCGCTAACAGAGCCATACTCATCGACTACTAAAGCCATATGGTTTCTAGTTTCAACAAGTTGTTCAAAAAGCTTTGGTATTGGTAAATTACGTTCTACAATAATTATATTTCTAGTAAGTTCTGATAGTTTTTTTGTGCCGTTACCTAAGGCCATTTCTTTAAAAACTTCATCTTTTAAAACTAAGCCTGTTATGTTATCTGGATTATCAGAATAAATTGGAATTCTAGAAAATCGTAAATTAAGATTTTTATTAAAAAACTCTTCTACTGTCGCGTTTTCATCTTCTGCCAGCATAACCGTTCTTGGCGTCATGATGTTTTTGGCAAAGACTTCCTTAAATGTTAGTAAATTTTTAATTATTTTACTTTCATTTTCTTGAAAAACACCTTCTTCATGAGCCATATCAGCCATTACTAAAAAGCCTTCGCGGCTTAAAACACTGCCGTGACCTTTGCCACCGATAAGCTTTGTTGTTAATTGAAGTAGCCATAAAATACCTGTCCATTTTAACGGGAAAATTAAAACAAGTAAAGTTTTGGATGTAAAGTTCGCCAATTGTTTCCAGTAAGTTGCTCCAATGGTTTTTGGTATAATTTCCGAAGCTACTAAAATTAAGAACGTCATAATTGCAGAAACAACTCCAACCGTGTTTATACCCCAAAATTCAATTTTGTATGGTAAACTTTCGGCTTGTATTCCTACCATCATGGCACCTAAAGTATGCGCAATAGTGTTTAATGTTAATATTGCAATTAACGGTTTATCGACATCCTTTTTTAAGGATTCTAGCGTTAATGCATACTCTTTACCTTCTTGTTTTTTAACGTTTATAAAGGTTGGTGTTACACTGAGTAAAACAGCCTCAAGTATGGAACATAGAAATGAAAAGAAAATAGATACGGTTGCCCAAAGGATTAATGCGGTCATTAATAATGATTTTGTTAAATGCTAATTTACAAAATCAAATCAATTTAAAGATATAATAATACAACTAGGACTAGATTATTATAAAAGAGAGCCGTGAGGTGGATGAATAATTAGAAAAACAAAAAATCGTCGACCTAAATATTAAAATATCTAAGTTGACGATTTGTGAAGTTATATGTTCTAGAAACTATCCGTTTAATATTTTCACGACATCTTTAGCAAAGTAACTCGCTATAATATCTGCGCCAGCACGTTTAAAAGCCATGGTGGTTTCCATCATTACTTGATCGTGATTTAACCAGCCTTTTTCAGCTGCAGCTTTTATCATAGCATATTCGCCAGAAACTTGATATACTGCTACTGGAACATCTACTTCATTCTTGATATCTCTTAAAATATCGAGGTACGATAGTCCTGGTTTTACCATAACAATATCCGATCCTTCATCAATATCCATTAGGGTTTCGCGAATAGCTTCTATTCTATTTCCGCAATCCATTTGGTAAGTTTTTTTGTCTTTAGGTACATCAACCAAATCAACAGGAGCAGAGTCTAGAGCATCACGAAAAGGCCCGTAAAAAGCCGATGCGTATTTTGCTGAATAACTCATAATACCTGTGTTTTTGAAGCCTTCGTTTTCTAATAACTGACGGATTTGTAACGTTCTACCATCATTCATATCACTCGGCGCTACAAAATCGGCGCCTGCTTGTGCATGTGTTAAAGCCATTTGCGATAATACAGCAGCAGACTCATCGTTTATAATCATACCATTTTGTACAATACCATCATGCCCAAAAGACGAATATGGATCTAGCGCAACATCCGTCATCACTAACATATCCGGACAAACGTTTTTTATGGTTTTAATAGCGCGATGCATTAATCCGTTCGGGTTTAAAGCTTCAGTACCATTATTATCTTTTAAGTTGTCTGGTACTTTAACAAAAAGTAAAACCGATTTAAGTCCAAGATTCCAAAGTTCTTTTATTTCACCTTCTAATAAATCTAAGCTATACCTAAAATAGTTTGGCATCGATGCTATTTCATCTTTAATGCCTTTCCCTTCAACCACAAAAAGGGGCACTAAAAAGTCGTTTGGTGTTATTATAGTTTCACGAACTAAACTACGAATAGCTTCATTAGTTCTCAATCTTCTATTTCTTCGTAATGGATACATAGTTTTTATTACTTTTATCGAATACAAAGTTAATAATTTAAACCCTTTTTATCTTGCTCGAATCGTTTCGATTTTTAGAATTTAACTTTCCTTGGCGAAGTTATCAGGCTAATTTGCTAAAACACTTCAAAAGCCATATTGCAGATAATCATTTCCATGTTATTGCACCTCCAGGATCCGGAAAAACCATTCTAGGCATTGAGATTATTCGAAAATTAAACAAGAAAACCTTGGTTTTGGCTCCAACGCTAACCATTAGAAATCAATGGGAAAATCGCTTACAAACCTTTTTTACTAAAGATGAAGACTTTAAGTCGTTTTCTTTCAATTTAAAAGCACCTAAAGATATTACCTTTTCTACCTACCAATCGTTACATGCTTTTTACAAAACGTTCGAAGATAAAAATGATTATTACGCCTTTTTCAAAAAGCATAATATTCAAACATTGGTTTTAGATGAAGCGCATCACTTAAAAAACACATGGTGGACTTGCTTAATAGATTTAAAAGAAAATATTCCGTTTCACTTGGTAGCCTTAACCGCCACGCCACCTTATGATAGCGATAGAACGGAAGTTGCTAAATATTTTAAGCTATGTGGAGACATAGACGATGAAATTGCGGTGCCGGACTTGGTTAGAGAAACCGATTTATGTCCACATCAAGATTTTGTTTACTTTTCTAAACCTGAAGATTTAGAGATTAATTTTATAGTTGAATACAGAGAGAAAATAGCAACGTTTAAAGATGAATTAATAGAAGATGAAATTTTTATTTCTTTTTTAAAAGCACATCGTTTTTATAAAAGCCCGAAGTATCATTTAGAAGCTATTTATAGTAATACCGAATATTTTTCGGCCATACTTATTTTTTTAAATACCTGCGGAATTATTATTGAAAAGGAAAAACTTGAGATTCTTGGTTTTGAAGGAGATGAAACGATTCAGTTTCCAAAGCTACAATTAGAATGGTTGGGTGTTTTATTTCAGAATTTATTAGTGTCCGATCGAGAACTTTTGATAGATCACGAAGTTTATTTATTGGCGTTGGAAAAGAAACTCCGCCAATTAGATGTGTTTCGAAAAAGACGAGTAGATTTTATTGGTGAAAATTTGCTGTATAAATCACTCTCAAACAGCCCGAGTAAATTAAAAAGTATAGTAGATATTGTAAAGGCAGAACGCGAAAATTTAAAAGAAGATTTGCGTTGCGTTATTTTAACCGATTACATTCGAAAGGAATTTTTAAACACGCAAAAAGAACTCATAAATAGTATTGGTGTTATGCCAATATTTCAGTTTATAAGAAGTAGTTGCTCGCATAAAGAAGATTTAGCTGTACTTTCTGGAAGCTTAGTTATTGTGCATAAAAGCGTATTGGAGCCTTTTAATAAGGTTGAAAGTTGTGATGATTTTTCCTTTTCTCCTTTAGAAATTGATGCCGATTTTTTAGTTGTTTCATCAAAAATTAAAACAAAAAAGAGTATTGTTAGCATCATTACAAAGCTTTTTGAAGAAGGAGATATTAAAGTTCTGGTGGGGACAAAATCGTTGCTTGGTGAAGGTTGGGATGCACCTTCTATTAATAGTTTAATTTTAGCTTCCTTTATTGGTTCGTTTGTTTCATCTAATCAAATGCGTGGTCGTGCTATTAGAAAAGATGGCGATAAGCCAAATAAAACTGGGAATATATGGCATTTGGCCTGTGTGGATATTACAGATGCAAACGGTGGGCGAGATGTTGAAGTTTTAAAGCGACGTTTTGATGCTTTTGTTGGTGTTACTAATAATGATATTCCGTTTATTTCTAGCGGTATTGATCGGTTAGAATTTCCTGAGCATTTTTTGGAAGAAGATATTGATGTTTTAAATGAAACGACTTTAAAACGTGCAAAAAACAGAAGTGAAACAACCAAAAAATGGCAAGACTCTATTGGTAAAGGAACTAGATTAACCAAAGATGTGAGGTTGTTTTATATAGGCGATAAACCTTTTACTAGACAGCGACAATTATATTACTTTGATGCTATTCGTTTTTTTGTAGTCGAGTTAATGCTTGCTATTTCTGTGTTTTATGTCGAGTTTATTTTAAGAGGTATAAACCTCGTGATACAACGTGGTGTGCTATATTTTATTTATGCCTTTCTAGCTGCTTTTTTATTTTCGTTTGGACTTAAATTATATCGTGCTATAACGCTTTATATAAAACATGGATATCTGTACAAAAAGATACAAAATATGGGGCTTTCCATATTGGATACCATGGTTGAGTTGAATTATATAACAACGAACAAAGACGTATTAATAGTAGCATCTAGTCTTGTGAATAAAGGCGATGTATCGTGTAGTTTGCTTGGCGGAAATGCTTATGAAAGTGCTGTGTTTTCTAAAGCGTTAAGCGAAATTGTAAACCCGATAGATTCACCGAGATATCTTATTATTAAAAGTAGTTTCCTCAGAAAGCGATTAGATATTGAAAACTTCTACCCGGTTCCTGAGATTTTCGGAGATAAAAAAGCGAAGGCCTTAGTTTTTCAAAAGCATTGGAGCACGCATATTGGTAAAAGTAAATTGTTTTACACAAGGCATAAGGAAGGGCGAAGATTACTCTTAAAAGCTAGATTGGCGCATGTACATAATGCTTTTAAGAAAGTATCAAAAGAGGTTATGGTTTGGAAGTAGAAAGATTTACTTGCTGTGGCCTAAGTAATACCAGTGTTTGTTTTCTCTTGCAAAAGCCGATTTTTCGTGTATCACATCTACTTTTCCGTTTTCGAAAAAGTAAGCGTTAAATGTAACTGTACCTTTGGTGTCGTTTTCTTGTCCTTCGGAAGTTTCAAGAACTTCTAGTTTTATCCATTTTACTGATTTCGCCCAGTTTACTATAGCTTTTTTTTCTTTTATTGGGCGTGTAGATGCGTGATGCGTAGCCATTAAGTAATCGCCATTAGCCAAAACAAAAGCACTGTAGCGCGAACGCATAAGTTGTTCTGCTGTTTTAGCTTCGGCAATATTATGGTGCGCTTTTTGACAACAGTCTGTGTAAGGTTTTGGATTTCCGCAGTGGCAATTCATAGTAAAAACATCAATATTTTAAACCCAGTCAATCGGATTTTGTAAAACTTCAATTAGTTTTTCTTCTTCACTACCAACTTCTGGATGATGATCGTAAACCCATTGTACATGCGGAGGTAAACTCATTAAAATACTTTCTATACGTCCGTTGGTTTTTAATCCGAAAAGGGTGCCTTTATCGTGCACTAAATTAAATTCCACATAGCGTCCACGACGAATTTCTTGCCAATTACGTTGTGCTTCTGTATATGATAAAATTTTACGCTTTTCAACAATTGGTACGTAAGCTTCTAAAAAACTATCGCCTACTTCGGTTACAAAATTGTACCAGTTTTCCATAGTCATGTCTTCGGTTGCTTTGCAGTAATCGAAAAACAAACCGCCTAATCCGCGGCCTTCATTTCTGTGTGTGTTATAGAAATACTCATCACAACGGGTTTTGTATTTTGGGTAAAATTCTGGGTTGTGTTTATCGCAGGCTGTTTTACATGTTTGATGAAAATGTTTAGCATCTTCCTCAAATAAATAATAAGGCGTTAAATCTTGTCCGCCACCAAACCAACTACCTACAATCTCTCCAGTTTTATCATACATTTCAAAATAGCGCCAATTGGCATGCACGGTTGGTACCATTGGGTTTGTAGGGTGAAGTACCAAACTTAAACCGCATGCAAAAAAATCGACATCGCCAACTTTAAAATAGTCTTGCATAGATTTTGGTAATTTGCCGTTTACACCTGAAATATTTACACCGCCTTTTTCGAAAACATTACCGTTTTCTATTACTCGCGTGCGTCCGCCACCACCTTCTGGGCGTTTCCAAATATCTTCTTGAAAGGTTGCCTTGCCATCAATAGCTTCTAGTTTAGAGGTGATGCTGTCTTGAAGGTTTTGAATATATTGGTAGAATTTGTTTTTCATTTTAAATTATTCCATTTCATAATACAACTCATAAAGTTCCATGTCTAATGGGCTTTCGTTTGGAGGTGTATGTTCGTTTTTTAATGTTTTTATCCAGGTAAAGCTGTTATTTGTCGCTACAGCCACACTGGCATGATTATCTTTATGTACTATAATTTGAAGCGTTTTCAAACCTAAAGTTTCAAAAGCATAATCAGATAATATACTAACGGCTTTAGTAGTTATGCCTTTGCCTTCAAATTGATAGCCAATGCAGTAAGCAAATTCGGCTTGTTTGGTTGTCCAGTCTAGTTCTTTTAGATAAACTAGGCCTGCAACTTCATTAGATCCGTTTTCTTTTATGGTGAATAAAAACTCGTTTTTTAATTCAAATTGTTTCACCTTTTTATCAGTGAAGCATTGTGCCAAATCGGGGGTTAAATTCTCTTGTAGTGTTTTTGGAAAATACCGTTTTAAACGGTCGTCATTAGCAGCTATAAAATTACATAATGGCCAAGCATCTGTTGGTTTTATAGCGTTAATGGTGAAGTTGTTAAAACTAAGCGTTACCATATGTTTTGTTATTTTTTAATTCTAATGCATTAACTGTTTTTACAGTAGCTGCAGTTACCGATAAAGGTAGCACTAAAATAACACCAATAATTGGAATTAATAAAAATAGAATAAAAACAATACCATTACCAATGGCTAAGCCACGGTTTTTGCGTACAAATTGAACACTGTGTTTGTATTGAAAATGGCGTTCTAAGGTGTAATCCATATTACCAAAACCGGCATAGTAGGCTTGTAGTAGAAATAGGAGTATGGCTGAAAATATGTTAACAACCGGTATGAATTTTAAAATAAGTAATGGAATAGTTAATAGTAGTTCCATTAATAAGTTTCGGCCATTTATTTTTATCCCACGCATTAATTGTTCTAAAAACGTCGTGTCTCGGTGAGAATGTGGAGCGTTGCCTGTTAGGTGTGCTTCAATTTTTTCGGAAACGGGACTCATAAATGGCGCAGATAGAGCCATTATAATGTGTTTAAACAATATTAGACCTATAACTAGAATAACAAGCCCGCCAATAAAAGTACTGATAGAGGTGAAGGTCTCTTTGCCCCAATCCCAGATCCAAATTTTAGAGATGAAATTACCAACATTATCAGATAACCCATAAGCTGAACTGAAAATAATGGTTGCCGTTACAAAGCTAATTAGCATAGGTACTGCAAAGAATTTCCAGAGTTTTAGCTTTGATATTAAACTGAAAGCACCGAAGTATGCTTTTATTCCTGAAATTATATTTTTAATCATAACGTTGCTCTTGCGTTAGCGATTGAACGGTCTGTTTAAGCTCCCCGACCTTTTTCGGGAGGGAGCGAGTAGTAAAAGCGCGACCTAATTTTTTACAGCTATATATATCATGTTTAGGTAAAATGTTACTAAAAAAATTAGGTAACGCCCAAAAAAACTTTAAACTTTATATTCTTTCACTGCATCGATAAATGCGCGTGCATTTTCTATTGGGATGTTTGGTAAAATACCATGCCCTAGGTTTACAATGTATTTATCTTTGCCAAATTCATTAATCATTTGGTGTACCATTTTTTTGATTTCTGCTGGAGGCGAAAACAAGCGTGTTGGATCGAAATTACCTTGTAGTGTAATATTTCCGCCGGTTAAATAACGTGCGTTACGAGCCGAACACGTCCAGTCAATACCGAGTGCAGAAGCACCAGAATTGGCCATTTCGTTTAGGGCAAACCAGCACCCTTTACCGAAAGCGATAACTGGAGTTTCGTCTTTTAATGCATCAATAATTTGTTGGATATACTGCCAAGAAAACTCTTGATAATCTACAGGAGAAAGCATGCCTCCCCAAGAATCGAATACCTGAACAGCGTTAACACCGGCTTTTACTTTTTCTTTTAAGTAAGCAATAGTTGTGTCTGTAATTTTTTGTAGTAATCCGTGAGCTGCAACTGGATTTGTAAAACAAAATTCTTTGGCTTTATCGAAGTTTTTGCTGCCTTGACCTTGTACGCAATAGCATAAAATGGTCCATGGTGATCCTGCAAAACCTATTAAAGGAATGTCGTCGTTTAATTTTTCTTTCGTTGCTTTTATAGCTTGATAAACATAGTCTAGAGCTACAGTAACATCTGGCACTATAACGTTGTCTACATCTTTTTGAGAACGAATAGGGTTTGGTAAATATGGACCAAAATTAGGTTTCATTTGCACTTCGATGTTCATGGCTTGTGGTATTACCAAAATATCGCTAAATAAAATGGCAGCATCCATACCGAAACGGCGAATGGGTTGCACCGTAATTTCACTTGCTAATTCTGGAGTTTGGCAACGTGTAAAAAAATCGTACTTTGCTTTAATTTCCATGAATTCTGGTAAATATCTACCGGCTTGGCGCATCATCCAAACTGGCGGACGCTCTACAGTTTCACCTTTTAATGCTCGTAAAAATAAATCGTTCTTTATCATGTTATATATTTTTATTTCTTAAATCGTATTCTTCTTGGCCAATGCAGTAGTTTTCTATGTCTTTGTTATTGCCATAAACTACTAAAACATCGTTTTCGAGTACTAAGGTTTCCGAAGTAACACGACCAATACTTTCTTTTATAATTTGTTTTTTACCTAAAATATTATGTTTTTCTCTTTCTCTAATTATGGTAATTAAAGTAAGTTGAAATTTGTTTGTTGTATCTAGTTCTTTTAATGTTTTTCCGAAGAATGCTTTTTTAGCTTTAACTTCTGAAATGGTGAAATTATTATCTAATTGATAATTTTCTAAGGTAGATTTAAAATTTATTTGTTTTGTTAATCGGTTAGCCGAATCTTGCTCAGGATGAATAATGCTATGAACACCCATGGCTTCTAGAACAGTATCGTGAATAGGGGAAAGAGCTCGGCTAATAATTTTTACATCGGATAATTTTTTAACAATTGCTGTGGTAATTATTGCTGCTCCTTCATTTTCACCAATAGCTACAACAACTTTATCGGCATCTTTTAACGGCACAGCATTGTAGGCTAGTTCATTTGTAGAATCCATACAAATAGCAAAAGAAACCTGATCTTTTAGCAAGTTGATTTTTTCCATTTGTTTGTCTATGGCAATTACTTCGTTGCCTGTTTCGGTAAGGCTTATTGCTAAGGCATGTCCGAAATTTCCAAGTCCGATAACAATTATTTTCATTTTATTAATTATTTATTTTTGAGTAACCTTTTAGTTAATCAAAATATTCTCTTTTGGATACTCGTAAAATTGATGGTTTATTTGTCGTAATAAACCTATCATTAAGTTGAGCATACCGATACGGCCGATAAACATGACTAAAATAATAACATATTTACTAGGTTCTGTTAAAGTTGGTGTAAAATTTAAACTTAAACCTACTGTGCTATAAGCCGAAAAGCACTCGAAAGCAGCTGTTAATAGCGGAGTGTCTTTTGGTTCGAATATTAATAATGCCATTATAGAAAAACCTATTACAATAAGCGAAATACATAAAATAGCAAAGGCTCTCGATGTTGACTCTGCTGAGAACCGTTTTCCGAAAATTTCAATACGACTTTTACCTTTTGCCGTTGCAATAATATTTAAGGTTGCTAAAGCAAAGGTACTTGTTTTTATCCCACCTCCGGTTGAAGCAGGCGAAGCACCAATCCACATTAAAAATATAACGAATAAAAGTGATGGTATAGTCATATTGCTATAATCAATAACGTTAAATCCGGCAGTTCTTGGACTAACAGAATTAAAGGCTGCGTTTGTTAGCTTGCCAATTATTGTGGTGTGCTCTAGCATCGTGTTGTTGTATTCTGAAATAAAGAAAAATACCCAGCCTACAAATAATAAAATAGATGTAGTATAAATTACAATTTTGGTGTTTAATGTAATTATCGGAATCCGTTTATGCACAGCATCTCTTTCAAATATTTCAAATAATGAAACCTTAATTTTTTTGTAGAAATTAAAAATGATGTTGTGGCCAAGACCACCAAAGATAATAAGCATCATAATTACCCACTGAAAGCCGTAATTAAAACGAATGCTCTCTTCAAACAATCCTGATGGTAAAATGGAAAATCCTGCATTACAAAATGCCGAGATAGAATGGAAAATTGAAAAGAATAATTTGTCTTGAATAACACTGTTGCCTTGTATGGAAAAATAAATAAATAGGGCGCCAATAAGTTCTAGAGACATGGTAAATATAACCACGTTTAAAGCTGCTCTAAAGACATCTTTTAAACCATCTTGCGCAATAAAATCTTTAGTGTTTAAGCCTTCTTTAAACGAAGAGCTTCCTCTAAAAAAGAACGCGAAAAATGATGTGAACGTTAGAATGCCTAATCCACCTAATTGAATTAGGACAAGTATGATAGATTGCCCTATAACCGTGAAATCGTGGCTGGTGTCTAAAACAGCTAGTCCTGTAACACAAACGGCACTCGTTGCTGTAAAAAGTGCGTTTGTAAAAGTGATACCGTTTAGGGTGGCACTCGGTAGCATAAGTAAAAAGGCACCGAGAATAGCTAGAATTAAAAAACTACCTACAAACACAATGGCTGGGTTAAAGTAGACTTCGTAAATGTACCGTACCAATACAAGTAGCCTCAATAGGAAATACAAAATAAGCCCTAGTTCTAATATGGGCTTAATTTTTTGCAAAATAAAATGGTAGTCGTTATTAATATGCGTTAATGAAACCAGTATAGAAGTTACGAGTAATAGCGAGATAATTGCTATGTTAACTATGGCGACGCGTTTGTTGTTTTTATATTTGTAAATAAAAAGCTTTAGTGTGTTAAATGCAAGTAACAATATGGATAGAGCAATTAACCAAAAAACATGTGGCGATGTATAGTTATCGGCATGGTCATAACCAAAATCAAAAACAATAAAAAATAATACGATTATATCGAAAAAGCGATACACGTAATTTAATAATGATTGTTTTTTTAATTTAGGCATTTTAAATATACTGGTTTATTAAGAAAACCTGTTTTTAAAATAACAGCAAGTTAGTTATTAGATATAGTGTTCGTTCACTAACTCGATAACACTTTCTACCGTTGGTACTTTTGCTACACGAACATCATCAAAATGCTTTCTGGCTTCCCCTGCTGTAGTCTCGCCAATACAAAAAGCAATAACTTCTTTATTGTTTTTTTGTGTAAAACTTTCAACCGTAGAAGGGCTATAAAACATAACCGCTTCTACTGAGTCGCTAACTTTTACACCATCGTATTTTGTTTGGTAGGCTTCAATTTCGTTAACTTTTAAGTTATTTTCACTTAAAATAGTTGGTAAAGCATCTAATCTAATGTCGCTACAGAAATAAGTAACTTCGGCACCTTCCATATAGTCTACTAAGTATTCAGCTAGTTTTTTAGCGTTATTTTCAGAATGTTTTACTTTACCAATTCTGTTTTCAACTAGACGTTTGGTTCTACGTCCAACACAGTAAATGTTTTTAAACTGTAGTTCAACAGCCGAGTAATTTGTTGTAAGCGATTCTACTGCATTTTTACTAGTAATTACGACGTTTTGTATTTCTTGTTTTAAAAATCTTGGATGAATACGGTTTAAACTAATTTTAACCACATCGGTACTTTCAGATTTTACTTTTTCATGAAACAATAAACGTTGGTCTTCTGTTAAAGATTTTGTAGAATATACATTTGTTTTTCTATCAGCATCTTTTATGCTATCCATTAAGCGTTTACCGCCGCGTTCTATTACAAAATCGGCGCAGTATTGTGCAATATCATTATGCTCACCTAATTTTTTAACCCGAGTAACATCAATACGTTTTGTTCCGTCAGGACTTAGTAAAACACCTGTAAAGGTTATTTCTTCATCTTTTATATAAGCTAAGGCTCCAATAGGTGCTGTACATCCGCCTTCCAATTTATTTAAAAATTCGCGCTCTATGGTTGTACAGATTTCAGTTTCTTCGTGGTTTAATTCTGCGCAAATAGCTCGAGTTTCTTCATCATCTTCTAGAGCCGTAATCATAATTGCGCCTTGAGCTGGCGCAGGAATCATCCAATCTAAATTAATAGCATCTTCTGGTCTAATTCCAATACGTCCAATACCAGCAGCTGCAAAAATAGCACCGTTCCAATCGCTGTTTTCTAGTTTTTCTAAACGCGAATTTACATTACCACGTAAATCTGTGATAGTATGCGTTGGGAAACGATTTAACCATTGTGCACGTCTACGTAAACTACCTGTTGCAATAACGGCATCTTTAGAGCCTAAAAATTCTTCATTGTCTTTAAAAACCAAAGTATCTTTTACATTTCCACGTTTTAATACGGCAGCTTGTACAATACCCTTTGGTAAAAGCGTCGGTACGTCTTTTAAGGAATGTACAGCAATATCGATATCGTTATTTAGCATAGCGATATCTAATGTTCTTGTAAAAATTCCGGTTATACCTAGCTCATATAGAGGTTTGTCTAAAACTAAATCACCTGTAGATTTTACAGGGACTAACTGTGTTTTATGACCTAAATGTTCGAGTTGACTTTGTACTATTTTGGCTTGCCATAACGCTAATTCGCTATCGCGAGTACCAATTTTTATAATTTTAGACATTTTTTGTAGAAGGTTCTAATTGGAACACTTTTTTAATAAGTTCAAGACTTTCGTCTGTAGAAACGTCATCATCTTTTAAGTGATGCGCAAAATGATTTGTGATTTTCTGAATGATGTTGTTGCTGATTATTTCGGCTTGAGATTCGTTAAAATCTGATATTTTTTTACGTTGTGTATCTAATTCTGCCGTTGCAAAACCATTCAGTTTATGTTTTAGAGCCTTAATAGTTGGTGCAAATTTTCGTGTTTCTAGCCAACCGTTAAATTCTTCTTTTACTTCTTCTATAATCGCTTCCGCGGAAGGAATGTGTTGCTTTCTAGCTTCTAGAGTTTGATCGGTAATTTGAGATAAATGGTCTAAATGTACCAATTTAACACCGTCTAATTCTAATACATTTTCATCTACATTTTTTGGAATCGATAAATCTAAAATTAAAAGCGGTTTATTGCTTTGTATAATGTGTTTATCAATAGTTGGGCGTTGGGCTCCGGTAGCTACAATTAAAATATCCGAATCGGTTATTTCTTCCTGTAAATTCGAGTAATCTTTAACTAATAGATTAAATTTTCCGGCTATTTGTTCTGCCTTCGTTTTAGTTCTATTTATTAAAGTGATATGTTCGTTTTTGGTATGCTTTACTAAGTTTTCGCAAGTATTTCTACCAATTTTACCAGTTCCAAAAAGAAGAATATTTTTATTGGTAATATCTTTAACTTCATTAAAAATGTATTGTACCGAAGCAAAAGAAACCGATGTGGCTCCAGATGAAATTTCAGTTTCATTCTTAATACGTTTACTAGCTTGTATTACAGCGTTTATTAAACGTTCAGAAAAGGGATTAAGTAATCCATGTTTTCTAGATAGTCTAGCACTAATTTTTAACTGACTAATAATTTCGAAATCACCAAGAATTTGGCTGTCCAAACCAGAACCTACACGAAACATGTGCGATATAGCTTCTTTGTTTTTATAGATGTAAGCCACTTCCTGAAACTCTTCAACGGTACCCCGTGTATTATCGCAAAGTAATTTAATAAGCTGAAAAGGGTGCTGTGCAAAACCGTAAATTTCAGTTCTGTTACAAGTAGAAGTAACTACCAAACTTTCAATATTATTTTCTTTAGCTTGATTTAAAAGTGCAAGTTTACCTTCTTCGCTCAGACTAAAATGTCCACGAATATCTGCATCGGCTTTTTTGTAACTTAAGCCAATAGCATAAAAGTAACTGCTTTTTGAAACGTTATACTGTTGCATGCGTTGGTTAAAAATGTGTGGCAAAAATATACGGAAGGTGACTTAAAAAGTAACGCTCAAAGAACTTTTAGTGTCGTTTGTGGTTTTTTAACGTTGTTTTTGCTCTAAATGTGATAAATATCATATTTTTGTAATGAAATCGGATGATTTGAAGTGATTAATTTAGAACCAATCTAAATAAGATGAATAAAAATAGCGCTGTCAATACCCAGAAAAGTAACGCTCAAAGGTCGTTTTTGGAAACAGAGGTAGATGAGGGTTTTACGGTTTTAATGTATAAAAATGATGAAAGTGAAACGCAAAACATTGTAAAAGATATACATAGCGATTTTATACAATTTCATTTTTGTCTTAAAGGCTCCAGTCAGTTTGTGTTTAATGAAGGGCGGTATACTTTAAGTATTCTTGAAGAAAATTCTTTACTGTTGTACAATCCACAACGGGATTTACCAATAAATTTAAAAATTGAACCGAACTCTTGGATGGTTTCTATATTGATTTCAATCAAGAAGTTTCATGGTTTGTTTTCTCAAGAAGCGGGGTATATTACTTTTTTAAGTGATGATAATAAAGATAAAAAGTATTATAAAGATGGTGTTATTTCGCCATCTATGGCTATAGTTTTAAATCAACTTATAAATTATAATCTCAACCTTTCAATAAAAAACTTATATTTCAAAGGTAAAGCCTACGAGCTTTTAAGTTTGTATTTTAATAGGAACGAAGATGCCGATGTTGAACAATGTCCTTTTTTGGTAGATGAAACTAATGTTATAAAAATTAGAAAGGCAAAAGATATTGTGATTTCTCGAATAGCAGAGCCACCAAGTTTACAGGAGCTTGCTGATGAAATTGGATTAAATATTAAAAAATTAAAAGAAGGCTTCAAACAAATTTATGGCGACTCAGTTTTTAGTTTTTTATTCGACTATAAGATGGAAGTAGCAAGAAAGCTACTTGAAGCCGGTAATGATAATGTAAATGAAGTTGGTTTAAAGGTAGGTTATAGCACATCGAGTCATTTTATAGCAGCTTTTAAAAAGAAATATGGCACCACGCCTAAAAAATATGTGATGTCTTTAACATCGTAAATAATAGAAGTGATTAATTAAACAAGGTTTCTTCTGAAATAAAATAAAAAAATGAAATATTTAACACCAGAAATTGCTGCTTTAGCGAAATTTGCAAACACGAAAACTTTAGCAAGGTCAAGCACATCATGCGGAATTTTTCAAGATTGTGATTATATAGAAGCGCGACCTAAACTATACCACGAGCAACTAAATAAAACCAAATAAAAGACAAATAAATGAGAGTATTATTAATTGCGTTTTTAGCATTTTTCACGTTAACCAGTTATGCTGCCGATAAAGTGTTAGTTTTTTCAAAAACAGCCGGCTTTAGACATAAATCTATTGAAACTGGGGTAAAAGCTATTGAGGCGTTAGGCTTAGAAAATAATTTTACAGTAACGCACACAGAGGATGCTGCAGTGTTTTTAGATAAGAAATTAAAAAAGTACGACTTAATTATTTTTTTAAATACTACAGGAGATGTTTTGAATGCTAAAGAAGAGCAAGGTTTTAAAAAATATATTAATAAAGGCGGAAGTTTCTTAGGTGTTCATGCTGCAACAGACACAGAATTCGAGTGGGCATGGTATGGTAAATTAGTTGGGGCTTATTTTATAAGTCATCCAAAGCAAACCGAGGCTACTATGCGTGTTAAAGATAATAAGCACAAGGCTACAAAACATTTGCCTAGCCCTTGGACGCACTACGATGAGTGGTATAATTTTAAAAATATTAGTAAAGACTTACATGTGCTATTAGAATTAGATGAATCGAGTTATAAAGGTGGAGAAAATGGTGATTTTCACCCTATAGCATGGTGTCAGGAATTCGATGGAGGCAAAATGTTTTACACAGGAATGGGACATACTATAGCATCTTACTCAAATCCAGAATTTAAGCAGCATCTTTTAGGTGGAATCTTATATTGTTTAGATAAATAAAATAAATGAAAAAAGGTATATTACTTGTCAATCTTGGTTCTCCAGAAAGTCCAGAACCAAAAGACGTAAAAAAGTATTTAGGCGAGTTTTTAATGGACGAGCGTGTTATTGATATTCCATATATAGCACGAGCTGCCTTGGTTAAAGGTATCATATTAAAGACGAGGCCAAAGGCATCTGCTGCAGCTTATAAAAAGATATGGTGGGACGAGGGCTCTCCGCTTATTGTGCTTTCAGAAAGACTTCAAAATAAAATTCAAAAACAAGTAGAATACCCTGTTGCTTTGGCAATGCGTTATGGAAGCATGACAATTAAAAAAGGACTGCAGGAATTGGTTGATAAAGGTGTAGAGGAGGTTTTGCTTTTTCCGCTTTATCCGCAATTTGCGATGGCAACTACTGAAACTATTACCGTTTTAACTGAAGAGTTGCGCCAGGAGTTTTTTCCAAGTTTAAAAATAGAATCTGTTCCGGCATTTTATAATAAGCCAGATTATATTGAAGTACTTTCAAATTCTATTAAAAAACATTTAGAAGGTAAAAACTACGATCACGTTTTGTTCTCATATCACGGTGTTCCTGAAAGGCACATTAGAAAAAGTGATGTGACACAGTCCCATTGTAAAATTGATAAAAGTTGTTGTATAACACCTAGTAAAGCTCATGAGTATTGCTATAAACATCAATGTTTAGAGGTGACCCGTTTGGTGGGTGAAAGGCTTCAATTTAAAGAAGGAGCGTTTTCAACTTCCTTCCAATCACGTTTAGGTTTCGATCCATGGTTGCAACCCTATACCGATAGAACTATTGAGCGTTTGGGTAAGAGCGGTGTGAAAAATATGGCGATTATTACACCAGCGTTTGTTAGCGATTGTTTAGAAACTCTCGAAGAAATAGCAATGGAAGGTCAAGAGATTTTTCATGAGGTGGGTGGTAAAGATTTTACAACTGTACCATGTTTGAATGATGACGATGAGTTTGTAGCGTTACTTTCTAAATGGATAAATACTTGGGCTGAGTCTAAAATCACTGCTTAATAATGTCAAAAGTACCCTCCGATGGTTTTGGTGCGCAACCCATAAGTAAATTATTGGTTAAGCAAGCCGTTCCTGCGTCTATTGGTTTGTTAGTAATGTCGCTAAATATTTTGGTTGACACTGTTTTTGTTGGGCAATGGATTGGGTCTATCGCTATTGCAGCTATAAATATAGTCTTGCCTGTTTCGTTTTTTATAGCGGCTCTAGGGATGAGTATTGGTATTGGAGGTGCTTCAATAATATCGCGTGCGCTTGGCGCTTCAAATTACGAAAAAGCTTTAAAAACCTTTGGGAATCAAATAACACTTACGTTGTTAATTGTGGTTTCTATGGTTATTTTAGGTTTACTCTTTGTAGACAATATTATTTTATCCTTTGGAGGGAAAGGTGCTATTTTCGAGCCGGCAAAAATCTATTATAAAATTGTACTTTATGGAGTGCCGTTTTTGGCATTTTCCATGTTAGGGAATAATGTGATGCGGGCAGAAGGGAAGCCTAAATTTGCTATGTATGCTATGATGTTGCCATCGGTGAGTAATTTAATTTTAGATTATATTCTTATTAATGTCATGGGGTTTGGGATGGAAGGTGCTGCTTGGGCAACTAGTATTTCTTACCTTTTTTCTTTTGGGTTTATTGTGTGGTTTTTCATTTCTAAAAACTCAGAGTTAAGAATTAGTGGAGCTCATCTGGGGTTAAATTTTCCTGTAGTAAAAGAGATAGCGTCTTTAGGTTTTGTTACACTTGCGCGCCAAGCTGTAGTAAGTGTTACTTATTTATTTATGAATAATATTTTATTCGATTTAGGTGGTGAAACATCGGTTACGGCCTATGCCATTGTGGGTAGAATGCTAATGTTTGCTTTATTTCCGGTGTTTGGTATTACGCAAGGGTTTTTGCCTATTGCTGGTTTTAATTATGGTGCTCACAATTATGAGCGTGTTAGAGAGAGTATAAATATAGCGATAAAGTATGCTGCTATTTTAGCAACACTTATTTTTATTTTACTCATGGTTTTTCCAATATCTATAACCAAAGTGTTTACCACCAATCTAGATGTTATTGCGCAAACGCCAAATGCAATGCGTTGGGTATTTGCAGCAACTCCAATTATAGCGGTGCAACTTATTGGTGCCGCATATTTTCAGGCTATAGGTAAAGCAACACCTGCTTTGTTACTTACCTTATCTAGGCAAGGTTTCTTTTTTATTCCACTGATACTAATATTGCCAAAATTTTACGGAGAATTAGGGGTTTGGATGTCGTTCCCTATTTCCGATTTACTCGCAACAATAGTTACGGCATATTTTTTAAATCGTGAAATACGAAGAGATTTAATATTGAAAACTACAAAATAACTCAATTATGGAATATTATAATTATATAAAATCGTTTCACCTTATTTTTGTTGTCACATGGTTTGCAGGTTTGTTTTACATTCCAAGGCTTTTTGTGTATCAAATTGAAGCACATCATAAACCATCACCAGATAAAGAGATTTTGGGTAAGCAGTTGCAAATTATGACGAAGCGCTTATGGTATATCATAACTTGGCCGTCAGCTATTTTGTGTACTATTTTTGCTGTTTGGTTAATGATTCTACAGCCGTTTTGGTTGGAGCAACCGTGGATGCATGTTAAGCTTACTTTCGTGGTTTTACTTTTTATTTATCATTTAAAAACACATCAATATTTTAAGCAGTTGCAAAATGGTATAGTGAATAAAACATCTAGTTTTATGCGTATTTGGAACGAAGGTGCCACGTTTATACTTTTTGCTGTTGTGTTTTTAGTTATTCTAAAGAGTGCAATTAATTGGGTTTGGGGTGTTGTAGGAATTATTGTTTTAGGTGTTTTAATTATGCTCGGTTTTAAAGTGTATAAAAACATAAGAAGTAAAAATCCTGATGCATAAAAAACAATCTGCCTTAAACTTTATTAAAGCAGATTGCTTAATGTTTTTAAATTTTGAAAGTAATTACGGGGCGTTTTGCGTGGTTTACTAGATCCTCACTAATGCTGCCATTAAAAAAGTGCGAAATACCTTGTCGGCCATGAGTACTCATGCCTATTAAGTTCGCGGAAATGGATTCTGAAAAATTCATAATACCACTTTCAATATTGATGTCGTTATAAATATTTTTGCTAAGTTCGGGGAAATCGAATGCATCTAAAAAGATTTGCATTCTTCCGTTAGCTTCTCCCGAGGTCATAAAATTATTTGGTGTGTTCACTAAAAGTAAATGCATTTTAGCGTTAAAAATTTTAGCGAACTGAAGCGATTTTTCATAGCTAGGTATACTTTCCTCTTTAAAATCGGAAGCGAATACGAAGTTGTCAACTTTGAAAGATTTGTGTTCATTTTTTATTACCAAAACCGGTATTTCCGATGTTCTTACAACTTTTTCAGTATTGCTTCCAATAAGCATTTCTTTCAATCCGCTTACACCATTAGATCCCATAATAATTAAATCAATATCATGTTTTTTACTGACATGAAAAATCCCTTTAAAAATTTCGTGAAAATCAACTGTTTCATGTACGGTAATGTCTTTTAAGTAATCTTTCTTTTTTAGGGCTTCAAATTTTTTGTGTGCTAATTTCATAAAAAACAAAGCTTCAGGAAAGTCGCTATGCGAGTTTAGAGCATCAACCTGATCTATTGGTAATTCAATAATATGTAATAAATAAATTTCGCAATCATAAGTTCGTGCCAATTGGGCGGCAACCTTTAAAGCATTTTCGGCTTGGTCGGAAAAATCTGTGGGAACGAGAATTTTTTTCATAAAGTTATGGGGTGTTTAGTAGTTGGTTAAGACATTATCTGTAGAACAGATACAAAGCTTAAATGTACACTTATTAGGTTGTAATATAAGCTGTGGCATAGCTAAATTTATGAAATATTCCTTTAAAAATCAATAAAATGTTATATATTTGCACCGTTGAAAGGCGAATTAAGGAAATGAGGGGACAGAAAGTCCCCTCTTTTTATACTAGAAAATGTTAAAAACTACCGTAAAAAACTTACTCGAAGAGGCGTTAGCAGAGCGACAAGATTTATTTCTTATCAGCTTAGCTATTAGTGCCGAAAACCATATAAACATTGTTATCGATGGTGATAACGGCGTTTTAGTTGAAGACTGCATTTTTATTAGCAGGTTTGTTGAGAATGATTTAGATAGTGAAGAGCATGATTATTCTATAGAAGTAATGTCGGCAGGAGCAACAGCTCCATTGACAGATCGACGCCAGTATGTAAAAAATATAAATAGAACGCTTAGTGTGCGTACAAGTGCCGAAGAAATAGAAGGTGTTTTAACAAACGCGACCGAAAACGATATTCAACTAGAATGGAAAGCTAGAGAACCTAAGCCAGTAGGTAAAGGTAAAGTGACGGTAAATAAGCAAGCGAATATTGCTTATCAAGATATTATAGAAGCAAAAGTTGTGATAAAATTTTAAATCGAAACCAGTTATGGAAAATATTGCGTTAATTGATTCTTTTTCAGAATTCAAAGACGATAAGCTTATTGACAGAGTAACGTTAATGGCTATTTTAGAAGATGTTTTTAGAAGTGCTTTAAAACGAAAATTTGGAGATGATGATAATTTTGATATTATTGTAAATCCAGATAAAGGCGATTTAGAAATTTGGAGAAATAGAGTCGTTGTAGCTGATGGTGAGGTTGAGGAAGAAAATCAAGAGATTTCGTTATCGGAAGCTCGCAAGATTGAACCTGATTTTGAAGTAGGTGAAGATGTATCGGAAGAGGTAAAACTTATCGATTTAGGTCGTCGTGCTATTTTAGCATTACGCCAAAACTTGATTTCTAAAATACATGAGCACGATAACACTATTGTATTTAAGCATTTTAAAGATTTAGTAGGAGAGATTTATACAGCAGAAGTTCACCATATTCGCCATAGAGCAGTAATTTTGCTAGATGATGAAGGGAATGAAATTGTACTTCCAAAAGATAAACAGATTCCATCAGATTTCTTTAGAAAAGGAGATAACGTTCGTGGTGTAATTGATAGTGTAGAGCTTAAAGGCGCGAAACCAACAATAATTATGTCGAGAAGTTCTCCAGTGTTTTTGGAGAAATTATTCGAACAAGAAATTCCAGAAGTTTTTGATGGTTTAATTACCATTAAAAAAGTAGTAAGAATTCCAGGTGAAAAAGCAAAAGTAGCTGTAGATTCTTATGATGATAGAATTGATCCAGTAGGAGCTTGTGTTGGTATGAAAGGGTCTCGTATTCACGGTATTGTTCGTGAATTAGGAAACGAAAATATTGATGTAATCAATTATACTAGTAACTTACCATTGTTTGTTACTAGAGCATTAAGCCCAGCCCGTGTAACTTCTGTTAAATTAAACGAAGAAACAAAACGTGCTGAGGTAATATTAAAACCAGAAGAAGTAAGTAAAGCTATTGGTAGAGGCGGTCATAACATCCGTTTAGCAGGGCAGCTTACAGGCTTCGAGATCGATGTGTTTAGAGAAGGCGCAGAGGAAGATGTAGAATTACGTGAATTCTCTGATGAAATCGAATCATGGATTATTGATGAATTTAGTAAAGCTGGATTAGACACCGCTAAAAGTATTTTAGAACAAGAGGTGAAAGATTTAGTTAAAAGAACGGACTTAGAGGAAGAAACCATTAATGACGTTATTAGGATTTTAAGAGAAGAATTCGAAGAATAATATCAATTTCATAAAAATTATAAGAAATTATCGTTTGATGTTCCTTAATTTTATGATAGAATTGGTATAATATATATATTTGAGTATTTTAAAGGCAATTATGGCTGAAACAATTAGATTAAATAAAGTATTACGCGAGCTTAACATATCTCTCGATCGTGCCGTAGAATTTTTAGATTCTAAGGGTGTCGAAATAGAGAAGCGTCCGACTACGAAAATATCAAAGGAAACATATAAATTTCTTTCCGATGAGTTTCAAACAGACGCAAGTAAAAAAGTGGCATCTTTAGAGGTTAGTGAAGCAAAACTAAAAGAGAAAGAAGTGTTACGTGAGCAACGCGAGCGTGAACTTGAAGAAAAGCAAAAAGCAGCTGCCAAAAGAGAGGAGATTATTAAAGCAACTAAGCCACTTACCGGACCTAAGCAGGTTGGTAAAATTGATTTAGAAGGTAAAAAAGAAACTCCAAAACCTGCAACTGAGGTTAAACCAGAAGTGGTTGAGCCTAAAGTTGAAAAACAAGAGGTTGTTAAAGAAGTCGCTAAAGAGGTTGCTAAGGAAGAAGCAGTTGCTCCTGAAGTAGCAAAACCAGTTGAAGAGGTTAAAAAAGAACCTGTTAAAACCGAAGAAACTAAGCCTAAAGTTGAAGATAAGCCAGCTGCAAAAGCTGCAACAACTCCAAAGGCGGAAGTTAAACAAGTTGCAACAGAGAAAATAGAAAAACAAGAAAGCATCATTGTTGATGGTGAAGTTGTTACTCCTGAAGAAAAGGTAAAAACACAATACCAAAAACTTACAGGACCAAAAATAGCTGGTGATAAAATTGATTTATCTCAATTTAATAAGCCTAAAAAGAAACCTGTAGAAAAGAAACCTGCAGCAGGTGCAGCGGCAAACAAGAAAAAACGTCGTCGTATTAGTAAAGCTGGAGCTCCTGGAGATAATAGATCTGGAGGAAACAACAGGCCAGGTGGAAATGATCGTTTCAAAGGCAAACCAGGAACAGGTCCAGGACGTCGTAATATTGTTAAAGAAGAACCTAGTGAAGAAGATGTAAAAAAACAAGTGCGTGAAACACTTGAGAAACTTCAAGGGAAATCAAGCAAAGGTCGTGGTGCTAAGAATAGAAGAGATAAAAGAGACAAGCATAGAGAACAAACTGAAATTGATCAGCAAATAGAAGCAGCTGAAAGCAAAATCATTAAGGTGACCGAGTTTGTTACGGCAAGCGAAATGGCAACCATGATGGATGTTGGTGTAACTCAAATTATTTCGGCATGTATGTCGTTAGGTATGATGGTTACCATGAACCAACGTTTGGATGCTGAAACATTATCTATTGTAGCCGATGAGTTTGGTTATCAAGTAGAGTTTGTTACTGCTGATATTGAAGAGTCAATTGAAGAAATAGAAGATAAACCGGAAGATTTAAAATTACGTGCGCCAATTGTTACAGTAATGGGTCACGTAGATCACGGTAAAACATCGCTTCTAGATTATATTCGTAAAGAGAATGTAATCGCAGGAGAGTCTGGTGGTATTACACAGCATATTGGAGCTTATGGCGTAGAGTTAGAGAATGGACAAAAAATTGCCTTCTTAGATACACCGGGTCACGAGGCCTTTACAGCCATGCGTGCTCGTGGTGCTCAAGTTACCGATATCGCTATTATTGTAGCCGCTGCCGATGATGATATTATGCCGCAAACAAAAGAGGCTATTTCACATGCGCAAGCTGCTGGAGTACCAATTGTATTTGCAATTAATAAAATAGATAAGCCAGATGCTAACCCAGAAAGAATTAAAGAAGGTTTAGCACAAATGAATCTTTTGGTAGAAGATTGGGGTGGTAAAATACAATCACACGATATCTCTGCTAAAGTAGGTACTGGTGTTAAAGAATTATTAGAAAAAGTATTGCTAGAAGCCGAATTATTAGAGCTTAAAGCAAATCCTGAAAAAGCAGCAGTAGGTACTGTAGTAGAAGCCTTTTTAGATAAAGGTAGAGGTTACGTATCAACTATACTAGTACAAGCCGGAACACTTCGTGTTGGTGATTATGTTTTAGCAGGTAGAAATAGTGGTAAAGTAAAAGCCATGCATGATGAGCGTGGAAACGATGTTGTAGCTGCAGGGCCATCAACACCAGTTTCTATCTTAGGTTTAGATGGTGCTCCACAAGCAGGTGATAAGTTTAATGTATTTGAAGATGAACGTGAAGCGAAACAAATTGCTTCTAAACGAGCACAGTTACAACGTGAGCAATCTGTTAGAACACAGCGTCATATTACATTAGATGAAATTGGACGACGTATTGCACTTGGTGACTTCCAAGAATTAAATATTATCCTTAAAGGTGACGTTGATGGTTCTGTTGAGGCATTAACCGATTCGTTCCAAAAATTATCTACTGAAGAAATTCAAGTTAATATCCTTCATAAAGGTGTTGGAGCCATTACAGAAAGTGATGTATTGTTAGCTTCGGCTTCCGATGCTATTATTGTCGGCTTTAACGTTAGACCTGTTGGAAACGCAAGAATGATTGCCGATAAAGAAGAAATCGATATCCGTACATATTCTATTATCTACGATGCTATTAATGATCTTAAAGATGCAATGGAAGGTATGTTATCTCCAGAGTTGAAAGAAGAGATTTTAGGTACAGCAGAAATTAGAGAAATGTTTAAAGTATCTAAAATTGGTACTATTGCAGGATGTATGGTAACGAACGGTAAAATAACACGTAATGCAGGTATCCGTTTAATACGTGATGGTGTAGTTGTGTATACTGGTGAATTAACATCGTTAAAACGATTTAAAGATGATGCTAAAGAAGTTACTAAAGGTTACGACTGTGGTATGCAAATTAAAAATTACAACGATATCAAGGAAGGCGATGTAATAGAAGCATTCCATGAAGTTGAGGTTAAGAAAAAGTTGAAATAATTAAAAATTAACTTTATAAATTATAAAAAAGCCAGAACTTAAGTTCTGGCTTTTTTTGTTTTGTAAGTTGATGGAATAGCACTATTTTTAATAATATGAAAACAATAGGCTTAATTGGAGGCATTACTCCCGAATCTACAGTGTTATACTATCGAGTTTTAAATCAATTAGCGGCGTCCAAGTATGGTGAACCACATTCTGCTAAAGTTGTTGTTAATTCAGTAGATTTTGGAGAAATTTCAAAATTACAATCGGAAAATAGGTGGGATATATTAAATGAAGTAATGAGTAGCTCAGCATTAAGTTTAGAGCGTGCAGGAGCTGCTTGTATTTTAATTTGCGCTAATACCATGCATTTAACTATTGGTGCTGTGGAAGCAGCTGTGAACATTCCAGTAATACATATTGCAGAAGCAACTTCAAAACAAATATTAAGTAAAGGTTTAAAAAAAGTAGCGCTATTAGGAACAAAATATACTATGGAAAAGACATTCTATATTGATGTTTTAAAAACCTTTGGTATAGAAACTATAATTCCAGAGTTAGATGATAGAAATGAAATTCATAGAATTATTTATGATGAATTATCTAAAGGAAAATTAACATCAAATTCAAAAGCCATTTATCTTAAAATCATTCAGAAATTAATACAAACTGGAGCAGAAGGTATTATTTTGGGGTGTACTGAAATTCCATTACTTATACAGCAAAAGGATGTAAGCGTGCCTGTTTTCGATACAACAACCATTCATGCCAATGCCGCATTCCATTTTGCTACTACTTAAACAGACGTTTTATAAGCAATTAAGTCTCTAGGTCCTTCTAAAATATCTTTAATAATTTGTAGCGTACCATCATCTTTGGTGGCTATGCTCCATTTTATAAGTGAAATTTTTCCTTTTTCAATTTCTATTCCTGTAATACTTCTAGGGTGTACACAGCTGCCATCATTAAAAAACGCAATGTCTCCTGGTTCTGGAAAACGAGGTCTGTGTGTATGGCCAACTACAGTTACTAAGTTGTTATTATCGGTAATCCAATTTTTCGTTTTTCGTTCTACCTTTATAAGTTCGGTGTAGTTTTTAGCAGGACTCGTGGGGTCGGCAATTCCCATAACATTTAAGGGTTTCCATAATACGCGAACCATAAAACGACTCCATTTCCAGAATAAATAGTTCCACCAATCGGCTTGGTGACCATGCGTTAAAAATATTTCTTGGCTAGTAGAACAATGTTTTAAAACAATGCCTTCGTGATATTTTATATCTGTAAACAACTCTTCATCTTTACCCGTTTTCGGATCAAAATAAGTGGATAGGTGCTTTTTAACATAGCTCGGGTCTCTGTATACCATATCATGGTTTCCCCAAATCATATGCAATCTATTGCCTTTGTGGAAGTTTTTTAAAAGCATATAGACATTTTTGTGAGCGTCTAAAATAGATTTAAACGACAGGTTTTCCCAAAGCTCATCTCCATCACCAATTTCGCAATATTGAAATCCTTCATCGTAATAATGCTTTAAAGCATGATAATAAATGTTTCTATTGTTCGAGAAATCGTCGGCAAAACTATTATCGCCGCGGTGGCAATCACTAAAGAGTATAAACTTGCTATCATCATCAAAGTCGATGATTTTAGCAGTTTTATAAGCATTATCTAATCTTTTTCTGGCTGAAAACATAAGGTAAATGTAACAAATTTTCAGAGAGCATATTCATTATCTCTTTGATGAAAGAAGTAAAAAGCATGGGAGACATTACTATTAACACCGGCTTTATTCTTTTTTGAGTTTCTCAAGAGCTACAGGTAATAGTCGCTCTACAAATTTAGCATAAGCTAATTCCGAAGGATGTAAACCATCTGAAGCAACAAGGGTAGGGTCTGTGAAGCCTAACCTAGTAATATCTGTGATATTCACAAAGCTAATATTGTTTTTTGAGCAATAGTTTTCTGCAAAAGAATTATAAGTATCTATGTCTTCGGATACGTTTGCAAATTCTTTACCAACTGGTGTAAAAGCATAATCTGGAATAGATATAACGATTACATTAGTCTTATTAGATTTTGCTTTACTAATAGCTGTATTAATGAGCTGCGGAAATTCATTGCTGTAAATAGAGAAGGCTTTTCCTTGGTATTGATTGTTAACGCCTATTAAAAGCGTTACTAAGTCAAAATTTTCCGTTTCAGGTTTATTCTCGATTGCGCTAATTAAGTTAGAGGTTGTCCATCCTGTTTGAGCAATAATTTCTAGTTCTATTGCATTAATTAATTCTAATTTTGGAAGCAGCTGAGATTTTAATTGCTCAGGAAATCTACAGGTATCGCATACACTTTGGCCTATGGTATAACTATCACCTAAAGCTAGTATTTTAATCGAATTTATTTCGGGAACTTCTATTTCCATAGTTTCTTTTTGTGGTGTTATGGTTGAGTTCTCAGAACATGCCAGCAGCATAAAAACGATAAATGGTATAGAAAGTAAAGCCAATTTCAATTTCATTTTTTTATTTTAAAGATACGGTTTAGATTATAAAAATGAAAATCATAAAAAAAAGCGTTTCAATTTCGAAACGCTTTTTAATCAATTAAGAAAAGAATACTTTAATGTCTATACAACGGATCTGCGCCAATAGTACCCGCTAATTCCTTTAAATACTCTTTAGATATTACATTGCTGTAATGTTCCTTAGCGGCATGTAAACGATCTTCTATATTCATTTCAGAAACAAGAATATCATTATTGGGGTTTTGCATGAAATCTTGCAAATAGGTTATTTGTGCTTCATAAAAGCTCAGGTCTTTTTGTTGTTTAAGTAATAAACGCTCTTTATACCAATCGCTATTTAAAACATAATCTCTGTCAAAATATTTACGTAATTCTGGGTCGCTAATTTGTTTACCTTCATACGAACCATAAGCCATAATATTTAATAGAATTTTTAATGGCGGAATGGCCGATGTAATGCTACCATCTTCAAAATAACTTAAAGCTACCTTTTCTTGCGCTTCAACAATATTATTAATTCCATCTACATAATCTTCTAAACCTTGTAATTCTGGTTTTAGCATTTTTTCGTTGAAAACAGCTGTTGGCTCATCAAACAAGCGATTTAGACATCTTAAAGAGAACGTTTTTGTAATTCTGTAACCCAATCTACTAGCTAAAATAGTTTTTCCATTATGTTCAAAATCTTCAATTTTTTCTAGTGCACCATGTTCTATTAATTGCTTAGGGTCTCTATCTTCTGGAGTTAAACGTGCCCAAATCTCGGGTATAAGTAAACTAATATCGTGATCTACTTTATTTTCTCCGCCAACATAACCCGCAGCAGTGCTAAACGCATCAGATTCTGTTAAAATATGTGATAATAAGGCATTGTTTAAATCGGTTGTTGGAGTTAACATATTGAAAGGGCTTTTTGTTAAAGCACCTTCCGATCCCGCTCCAGTTGTAGATGGAGATTTACCTGTTAAGCTACAAATAAAATCCATGAATAATTCTGGTGTTTCCTGATAATGTATTGGGTTGTAAACTGCCAATGGGCGTATGCCTGCTTTTCTGTCGGCAGGATTATTTCTACGTCCTGGTAGCACGGCATTCACAACTTGAATTACGGGGTCTTCAGATGGGATTTTACGGAATAATCGAATACCAATTTCACCTAAATAACTTTCTTTAGTTTCCTCAGTATTTATATTACGCTCTAAGTAACGTGGGTTTTTAGTTGGTTCTCCATCTACAATTCTAGTATGCGATGGTAATGCAAAATACTCTTCCTCGTTTGGACTCTTAATAACGCTAATAATTAAGTCTTTTACAGGTTGTGTATATTTATCAAAATTGATGGTGTCTTCATAAATTTCAATGGCGTCTTTCTTTTTAAGTAGCTCGTAATTTGTTAAGTATGTGTTTGGAGATACAATATCTCTTTCTGCATTTTTATCATACCCTCGAACAATGGCTTCATCTGGCCTTTGGAACAAGTACGATTCACAATTTGCGACAACCTTTAAGCTCTTGTTTTGAAACTTAGGACTTAGATGTTTAAAGCGCTCACGTGGAATTGTTATTGAAGCAGAAATATCATCTTCAGTTTGAATTTTTATACTTGCAGAAAAATCTGAGCGTAATTTATTTAGTAACCAATTACCGTTTTCATTAAACCCAATACGTACATAACTACCAACAACAGGTGTGTTATTGTAGAGTAAACCAGTTCCTTTTTTGCCATTGATAAATTCTACCGACATGCAATCTTTCCAATTTAAATCTTCGAAATCTTGGCGGTAAAGACGTTTTACAAAAAGAACTAAGGAACGGATGTGTACCGGGATGTTGGTTACAAAGTCGTTGTATTCATCAGAGCATTCATCCGATGGTGTTAATAATTTTACAGCCGAACCTAAGGTTCTTCCTTTACTTAAAAAACTTCGTGATGGCGGTAGAGTAGGGTCGTAATCTTTCCAACGTTTGGAATAGTTGAATTCAATTATTTCATCGGCCTTTTTAAAATCTTCATCAATATCTCTAATATTGAACGTGCTATATGTAATAGCGTTTAACATAGATTTTGAAATTTCAGATTTACCACCTCCAGAAACCGTGCAAGGTTTATGGCAGAATATGCCTTCGGCCATAGTGTTTACTATACGCCAAAGAGGAATGGCTGGGTGTTTTTCTAAAGTAAATTTATTACCCGTTGGGTGAACATATTTCTTTTTAGGCGATAGCTTAAGTTTGTGCTCTTTTCCGTTATGCTTCCAGGTAATGCTATTCGTGTTTGTATTAATGTAAGATGCTTCTGGAATGTAAATAATGTCCGGGTATTTTTTATCTATCGCATAATTTTCTGGTTGAATTTCAATTCTATCGCCTAAATATGTTTTAACATCTTCAAACGTGAAATTGTCGCCATGTTTCCCAGAAAACGCAACACCATCTACAATGGCCCCCATAACACCTCTAGGGTAAGCAATAGCTCCTCCTGAGTGTTCTTCTTCAACAAGTCCAAATAAATTAGCACTATAGCTTATTTGTGTTTTTATTTCTTTTTTAGAATACCCGTAATAATTATCGGCAATAATAGTAACAACAACACCTCTGTCGTCTCTACAGGTAATTTTAAAGGCACCACCTTCATTGTAAAGCTCATCGTCATTTTTCCAGCACATGCCTTCTTTTTTCTGACGTTCGGTAGCATCATCAATATGTGGTAATCCTACATCTTTCTTTTTTAAGGTTCTTAATTGCGGCGCTAGAATAATACATCCTGTATGCCCTGTCCAATGTTCTGTGTCTAATCCAGCGTCGTTTTCAGCTAAATTGGGGTTGCCAGCATTTCCGAAAATAGATTCAACAAAATCTAAATTACTTACTAAACTTCCTGGAGCAAAAAAACGGACTTCTAAAGATTTTTTAGAAATAACATTTGGAACTTCCGGACAGACCATAGGTCTTAATAGCATGGATACTATTGTTTTTGCCTTATCTTCTTGATTAGAAGTAAAGGGCAATGTTTTTAATTCATCTGAAGGATTAAAAGCAGCGTTTAGAAAGTGAGCAAAAGCAATTTTCGGAACTTCCTTTTTATCTAAAGGAACAGGTAAATTACCTTCCACAATATGAAACGTACCTTTTGTTGTCCGTTTATCGTGTAACGGATTATTTAAAATACCTTGTTTTATTCTATGCGATGTTACGTTGTTACTCTGGAATGAGTTTCCATCTGGTGGTAAGCTAATTTCTCTTGCGTGTCCTTTTTTCGACAAAATAAGTGTATCGTTAGGTAATACGTAAGGTTTGTCGATAGAAATATCTTGGAGATAATCGTTTATAAAATTTTGAATTCTAGTATCAACAGGTGAATGGTGATTTGCTAAAAGCCGAGATTTTTCACGAATGCTCTTTATTAAGCCGCTCGTTAGTTCTTCAAATTTTGAATCACCAAACTTTTCTAAACTATCTTTTTTGTCTCTGTAAATAGGCTGCCCTAATGATGCTAATTGTAGATTGATAAATTGAACGATGTCTTTTCTAGATTCTTCCATAATGCTGTTTTATGCTTTTAAACCGTGTAAAGGGTTCTATTCTACGTAAATATAAAACGTAAAGCGCATACAAAACATGTCAAATGTCAGTAATCTTAAAAATTTAAGGAAAAGGCCGTTTAATATATAAATATTTAACAAATCTACTTAAAAGCGTTAAATCCTGTAATATCTAACCCTGTGATTAATAGATGTATATCGTGAGTTCCCTCGTAAGTAATAACACTTTCTAAATTCATAGAGTGACGCATAATAGAATATTCGCCAGTAATTCCCATACCACCTAGCATTTGTCTAGCCTCGCGAGCAATGGTTATAGCCATATCTACATTATTGCGTTTAGCCATTGATATTTGGGCAGAAGTCGCTTTATTCTCATTACGTAAAACACCCAAACGCCAAGTTAAAAGTTGCGCTTTGGTGATTTCTGTAATCATTTCGGCTAGTTTTTTTTGCTGTAATTGAAATTGTCCAATAGGTTTTCCAAACTGTATACGCTCCTTACTATAGCGTAGCGCTGTATCATAACAATCCATAGCGGCACCAATAGCTCCCCAAGCAATACCGTAGCGCGCAGAATCCAAACAGCCAAGAGGTGCGCCTAAACCAGATTTGTTAGGTAATAAATTTTCTTTCGGAATTTGTACATTATCAAAAATTAATTCGCCAGTTGCCGAAGCCCGTAACGACCATTTATTATGGGTTTCTGGAGTAGAAAAACCTTCCATGCCACGCTCCACAAGTAAGCCATGGATACGTCCATTTTCATCCTTAGCCCAAACAACTGCAATCTCTGCAAAAGGCGCATTCGAAATCCACATTTTTGCACCATTCAATAAATAGTGGTCACCTTTATCTTTAAAGTTAGTAACCATTCCTGACGGATTACTGCCATGGTCGGGCTCGGTTAATCCAAAACAACCAATCCATGTGCCATTAGCTAGTTTTGGCAAATATTTTTGACGTTGTGCTTCGTTACCATATTTCCAGATTGGGTACATCACTAAAGACGATTGTACCGAAGCAGTAGAACGCACACCAGAATCGCCGCGTTCAATTTCTTGCATAATTAAACCGTAGCTTATTTGGTCTAAACCGGCGCCACCATATTCCAGAGGTATGTATGGACCAAAGGCTCCAATTTCTGCTAAGCCACCTATTATTTGTTTAGGAAACTCTGCTTTTTGTGCATATTCTTCTATTATAGGAGAGACGTCTCGTTTTACCCAAGCACGAGCTGTATCACGAATTAGTTTGTGTTCATCGGATAATAAATCGTCTAAATTATAATAATCGGGAGCTTCAAATAAATCTGGTTTCATAGCTAAGATTTAAGTTTTATTCAAAGTAGAAAGCTTAGTAAAAAGAGGATTCTATTAACCACGTTGTACTTATAAAACGTAAACGAGATTATAGGTTCTTTACTAAAAAACTTCTTTTATTAAGAATAAAACAAATTACACTATCAAATTTAAAGAATAATTAGTAAATCGATTACATTTTTAAGTAAAAATCTTTAGTTAAATTAATGTAATCTTGGGTGTATTGATGTCTATCAGTTTCAATAATAAGTTCTGTGTTAGTAGTTTCGCTTTCGCTGAAGGAAAACGTTAGCATACTTCGTTTAACTTCAGTTTCAGGATTACCCTTAACTCGGCAAATGTTGTTAGGATATAATAAGACATTTTTAGCTAATGCAATAAAGTTGTCTTCTTCATTAAAAGGAATGATAACATTGAAACTACCTTCTGGAGAGAGCAAAACAGATACACTTTCTAATAAATGATTAAAAGGCATAGCGTCTTGAAAACGAGCTAAATCGCGCGATTCATTCTCGGTTTTATAATCTTCGGCATAAAATGGCGGATTGCAGATTATTAAATCGTATTCATCATCGATTTCTTCAGCAAACTCTTCTAAAGAGGCATGGTAGCAGAATAATCGATCTGCCCATGGGGATTGCTCAAAATTATCGACACATTGCTCGTAAGCATCATCATCAATTTCTATAGCATCGATAACTTCGGCATAACTGCGTTGTGCGAGCATTAAGCCTAAAACACCAGTTCCGGCTCCAATATCTAGAATAGCAAACGGATTTTTTTCTAAGCTAGCCCAAGCGCCAAGTAAAACAGCATCTGTACCAATTTTCATAGCACATTGATCTTGATTAAGGCTAAATTCTTTGAATTTGAATGGCTTGCTCATAGAAAACATTTTTTTGAAAAAATTTTAAGACGAATTTTATTCTTCTAGATATAAATCAATTAAACCCTCTGGAGTTTCTACTATAATCGTTTTGTTTTTTCGATCTACTTTATTGATAAACTCATCGTTCATGGGTATTAAAATTTCAATACCATCTCGGTCTATTTCAAAAAGCGATTGTGCTGTAGAGTCGTTAATAGCTTTAATAACACCAACGGTTCCAAAATTTATATCTTCAACAGTAAAGCCAATAACTTCATGAAAATAAAACTTATCACCTTCTAGTTTTGGTAACAAATCTAGAGGTAAATAAAGGCCACTTTTCATTATAGCATCGGCATCGGCTTCTTCGTCTACATCTTCAAATTTAATGCGAAGTAGTTCAGATTTGTGTAACTGAGAGCTTTCAATAAAAAAAGGTACCAAGTTATTACGGAGTTCTAAAAATATAGCATCTAAATTTTCGTAAATATCCGGTTCGTCTGTATCTAGTTTGGCTAAAATTTCGCCTTTAAAACTGTATTTTTTTACAATTTTACCTAAGTAAAAACAATCTTCTTTTTTCATGGAATGCTTGGTTTTTTTCTATTTCCGCCTAAGCGTAAACCTCATTTAATAAATGAGAGTCAAAAGTAATTAAATTTTATAATTAATAGTATGCGTAATCTAACAGCATTATTTTCTGCAGACTTTAATTTTAGAAAATAAAAAACTCCGATATTGCTATCGGAGTTTAAAAGTATAAAAAAATTTGTTTTTTATTCTTCTTCGTTTGATGCTTCTGCTTCAACTTCAGGAGCAGCTTCTTCAGCTACTTCTTCAACAACAGGAGTTGCCGCAGCAATTCTTGCTTCGTTAACCGCTTTTTCTGCTGCTAATGCATCAGCTTTTGCTTTTGCTTCAATTTCAGATAAACCATCAGCTTTAGCTTGAACTTTTCCTGTTTTCTCTTCTAACCAAGCTGCAAATTTTGCTTCTGCTTGCTCTTCAGTTAAAGCTCCTTTTCTAACACCACCTGCAAGGTGATTTTTAAGTAAAGCGCCTTTGTAAGACAATAAAGTTTTAGCTGTATCGGTTGGTTGTGCACCATTTTGTAACCATGTTACAGCACCATCAACGTTTAATTCAACAGTTGCTGGGTTTGTGTTTGGATTGTAGATACCTAATTTCTCTAAGTATTTACCATCTCTTTTTGATCGTGCATCAGCTGCAACGATCCAGTAAAAAGGTTTTCCTTTTTTACCGTGTCTTTGTAATCTAATTTTTACTGCCATAATAATTAATTATTTGAGGTTCGCGACCTCGGTTATTAATAAGGGCGCAAATATACTATAAAAATTTAATTATCAGCTTATTATTTCTTTTCAAATTACTTTAAAATAGATTCTTCTGTTAGAAAAGTAAACAAACTGGAGTTGGTACTGCGTAATCTTTTGAAAATGTGAGCTTTCCGGTAGTCGAATCGATACTGTAAACAGCAATGTTATTACTTTTTCTATTGGCTACAAGTACAAATTTACCAGTAGGATCTAAAGTGAAGTTTCTAGGCCAATCGCCATGAACGCTAATGTTTTGAATTTTATCGATTGTTCCCGTTTTTATATTTCTTTTAAAAACAGCAATGGAGTTTTCGCCACGGTTAGAACCGTATAAAAAACGCTCGTCTTTAGATAAGTGAATGTCTGCGCAGGAGTTCTTTCCGGTGTAGTTTTCATCCAAAGTAGAGTCATGGTCTATTTGCTTGAATCCTTTTTTTGTTTTTTTAGCTGTAGTTATTGAACTTCCGTATTCATTTATTATATAAATAAACTTTCCATTTTTGCTTATTGAAAAGTGCCGAGGTCCAGGGTTGCCTTCCGTTTTAATAATGCTGGAAGATTTTAATTGATACGCATCTTTTTTTAATTGGTATTGATATACGCCGTTTCGACCCAAATCTGAAACAAATAAATCTTTTTTATAAAATTGTGCTGAATGGGCGTGCGATTTCTCAGATTTCGAGTTGTGGTCAAAAACTTGCGACGCTTCATTTAAACTCCCATCATCATTTAAATTATAAATAGAAACGGTACCTGCACCATAATTAGAAACTACTGCTTTTGTACTATTTGTATTTACCGATACATGGCAAGGCCCTCTACCATTACTACTTTGTGTGTTTAAAAACTCAAGTTTTCCGTTAGGTTTTAATTTAAATGCGGTTACGGCACTTTTTTGGCCTTCACTAACCGAATAAATCACTTTTTTATTTTTAGAAAATGTTAAAAATGACGGGTTTTCTGTAGCTATAGCTAATTCTTTTTCGCTTAACTCTCCGGTTTCTGTGTTAAATTGAAGTCGATAAATCCCTTCGCTCTCATAATTGGTGTATGTGCCAACGTAGAGTGGTGTGTTTTGAGCGTAAAAATTAAAAAAGGATAAGGATGTGAGTAGTAAGAATATTTTTTTCATGAAAAGGTGTTCTATTTATTTAGCTTAATTATGCTAATTTATGATAAAATATGCTGTGTTTTGTTAATCAATCATAAAGTAATTTAAAATACTGTTAAATGGTTTTATAAAGGGTGTTTGCGCTATTATTTTTGTGTTTAAAATGGCATGACATAAGCGTGTCTAGATAATTTGTTAAATTTTTAAATGACGTATAATTATGCATTACTCAGAAAAAATATCGAAGCAATTGAATGCTTTGTTGGTTAAAAATTACGATGCAGAGAAAAGTTATCTGAGTGCAGCAGAAAATGTAGAAAACCGAACATTAATAGAGTTTTTTGTACGGCAGTCTGTTGAGCGAAGATTGTTTGCTCAAGATATAAAAAAAGAAATTTTACGATATGGTAAAGCCCCTAAAATTTCAGGAAGCTTTATGGGTGATTTGAATAAAATTACCATTAGTTTTAAGGCGATGTTTAGTTCTAATAATGTAGATTTGATTTTGCGTGAAGCCGTTAAAAGAGATATTGCTAATTTGGCAAAATATAACGAAGTACTTAAAGATAGAATTCTACCAACTCGTATTGTGACTCTGTTAGTAAAACAAAAAAATGCTATAGAATTTGCCATATCATCGAGAAAGGTTGAAATGAAACTTGTTCCATAATTGGTATGGTATTCTATTATAGTTGTTTATAGATTAATTTTAATTTGTTCAAAACTCTTTAAGGCCTCGGGTTAAAAAAGAAAATATTCTCTGTATTTTTATAAACTTTTTCTAATCAAATTTTCGTTGTAAAAACAAAGAAAGTTTTAAAGGTTAAATAGCTTAATTTCAAAAGACTAAAATACGGCATGTACTTAATTTTCGATACAGAAACTACCGGATTACCAAAGCGTTGGGACGCACCGATAACAGATACAGATAACTGGCCTAGGTGTATACAGATTGCTTGGCAACTCCATGATGATATGGGGAACTGTATTGAACATCAAGATTATTTGGTGAAACCTGAGGGGTTTAATATTCCTTATGATGCTGAAAAAATCCATGGTATTTCTACGGAATTAGCACAAGAACAAGGTGTTCCGTTAGCCGAAGTTTTGGAGAAATTTAATGAGGCTTTAGGTAAAACCAAATTTGTGGTTGGTCAAAATGTAAAGTTCGATTTAAATATTATGGGCGCCGAGTTTGTGCGTGGTGATGTAGAAAACCCATTGCAAGAACTTCCTGTTTTGGATACGTGTACGGAGCATACAGCTAAATTATGTGAAATTCCTGGTGGACGTTATGGTAAGTTTAAATTACCAACATTATCAGAGTTGCACGAGCATTTGTTTAATGTTGGATTCTCGGAAGCGCATAATGCCACTGCCGATGTGGAGGCAACAACGCGCTGTTTTTTCGAATTGCTACGTTTAGGGGAGTATACCAAAGCGCAGTTAGATGTTGAGCCAGAGTATTTTCAGGATTTTAATGCGGCAAATCCAACCACTATTGATCTTATTGGTTTAAAGCACATAAACCTCAAACGTGAAAGTGCAAAAATTCTTGAGCGTATCAAGAAAAGTGAAAGTAGCGATTTATCTTCTGAAGATATTAAACAGAATGTTTCTGCTTTAGCCGATGTCGATTTTGTTCATCTACATAATCATTCACAATTTTCGGTATTACAATCAACAATGGGAGTTGCCGATATTGTTTCGGCGGCAGCCGAATATAATATGGAAGCTGTAGCACTTACCGATCATGCAAACATGATGGGAGCTTTTCACTTTGTAAATGCTGTAAATAAGCATAACGGCGGCGTAAAAGCTAAAAAGAAAGAAGCAGAAATTACAGGGGCTACAGTTACAGCAAAAGAAATGAAACCTATTATTGGTTGTGAGTTTTTTGTGTGTGAAAATCATTTAGATAAGTCGAGAAAAGATAATGGTTATCAAATTGTGATAATCGCTAAAAATAAAAATGGGTATCATAATCTAGCAAAGTTATCATCACATGCCTTTGTAAATGGATTTTATTATATCCCTAGAATTGATAAGAAGTTAATTGAAGAATATAAAGAAGATTTAATTGTTTTAACAGGGAATTTATATGGTGAAGTACCAAGTAAAATTCTGAACATTGGAGAGAATCAAGCCGAGGAAGCTTTGCTTTGGTGGAAAGAACAATTTGGCGACGATTTATATGTGGAGCTTATGCGCCACAATCAAGAAGATGAAGATCGTGTTAACCCAACATTAATCTCACTCGCAAGAAAGCACGATGTAAAATTAATAGCTTCTAATAATACTTATTATAGAAAGAAAGCTGATTCTAATGCTCATGATATTTTGTTGTGTGTAAAAGATGGTGAAAAACAAGCAACGCCAATAGGTCGTGGTCGTGGATACCGTTATGGCATGCCAAACCAAGAGTATTATTTTAAATCTCCCGACCAAATGAAAGAGCTTTTTAAGGATGTTCCTGAAGCTATTTCTAATGTACAAGAAGTTGTTGATAAAGTTGAGGCTTATCAATTAGCACGTGATGTATTATTGCCAGCCTTTGATATTCCTGAGCAATTTGTTCATGAAGAAGATAAAGTAGATGGAGGTAAACGCGGTGAGAATGCTTTTTTACGCCATTTAGTTTATGAAGGTGCTAAAAAACGTTATGGAGAAGAACTATCGGAGGTTGTTATAGAACGTCTCGATTTTGAGTTAGGCGTAATTGAAAAAACGGGATATCCAGGGTATTTTCTTATTGTAGAAGATTTTATTCGAGAAGCTCGAAATATGGATGTTTCGGTTGGTCCTGGTCGTGGTTCTGCGGCAGGATCGGTTGCTGCATATTGTTTATGGATTACAAACATTGACCCGCTTAAGTATGATTTACTTTTTGAGCGTTTCCTAAATCCCGATCGTGTAAGTATGCCCGATATTGATATCGATTTTGATGATGAAGGTCGAAGTCGTGTTATGGATTATGTAATCGAGAAATATGGCTCCAACCAAGTGGCACAAATTATTACATATGGTACCATGGCGGCCAAATCGTCTATTCGTGATACCGCACGTGTATTGGATTTACCATTGTTTGATGCCGATAGAATTGCGAAATTAATTCCGAATATGTCTAAGCTCGGAAAGATCTTTGGCCTTTCGGAAAAAGAACTCGGACAAAAATTTAGAGCGGAAGATTTAGAAAAAATTAATGAACTTCTAAATATTTCTGATGGTAGTGATTTACAAGCTGAAACTTTAAACCTCGCTAGAACGCTAGAAGGTTCGGTTAGAAATACAGGAATTCATGCCTGTGGTGTTATTATCACGCCAGATGATATTACCAAATTCGTACCAGTTTCATTAGCGAAAGACTCCGATTTATACGTTACCCAGTTTGATAACTCGGTGGTGGAAGATGCCGGACTGCTAAAAATGGATTTCTTGGGGTTAAAAACATTAACCCTAATTAAGGACACCGTTAAAATAGTAAAGGCTAAGCATGATATTTTGCTTGATCCGGATACTTTTCCTTTAGATGATGAAGAAACATATGCTTTATTCCAACGTGGTGAAACGGTTGGTGTATTTCAGTATGAATCTCCCGGGATGCAAAAACATCTTAAAGATTTAAAGCCTACTGTTTTTGAAGATTTAATTGCCATGAATGCCTTATATCGTCCTGGACCAATGGAGTATATTCCAAGTTTCGTTCGCAGAAAACACGGTGATGAAGATATTGAGTACGATTTACCTGCAATGGAAGAATACCTAAAGGAAACTTATGGTATTACCGTTTACCAAGAGCAAGTAATGCTACTCTCGCAAAGTTTGGCTGGGTTTACTAAAGGTGAAGCCGATGTCTTACGTAAAGCAATGGGTAAAAAGCAAATTGCTGTTCTTGATAAAATGAAACCTAAGTTCATTGAGCAAGCCAGTGCTAATGGACACGATGCTAAAATTTTAGAAAAGGTTTGGAAAGATTGGGAAGCCTTTGCAAGTTACGCCTTTAATAAGTCGCACTCTACATGTTATGCATGGATTGCTTACCAAACGGCTTACTTAAAAGCGCATTACCCTGCAGAATATATGGCTGCTGTTTTATCGAATAACATGAACGATATTAAGCAGGTTACATTCTTTATGGAAGAGTGTAAGCGTATGAAATTAGATGTTCTTGGGCCAGATATAAATGAATCGTTTTATAAGTTCTCAGTTAATAAAGATTATGCCGTCCGTTTTGGAATGGGCGCTATAAAAGGCGTAGGGCATGGTGCTGTAATGACTATTGTAGAGCACAGGGAAAAAGATGGGCCTTACAAGTCTATTTTCGATTTTGCTAAACGCATTGATTTACGTGCTGCTAATAAAAGAGCTTTTGAAAATTTAGCTTTAGCTGGTGGTTTTGATGGTTTAGCCGATACACACCGAGCACAATATTTTCATGATGATGGTGATGGTATTACCTTTTTAGAAAAAGCAATTAAATACGCACACAAGCACAAAGAAAATGAAAACTCAGCACAAGTGAGTTTGTTTGGAGAAGCTAGTGATGTACAAATACCTGAGCCCGAAGTTCCGCCTTGTGAAGAGTGGGGAACCATGGAAAAACTAAGCAAAGAACGTGAGGTTGTTGGGGTTTATATTTCTGGACATCCACTAGACGACTTTAAAACAGAAATGAAAACTTTTTGTAACGGTACTATTGGGATGTTTAATGATTTAAACCTTTATGTAAATCGCGAAATTGTTTTTGGTGGCGTAGTTACCGATGTGCAACATCGTGTAAGCAAACAGGGTAAAGGCTGGGCTATGTTTACTATTGAAGATTATACGGATAGTTTTGAGTTTAGAGTTTTTGGCGAAGAGTACTTAAAGTTTAGACACTTTTTCATGATTAATAGCTTTGTGTTTGTAAAAACCTTTGTTCGAGAAGGTTGGACTAATAAAGATACAGGTAAGAAAAGTGATCCACGATTGCAGTTTAATAGTTTCCAATTATTGCATGATGTCATGGAGAACTACGCAAAAAAACTTTCTATTCAATTAGATGTTAGAGATTTAACAGAGCAAAAAATTATGGCTTTAAAAGAGTTGCTTAATGAGCATCCAGGAAGTCAAGCACTTAATTTTTTAGTTTATGATATGAAAGAGAAAATTAAGTTACCTATGATTAGTAGAAAACAAAAGGTGAAAGTATGTCAAGAACTCATAACAGAATTAGAGGTGCAGCAAGTTAAGTATAAGTTAAATTAGTTTTATTTTTTTCAGTGATTTTGATTTTTTGATTAATAATTCTCACTGTTTTATTGTTTTTGTTAAAAAATGTGCATAGTTTAGCTTACTAGTTAATATGTTTTTAAACTGTTATTAACAGTCATTTAAATGGCTGTTTTTTTATTTTGTTTAAATATATGTTATAATAGAAAGTTTTATGAGGCCATTGCTCTTATTGTATTTAGTTTGCTTGTTTTCTTCTAATTTGCTGACTTCGCAACCCAATTATATTGATAAAAATCCAAATTATTATAGTGTTTTAGATTCTTTTTCTAAAGAGGAAAATAGAAGTATTTATAACGGATTAGAATATTTTGATATTTATAGATGTTGGGATACAGATAATAATAAATTCTATCAAAGTTATGATTTTTTTAATGGTACCGTTGTTTATGACGGTGAGCCATTTTTTAATTTAAAATTGAAGTATAATCTCTTAGACGATTTAATAATTCTAGAGTTTGTAAATAAAAAAGTTAATTATTTACAATTAAACTCTAATATGGTAGAATCGTTTTTTTTGGGTGATTCTAAATTTGTTCGATTACCAATAAATGAAGAGTTAACTTCTTTTTATGGTAATGGTTTTTTTAAAGAAATTAATAATACTGGCACTAAATACAAGTTGTATGTTAAATTGAAAAAAGAAAAGCATAAAATAATTAAAGACAATAAGCTTTATTATACATTTAATGAGAAAGCAACCTATGTTTTGTGTTTTGATGATCAATTTTTAAAAATCAATTCTAAAAAGGATTTAATAAAGGGAATACCCTTAAGAAAAAAAGAAATTCAAACATTTTACAGTAAAAATAATCGACTCTATAAAAGAGATAAAGAATTGTTTTACGAAAAGCTTTTTAATCAATTAAATAATTTAGAAAAGTAAAATTGTAATATGATTAGAACAGTATTTACTTGGTTGTTTATTTTGATGGCACAAACAATCATCTGTCAAACAGATAAAGAGATAACAATAGAATTTATTGGTGTTAACAGATTAGAAGCGCTTAAGGATCTTGAGAAAAAAGTTGATTATAAGTTTTATTTTGAAGCAGGTTGGTTTGATGATTCAAAAGTTACAAAATCGTTTACAAATGCTACTTTAGAGTTTATTTTAACTGAACTATTAGAAGAGACGTCTATTAATTTTCTATTATTTGAAGAGAGAGTTATTTTAACTAAAAATAATGCCATCATAGATCAATTACCTCCGGGTTTAAACGGGGTTGTTGAAACTAATGAATCTAGCTCCGTCGTGTCTAGTGTTAATAAAACACCCGTTTTTCAAAAACAGTATAAATCAAATTCATCTAATAGTAATAAAGTTATATCTATAGGTAAAGAGACTAAAAACCGTAATATAGATAAGGTTTCTATTTCCGGGCATATTAGAGATGCTAATAACTTCAAAGGCATAGATAACTTGGTTTTGTATGTAAAAAATAAAAACATTAACACAACTACAGATGCATCTGGGTTTTATACTTTGGAACTTCCTTTAGGAGAAAATATATTAGAAACGTCTTCACTTTCTTATGGTAAAACAAGTAGAACGCTTTTGGTTTATGGAGAAGGAACCTTAGACTTTATGTTATCAGAATCTGCTGAATATTTAGATGAGGTTGTTATAGAGTCTGGTAGAGATGATAATATTAGAAAAGCTGAAGTAGGTGTTACTAGAATAGAAGTAGAGGGAATAAAAAATATTCCGCTAGTATTAGGCGAACGAGATGTGCTTAAGGTAGCTACAACAATGCCTGGTATAAAAACGGCAGGAGAAGGCGCGTTAGGTTATAATGTTAGAGGTGGTAAAGTTGATCAGAATTTGATACTTTTTGATGGTGCTACCATGTATAATCCTTCTCACTTTTTTGGTGTGTTTTCAGCTATCAACCCTTTTGCTACGGGGAGCGTAAATATTTATAAAGGGAGCATTCCTGCGGAGTATGGTGGTCGACTTTCATCAGTAATAGATATTTCAACTAAGGAAGCGAATAATGAGAAATTTTCTGGTGAAGGTAATATTGGCCCTGTAACAGGAAATTTAATGTTAGAAATACCGGTTGTTGAAGGTAAAGCATCTGTTCTAGCAGGAGTTAGAGCAACGTATTCAGATTGGGTTCTTAAGGCTGTTTCCGAGGAGTCTATTAAAAATAGTAAAGCTAATTTTTATGATGCTATTTTAAAGTATAATCATAAAATTAATGATAAAAACGATATACAGGGAACAGGTTATTTTAGTAACGACCAGTTTAGTATTACTTCAGATTCTATTTATGAATACAGTAATAAGCTTGCTTCATTAAAATGGAGTCATGAATTTGATAAAAAAAATAGAGCAACATTGCAATTGGCAACAAGTGAGTATAAATTTAATATAGTTTACGATGGTGATTTTAATCGAAATTTTGATTATGGTTACAGCATTAATGAGACAGAATTGAAGCTAAATGCAAAATATTTACATAGTAAAAAACATAAATTCGGATATGGTTTTAGTAGTAAGTTTTACTCTATAAAACCAGGTAGTATTGAGCCTTTAGGAGACGAGTCTGTAATTGAAAGGCAAAGTGTAGATCAAGAAAAAGGTTTAGAATCTGCTGTTTTTATTTCAGATTTAATTGAAGTAAATAAAAAATTATTATTAGATGTTGGGTTTAGGTACTCTATATACGCCGCTTTAGGAGCAAGTACTCAAAATATTTATGATGTATCGCAACCTAAAAGTGAAGAATCGATCATTGAAGCTAAAACATATAGCAAAAATGAGGTAATTAAAACTTATGGAGGTCCCGAATATCGAATCTCTGCTCGATATGAATTAAAGCCAGATTTATCAATAAAAGCTGGTTACAATAAAACCATTCAGTACTCACATCTACTGTCTACAAATTCAACAGCTTCGCCTGTAGATTCATGGAAGTTGTCAGATTTGAATATAGAGCCTCAGCGTGCCGAGCAGTATTCTTTGGGAGTATTCAAAAACTTTGATGACGGGTTGTATGAGTTAAGTCTTGAAGGGTATTATAAGAAAATGAATAATTTATTAGATTTTAAAACAGGAGCTCAGGTGTTTTTAAATGAAGATATAGAAACAGAATTGCTTCAAGGTAAAGGCAAAGCATACGGCGGAGAAGTATTATTAAAAAAGGAAAAGGGGAAATTTAATGGATGGATAGGGTATTCATATTCTCGATCTTTTGTTAAACTCGATAGTGATATTTTAAGTAATCAAGTAAATAATGGGGAGTATTTTTCTGCAAACCAAGACCGACCGCACGACCTTAGTATAATTTCAAACTATAGACTCACCAAACGTTATAGTTTTTCTTTAAATTTCAATTATCAAACGGGGCGCCCTATTACTTACCCTGTAGGGAAATATAACTATAACGGTAGCGAGCATGTTTTGTATAGTGATAGAAATGAACATAGAATTCCTGATTATTACCGTTTGGATTTAGGAGTAAATATTGAGGGGAATCATAAAAACGTGAAATTGGCTCATAGTTTTTGGAATATTTCGGTTTATAATGTTTTAGGCAGAAATAATCCGTACTCTGTGTTTTTTGTAAATAATTCAGGAGAAATTAAGGCTTACAAATCATCTATATTTTCTGTTCCTGTTCCTACAGTAACTTATAATTTTAAATTTTAAAAATGAAATTAAATAAATTATATACTCATATTTTTTTGTTGTTTGGCTTTTGTTTTCTTTTTAATTGTACCGAAGAAATTCAATTATCAACCGAAAATTTTAAAAATGTTTTGGTGGTTGAAGCTACAATAACAGATGAATTTAAAACTCAAGAAGTAAAAGTTACAAGTACTTTTCTTTTAGAAAGTGATACACCGGTTTTTGATGCTGGTGCCAGTGTACAGGTTGCAACTAGTAGTAAAACTTATAATTTCCATCATGTTGGTGAGGGAGTTTTTTATTCAGATGAACAATTTCAAGCTATTAAAGATGAAAGCTATAAATTATTAATTACAACTTCCGATGGTAAAAAGTATTATTCTAATTCTGAGGTGTTGGCTCCTAAAGCAGAGTTGGAAAACTTGTATGCAGAATTGGGGAGCTCAGAAGAAGGTAGTGGAGTTTATGTTTTAGTCGATAGTAATAATGATTTAGATGGAGCTGCTTTTTTTAGGTATGAATATGAAGAGACCTATAAAATTGTATCGCCATATTTTAGATTTCAAGATATTTCTATTTCTAATATACAAGGCGTATCTAAAGAACGTACCTATGATATTGATATTGTTGAGAGGCCAGCAGATCAGCAAAACTGTTATAGCACAAATACTTCTACCGAAATTCTTCTCATGAGCGTAAGTAGTTTAAGTGAAAACAGAGTTTCGAGATTTCCAATTAAGTTCATTTCGGAGAATAGCCCTTTTTTGAGAGATAGATATAGTATTTTGGTTAAGCAGTATGTGCAATCGGCCGATGCTAATAACTTTTATAAAATTTTGAAAGAATTAGGGGGAGATAGCGAAAGTGTATTTGTAACGAATCAGCCAGGTTTTGTTCAAGGAAATATTTTTTCTGAAGAAAGTTTAGAAGAAAAAGTTATAGGTTTTTTCGATGTGTCTACGGTTACTTCAAAAAGAATTTATTTTAATTATGCTGATTTTAATTTTGTTTTACCACCGTATTATTTTGATTGTGAGGTAAGATTGCTTGATTACGATAAAGTAGGCAGTGTTGATCCATATCAGCTTGATGAAAGGTCAATTTTATTAACGTTATTAACAGATAATCCTCCGTTTAAATATATTTCAGGTTTTGGTACGCTTTATGAGATTGTTGATCCTGAATGCGGAGATTGTTCAACTTTTGCATCTAACATAAAACCAGAATTTTGGGAAGATTAATTAAACAAATACAGTTTTTTATAGGTGTCGTGGTGTGTCTGTTTGTTATTCAGGCTTCGGGACAAATAAGTAAAGAACAGCTAAGCGAGGTTAGAAAAGTAATACCAACTGAAAAAGTTGTTGTGCATGCTAATAAAAGTGTTTATTTGGCAGGCGAAACTCTGTATTATAAATTTTATAGTTTAACAACAAACAATAAGCCAAGTGATGTTAGTGATGTTGGATATGTACAGTTAATTGGCGCAAATAATTATTTGCTGTTTGAACATAAATTAAATTTAGAAAAAGGATTAGCAAGTAGTGATTTTTTTATGCCATCTAGTATTAATACGGGACACTATAAATTATTAGGTTATACTAAATGGATGGAGAATAATGTTTCTTCACCATTTTTCGTAAAGGATATTTATGTAATAAATCCGTTTACTGTAAATGGTAGGTTGTTTCAAGAAAATCAAAATAATACTAAAAATACGGTACGTATAATAAGAAATGAAAATGTAACAAATAATTTCGATAATCAAGTTGATAAAATAAGTCTAGATATAGAAAAGCAATCTTACGCAACACGAAGTAAGGTTGTTGTTAATTTGAAAAGTAATTTGGGAGATGTTTATAATGGAAATTATTCACTCTCTATTCAGCAAATCGATTCTTTAAAACTTGATACATACGAACAAGTCAATGAAAGTGTAAAAGATATTAATGGTTTTTATCTGCCTGAAATTAGAGGTGAAATTATTTCTGGGAAAGTGTTTAGTAGAAAAGATGGAACGTTGGCTACAGATAAAATTGTAACATTAACAATGCCCGGAAAAGATTATATTTTTAAGAATGTTAAAACAAATGATGTCGGAGCTTTTTATTTTAATCTTTATGAAAACTATAAAGGTGGGGTAGCTTTAATTCAGGTGCAAGATGTTTATAAAGATCAATATAATGTTGTTTTAGATTCAGAATCATTTTTATACTCTAAGGATTTAAAGTTTAATGAGGTTAAGTTAGATACTAATATTAAGCCGTGGTTGTTAAAACAAAGTATTCGTAGACAAGTAGAGAATGCTTATGCTAACTCTAAAAAGGACAGTGTTGTGTATAGGGTGCCTGAAGGTGTTTTTTATGATAAGCCATCCCTAACTTATGTTTTAGATGATTATAAAAGGTTTTCAACGGTTAGAGAAACATTTGTGGAGGTTATTCAAAACGCGGCTATTAGAGAGTCTAAAGAAGGTTATAGTTTTAGGGTTAACGCGTTAGTAGAATTTAAAAATAGCGCCTTTAAAGATTATGATCCATTAGTTTTAGTTGATGGGTATTTAATTCAGGATAATGCAGATATAGTAGATTTTGATTGTGATAAAATAGAATCTGTAAGTTTAGTGCGTGGTATTTATTTTTCTGGACCGGTAATTTATAATGGTGTTTTAGATTTTAAAACAAAAAAGGGAAATTTTAAGCCTTTACATAATAACGAAGGTTTAGTAGCATTTAATATTGAGGCTCCGCAAGCGTCAAAATTATATTATCATCCTAATTATACTGTTGAAAACGAAAGTTTAAAAAGAATTCCCGATTATAGAACACAATTATTGTGGGTTCCAAATTTAGAGTTGAAAAAAGAGAACAATACAATAGAATTTTACACATCAGATGTTATTGGAGATTTTGAAATAGTTTTAGAAGGGTATTCTGCAAATGGTGATTACCTTAAATCTAAGCGTGTAATTCAGGTTGGTAATTAAAAATTATTAATTCAAAGCCTGAAATTTAAAACCTATTCTAAATAGCGCTAGGGATTGAACGACATGTTTAAGCTCCCCGACGATAGGAGGGAGCGAGTAGTGAAAGCCCGACCCTTGCGGTAGCGCCAAAATATACTATTAAATAGCTGTACTCAATGCCATTATAGGGAAAACAAATGATAGCTTTGTAAGGATTCGAGAAATTTTTGACTAAATTTGTGTTATTAAAATGAATTAAGAACTTAAAAATATAAATATTATGGCATTAGAAATTACGGATGCAACGTTTGAAGAAACGGTTTTAAAAAGTGATAAACCGGTATTAGTTGATTTTTGGGCAGCTTGGTGTGGACCATGTAGAATGGTTGGACCAGTTATTGAAGAAATTAGCAGTGAGTACGAAGGAAAAGCCGTTGTTGGTAAAGTAGACGTAGATGCAAATCAAGAATTTGCTGCAAAATATGGAGTACGTAACATTCCTACTGTTTTGGTTTTTCAAAACGGTGAGGTTGTTGGTCGTCAAGTAGGTGTAGCGCCTAAAGCGACTTACGCAGAAGCGATTGATGCGCTTTTATAACATATACTAAAAGAAAAATTGAAAAGGTTTGCCGTAATGGTGAACCTTTTTTTATTTTAGATGAAAATTAAAAGATATTAAAAAGATGAGTGGACATAAAAAAATTCAAGACGCAATAGACAGTAATTTTATAGAGCAACGTAAAGTGTTTTTATGGGGTCAGGTTGATGATCATTCTGCAAAGCATGTTGTAGATAGGTTAATGTATTTAGATGCTTTAGGTACCGAAGATATTACGCTTTATATTAATAGCCCTGGAGGTTATGTAACTTCTGGTTTTGCTATTTACGATTGTATTAAATCTTTAAAAAGTGAGGTTTCTACAGTTTGTACGGGGTTTGCCGCATCTATGGGGTCTTTAATTTTATCTGCAGGGCAAAAAGGTAAGCGTTTTATACAACCTCACGCTCGTGTTATGATACATCAACCAAGTGGTGGTGCTCGTGGACAAGCTAGTGATATTGAAATTACGGCTAAAGAAATTGTAATTACGAAAGAATTAAGTGCTCAGATTTTAGCAGACAATTGTGGGCAAACATTTGAAAAAGTAATGAAAGATTTTAATCGTGACCATTGGATGGGTGCAGAAGAGTCTGTTGCTTACGGTATTGTAGATCAGGTTGCTAAATAAAAAGAATCAATTTTTGAGAATATAAAAACAGACCGGCTTGTTAAGTTTAACTTCACAACAAGGTCTGTTTTTTTTTGTTTTATAAGTAAAGTGTAATTAACTGTAGTGATATGAATTTGCAAAACGAACTAAATAAGGCGGAAGGTTTTAAAAATCTAGGATTACTTGCTAAGCAAGTAGTAGAGGGGTTTATTGCTGGCATGCATAAAAGTCCGTTTCATGGATTTTCAGCAGAGTTTGCAGAACATAAAATTTATAACCCGGGGGAAAGCACAAGGCATATAGACTGGAAATTATTTGCCAAAACAGAAAAACTGTATACAAAACGCTATGATGATGAAACCAATTTACGTTGCCACATTATTTTGGATAACAGTAGTTCTATGCACTACCCGCAAATGGATAGTTTTTCTATTGATAAATTAAATAAAGTAGGGTTCTCTGCTTTAGCATCTGCAGCTTTAATGCATATGCTTAAAAAACAGCGTGACGCGGTAGGTTTAAGTGTTTATAGTGATACTTACGATTTTTATGCTTCTGAAAAAGGAAGTGAACGTCATCACCAAATGCTTTTGCACGAATTGAGTAATGCGGTGATCTCGAAACCGCTAATGAAGCAAACGCAAACTTATAAGTACCTGCATGAAATAGCAGAAAACATCCATAGACGTTCTTTAATTTTCTTATTTACCGATATGTTTCAAACATCTGAAGATGAGGTTAAGCTTTTTGAAGCATTACGCCATTTAAAATATAATAAACACGAGGTGGTTTTGTTTCATGTTTTTGATAAAGAAAAGGAGTTAAATTTCGATTTTGATAATAAGCCAAAACGTTTTATTGATGTTGAAACAGGCGAACATATTAACCTATATGCCGATTCTATAAAACAAAACTATAGCAAAACGGTAAATAGCTATTTTTCTAATCTGAAGTTGAAATGTGCACAATACAAAATAAAATACGTTGAAGCGGATATAAATAAAAATTTCAATAACATACTGACAACGTACATGGTAGAGCGACAGCGGTTTATTTGATGAATTTTTTTTGAAAAAAATAATAAAAAAAGTTTGTGTGATTTAAAAAAGCGTGTATCTTTGCACTCGCAATAAAGCAACGGTCTGGTAGTTCAGCTGGTTAGAATGTCGCCCTGTCACGGCGAAGGTCGCGGGTTCGAGTCCCGTCCAGACCGCAAAAATTGCAAACAAAGAAGCTCTGAGAAATTAGGGCTTTTTTTGGCAATAAGAAGTTGTGTTGTTCCCGAATTAATTCGGGGAAGTAGTTTTACCAAATTTAGTTTGGTAATCCAATGAGAAGCTTTCCTTTTTTCTGTAAAGAAGATTGGGATGCTTTTTTGTTTTAATTGTAAATTTAAAATTGGTTAGATTATAATAATAGTGTATATTCGCACTCGCAATAAAGCAACGGTCTGGTAGTTCAGCTGGTTAGAATGTCGCCCTGTCACGGCGAAGGTCGCGGGTTCGAGTCCCGTCCAGACCGCAAAAATTGCAAACAAAGAAGCTCTGAGAAATTAGGGCTTTTTTTGGCAATAAGAAGTTGTGTTGTTCCCGAATTAGTTCGGGGAAGTAGTTTGCCAAATTCAGTTTGGTAATCCAATGAGAAGCTTTCCTTTTTTCTGTGAAGAAGATTGGAATGCTTTTTTGTTTATAGAGGTTTTTATGAAAACAATAGGTTTTAAATGAGAGAAGTTATTCGTTTATTATTGTTTTAATATATTGCCAGACGTGTTTTGTAAGTGTTTGAAAATATTTTGAATCGCTTTTTTTTACCTTTATTTAGCGTTAGAAGGAAGGTGTCTTAAATGAAATAAAAAAATAGAGCATAAAAAAGCCACCTTAAAAAAGGTGGCTTTTGAAATTTTAAAGTAATAATAAATATTAGTGCTTTAATTTATCAGCTTCAGCTTTTACAGCGTCAGCAGCTTTGTCTAATTTTTTACCAGCAGCATCAACAGTTTTGTCAACAGCTTCTCCAGTTGCTTTAGCAGCATCATTTACCGCTTCACCAGTTGCGTTTGCAGCATTTCCAGCAGCCTCAACAGCTCCGTCAACAGCATCACCAGTTGCTTTTGCAGCACCTTCTACAGCATCACCTGTAGCTTTAACAGCACTATCAACAGCGTCTCCAGTTGCAGATGCAGCATTTTCTACAGCATCACCTGTAGCTTCAGCAGCATTTTCAATTGCGTTTCCAGTTGCGTCAGCAGCATTTTCCATAGCGTCTTGAATAGAACCTTTTTTCTCATCTCTACAAGAAGTAAAAGACATACCTAGAGCTACTAATAAAGCTGTACTTAATAATAATTTTTTCATTTGTTTGTGTTTTAGTGTTTTATTTTAATTCTGCAAATCTAATATCTTTTAAATCAGATTTGTTAAAATCTGTTAATATTTACAATTTTGACACTAGATTCGAGTTATATACGCAGATAATCGAGGATTTGGATGACGGCACCCTTATTTTTTTTAATATAAGATGAATTATTTTGTCCAGATTGCTTACGAAATGTGGAATTCTCAATTAATTTATCTAGAATTGTGTTAAATTCTTGCTGGTTTTCTATTGAAAATAAGCCTTTTATGTTTATCATGGCTTGAGCTTCAGGGAATTTTTTGTGATTTTTACCAATTATTATAGGAATACCAAACACAGCAGGTTCTAAAGTGTTATGCAGACCTGTAGTTCCCATAGCACCACCAATATAGGCAATATCTGCATAGCTATAAATTTTTGTAAGTATCCCAATTGTGTTTATAATAAACACCTTTGCTGCTTTTAGGTTTTCATTATTTTTTTCTGAAAACAAAACCGAATTAACTTTTAAGTTTTGTTGAAGTTGATTTATTTGTACATCCTTTATATTATGTGGTGCAATGATGAATTTTACATGATCTAGTGTTCGGGAGTTAATATAGTTGGTTAATAGCTTTTCACCTTCTGGCCAGGTACTTCCTGCAACTACGCAAAGTTTATTGTCTTTAAATTTTTCGATAAAATCAAGGTTGTTATCTAATTCTAATTGACTAGTAACTCTATCAAAACGCGTATCTCCAGATACTGAAACTGCATTATAGTTTATTGATTTTAATAGCGTTTTAGAAATTTCGTTTTGTGTAAAAATGTGTTCAAAAGCAAATAAGGCATTTCGTAAATGTTTTCCGTAAAATTTAAAGTATGATTGATTGTTTCTGAAGGCGGCCGAAATGAGAATAGCTCTCAATTTTCTTTTTTTTACTTCATTTAAAAAATTGGGCCAAATATCATATTTCACAAAAATGGTGAGTTCCGGGTTTACAAGATCTAAAAAGGTTTTGGCGTTCTCTTTTGTGTCTATTGGTAAATAGACTACCACGTCGGCAATTGGTGAGTTTTTCCTGATTTCGTAACCCGATGGCGAAAAAAAGGAAAGTACAATTTTATGGTTAGGGTAGTGCGTTCTTAATTTTGTAAAAACAGGTAAACCTTGCTCATACTCTCCTAAAGAAGCGCAGTGAAACCAAAGGGTTTTGTCTGTTTTTTGGAGTTTTGTTTTTAAAGTTTTAAACGTGTTTTTTCTCCCAATAACACCGCTTTTAATTTTTGAGTTAAATGGCGAAATGGCTTCAAGCGCAACGTCTGTTAGTTTTATGAGTATGTTATAAATAAAAGCCAATTTTTTTCTTTGGCGCTAAAATACATTCTTTAAAAGGAATTCATTGCTTAACGTTTATGAATTTTGTAATTTCGTAGCTGTTTAATTATTAATAAACAAACTAAAGGAGTTCATTAAAATGAGTCTTTCATTCAGAAAAAAAGACTTTAATTTATTTTAGATGAAGAAAATTCAAATGGTTGACCTTAAAGGTCAGTACAACGATATTAAAGATGTCATTAATCCTTCTATACAAGAAGTTATTGAAACCACCGCATTTGTAAACGGACCACAAGTTCACAAATTTCAGAGTAATTTAGAGCAATATTTAGGAGTAAAGCACGTAATTCCATGTGCCAATGGTACCGATGCTTTACAAATAGCCATGATGGGGTTAGGTTTAAAACCAGGTGATGAGGTTATTACTGTAGATTTTACCTTTGCAGCTACCGTTGAGGTAATTGCTTTACTGCAATTAACGCCTGTTTTGGTTGATGTAAACGAAGATGATTTTAACATTAATATTGAAGCTTTAAAAGCAGCTATTACACCAAAGACTAAAGCTATTGTGCCTGTGCATTTATTTGGGCAATGTGCCAATATGGAGGCGGTCATGGAAATAGCAGAAGCTCATAATTTATTTGTAATTGAAGATAATGCGCAAGCCATTGGAGCAAATTACACTTATAAAAATGGTAAAAAAGTAAAAGCAGGTACTATCGGAAATGTTGGAGCAACTTCATTTTTCCCTTCTAAAAACTTAGGGTGCTATGGAGATGGCGGCGCTATTTTTACAAATGATGATGCTTTGGCGCACACCATTCGAGGTATTGTAAATCATGGTATGTACGAGCGTTACCATCATGATGTTGTTGGAGTAAATTCTCGTTTAGATAGTATTCAGGCTGCAGTTTTAAATGCTAAGTTGCCGCACTTGGATAACTACAATAAATCGAGACAAGCATCTGCTAGAAAATATAATAAAGCTTTTAAAGGTATAGCGAGTATTGTGACGCCTAAAGTTTCTAATAATTGTTCTGAGATTTGTGACACATGTGATTGTCATGTTTTTCATCAATATACATTGCGAGTAAAAGGTGTCGATCGTGATGCTTTAGTGAAACATTTACAAGCGAATGATATTCCTTGTGGTGTGTATTATCCAATTCCTTTGCATAAACAAAAAGCATACTTAGATTCTCGATATAACGAGGCAGATTTTGGTGTAACCAATCAATTAGTGAAAGACGTTATTTCTTTACCTATGCATACTGAGTTAGAAGATGATCAAATTGAATTTATAACATCAACTATAATAAAATTTATAAATGGATAAGGTATTAGTAACAGGAGGTCTGGGTTTTATTGGGTCTCATACGGTTGTGGAATTACAAAACGAAGGTTACGAAGTTGTAATTATTGACGATTTATCAAACTCTTCAGAAAAAGTATTAGATGGTATTGTTGCCATTACTGGGAAGAAACCTGTGTTTGAAAAATTAGATTTAAAAGAAAAAGATAAAGTTGAAGCCTTTTTTGCAAAGCATAGCGATGTAAAAGGTGTAATACATTTTGCAGCAAGTAAAGCAGTTGGAGAAAGTGTAAGTGAACCATTGAAGTATTATGAAAATAATATTGGAACGTTAGTTTACATTTTAAAAGAATTAAGAAAATTGCCGTCTGCAGGATTCATTTTTAGTTCATCTTGTACTGTATACGGGCAAGCGGATGAATTGCCTATAACGGAAAATGCGCCAGTAAAACAAGCAGAATCTCCTTATGGAAACACGAAGCAAATTGGTGAAGAAATTATAAAGGACACTTGTAAAGTGTCGCCTAACTTAAAAGCGATAGCTTTACGTTATTTTAATCCCGTTGGAGCGCACGAATCTGTTGAGATTGGAGAGCTACCAATAGGAGTGCCACAAAACTTAGTGCCATTTATTACACAAACTGGAATTGGTTTACGTGAAGAACTTTCGGTTTTTGGTGACGATTATCCAACACCAGATGGAACGTGTATTCGTGATTACATTCATGTGGTAGATTTAGCAAAAGCACACGTAATTGCTTTAAAACGTTTATTGGAAGGTAAGAATAAATCTAGTTACGAAACGTTTAACTTAGGCACAGGAACAGGGAGTTCTGTTCTAGAAGTTATAAAATCTTTCGAGAAAGTTTCTGGTGAAAAACTGAATTATAAAATTGTAGGTAGAAGGGAAGGCGATATTATTTCGGCTTATGCAGATACTGATAAAGCAAATAATGAATTAGGTTGGAAAACAGAATTATCTTTAGATGATGCCATGCGTTCTGCATGGAAATGGGAATGTAAGGTAAGAGGTAAATAGATTATTAAAATATTGTACATTTTTAAAAAGCCGTTTGAAACTAATTTTTCAAACGGCTTTTATATTTTAATTTAGTTTTTTAAACTTTGGTAAACGGTACGTCTCATTTTTTCGCTGTTAATAAAATGGTCACCATAGCCTAAATCATCATATGTTTTGGTTAACAATGTGTTTGCAGAAACTTCATCTTCGGTTTTCCCATTTTTAATTTCTTTTAAAACAGCTGCTTTTACCGTCTCTAGCATGTTTAAAAATGTTAAGTATTCTGCTTTGTTAGATAAGTTTCCGTGCCCTGGAATAATTTTGGTGTCATTATCAACAACCATTAGTCCTGATTTTACTGCATTTATATAGCCGTTTATACTTCCTCCAGAATTAATATCTATATAAGGATAACGTGCGTTAAAATAAGTGTCGCCAGTATGTAAAACATTACTTTCTGTAAAATATAGCATAGCATCACCATCGGTATGAGCATTTTCAACATGAAAAAGAGCAACCTGTTCATTGTTTATTTGTATGTTTAATTTGTCGTTAAATGTAATTACGGGTATTGCCGATTTACCACTGTTTTCCAAAAGACGTGTTCTAACGTTTTCGTGTGCAATAATAGTTGCTCCTAGGTCTCCAAGGTTTTCATTACCACCAGTATGATCGCCATGATGATGCGTATTTGCTACAATCTTTATAGGCTGATCACTAAGTTTTTTTATTGCAGATATTATTTTTGGAGTTAAAGGTGCAAATTGAGTGTCTATTATTAAAACACCATCATTCCCGATTGAAACACCAATATTTCCGCCGCTACCTTCAAGCATGTAAATGTGATCTGATAGTTGTGTAGTTTTTATATTAACCTTATCGAATTTCGATTGGGCATTAATGTGAAGATTAAATAAAAGGAGGAAAATAATTAATAAGGATTTTAACAATTTCATAATAAACGGTTTTACTTTTTGTATAAAGGTATTAAAAATGCTATCAACATTGCTCAAATTATTAATATAGAGTATCTTTGCACTCGCAATATAAAATGCACTATTACAGACAAGTTTGAGCAGATCGAAAACAACTATAGAAAATCCTGGTTTAATTTCAGATTTTAAGGAAATTACAAAAATGCGATTAGCATTAAGTGTTGTGTTTTCTTCACTTGCTGGTTATTTGCTTGGTGTCGATACAGTCGATTTTAAAACCTTAACCTTACTTGCTTTTGGTGGTTATTTTATGGTAGGTGCTTCTAACGCCTATAACCAAATTATTGAAAAAGATTTGGATGCTTTAATGGATAGAACTAAGAATAGGCCTATTCCTGCAGGGCGTATGTCTGTAAACACAGCATTTGCTATAGCAACTATTTTTACCATTTTGGGTCTTGCTATTCTGTATAGTATAAACAAGCAAACTGCCATGTTTGGTGCTATTTCAATATTTCTATATACCTGTGTTTATACGCCTTTAAAAACAAAGACACCTATTTCTGTTTTTGTTGGTGCAATTCCGGGAGCTATTCCATTTATGCTTGGTTGGGTAGCGGCTACTAATGATTTTGGCATTGAGCCAGGAACGTTATTTGCTTTGCAGTTTTTCTGGCAGTTTCCGCATTTTTGGGCTATTGGTTGGTTTCTGTTTGAAGATTATAAGCGTGGAGGCTTTTTTATGTTGCCCACAGGGAAACAAGATAGAGGTACTGCTGTACAAGTTATTATGTATACTATTTGGACCATTTTAATTTCAATAATTCCTGTATTTGGATTTACTGGGCGTTTGCAACTTTCTATTGTTGCTGCAATTATTGTTTTTATACTTGGTTTGGGAATGCTTTATTATGCGATTCAATTATTTAAAAAAATGACAGAGCAATCTGCAAAACAACTTATGCTATCTAGTGTGGCTTATATTACGTTGGTGCAAATTGTTTATGTAATCGATAAATTTATAAGTTAATCATGGATTTAACTCAGGGAACAAGAGAAGAGAAAACAGGCAGAGCAAAAAAAATGATGCTTTGGTTTGGTATTATTTCGTTAATCATGTCTTTTATGGGCTGGACGAGTGCTTTTATTGTAAGTAGCTCACGTCCCGATTGGTTAAGTGATTTTAGATTGCCAAATGCTTTTATTATTAGCACCGTTGTTATTGTAGTTAGTAGTATTACTTTTTTGTTGGCAAAAAAAGCACTGAAAAATGGCCAACATAAGGCAACAAGCTTATGGTTATTAGTAACCTTAGTTTTGGGTATTGTCTTTATTTATAATCAGTTTGCTGGTTTTAGACAAATTATAGATTTGGGTTATAATTTTACAGGACCAACCAGTAATGTTACCATGTCGTACGTTTATTTAATTGCTTTAGTGCACATTTTACACGTTGTGGTAGGGTTAATTTGCCTGTTGGTTGTAATTTATAATCATTTTAAACAAAAGTATAGTGCAACTAATATGTTAGGTTTTGAGTTGGCAGCAACCTTCTGGCATTTTATAGATATTCTTTGGGTTTATTTATTTATGTTTTTATACTTTGTTGGATAGTTTTCTATAGTTTAATTGTTTGTTAAAGCCAGTTTCTAAAGGTGTTTAGCGAATTATTTATAGGAGTGATAAAACTATGGGTTTTAAGTTGGATTTTTGCAAGTTGGCCCGCGTTAGGGATTGAACGGCTTGTTTGAAATCCTTTTTGTTTTCCTAAAAAATAAAAAGATTGAGTAGTGAAAGCCCGACCCTTGGGGAACGCCCAAAGGTTTTTGAAGCAGGAATATGGGATAATAGTAATTTTTATTGTTTCATATTTTATTAGATAAATAAATTGATTATTTTTGTCCAACTTTTAAATAACAACCAATTATATATGAGTACAGCAGTAGCAGAAGGCAAAACTTGGAATGGCGGGAATGAACCGTTAAAGGCAAGTTACGGTAAAATGATGATGTGGTTTTTCATTGTTTCGGATGCTTTAACATTTTCCGGGTTTTTAGCAGCTTACGGATTTTCTAGATTTAAATTTATTGATGCTTGGCCAATTGCCGATGAAGTGTTTACTCACTTTCCCTTTTTACATGGTGTAAATGCACCAATGTATTATGTGGCGTTTATGACTTTTGTACTTATTATGTCATCGGTAACGATGGTATTGGCGGTAGATGCGGGACACCATTTAGATAAAGGAAAAGTTACTATTTACATGTTTTTAACTGTAATTGGTGGTATAATTTTCGTTGGATCTCAAGCTTGGGAATGGAATACATTTATTAAAGGCGAGTACGGTGCAGTACAAACTAAAGGTGGTAATATTTTACAGTTCGTTGATACCGAAGGTCATCGCGTAGCAGTTAAGGATTTTGTTGCTCTTGCCGACCATAAGGATAGAGCGATACATGAGAAAAAGAATGGTTTATGGTTTGTAAGTGAGTCTACTTTACCTGCCTATACTGTTGAAGAGGTTGTTAATGGGTTAGAAGCTCATGATAACGTTTTAATTAGAACTCAAATTTTAAATGAAGAAGGAGAGAAAACAGTATTGTCTAGAGCGGAGTCTTTAAAAACTTTGAAAGATAATGGAACATTATATGTTGAGGGTGCTAACTTGCACGTTAACGAATATGGTTCTCCGTTATTTGCCGATTTCTTTTTCTTTATAACAGGTTTTCACGGTTTTCACGTATTGTCGGGTGTTATTATTAATATCATTATTTTCTTTAATGTGTTATTAGGAACTTACGAAAAGCGTAAAAGCTACGAAATGGTAGAAAAAGTTGGTTTATACTGGCACTTTGTAGATTTAGTTTGGGTATTTGTATTTACATTCTTCTACCTGGTTTAATAAAAAATATATTTTTCAGTTCCTATAAATAGGAGATATAAAAAGCATTTAAAATGGCACACGAGCATAAATTAGAAATATTTAGAGGTTTAGTTAAATTTAAATCTAATACTCAAAAAATTTGGGGTGTTTTAGCATTCTTAACTCTTATAACTGTTATTGAGGTTGTATTGGGTATTATTAAACCAGAATCTTTATCTGGGCATGTTTTTGGTATGAAAGCTTTAAACTGGATTTTTATTATCTTAACTATAGTTAAAGCGTATTATATTACTTGGGATTTTATGCACATGCGTGATGAAACACCTGGTTTACGTCGTGCGGTAGTATGGACAGCTATTTTCTTAATGGCATACTTAGTATTTATTTTATTACAAGAAGGTGGATACGTTTTTAGAGTATACGATAATGGTTATATTAAAAGAGATTTTTAATATGAATTAAATTTTGAATGGTTGAGTTTTCAGCCTTTGAGATTAGATATATAAATTAATCCCGCTGAAAGGCGGGATCTTTTTTTTAAGCAATGTTATTAAGATAAATTAACAAAGTATAGACGGTTTTTAGGCCGTCTTTTTTTATTTTTGCAACATGCTAAATAAAGCCGAAAACGAGTAAGTTATGGATAGAAAAAAAGTGGGTCGCTATGCTGTATTAGGAATTTTATTTTTTCTTCCTGTTGCGTTTTTATTGATTTTATATCCTTCTACACATAACTATCAACCTTTAGACATTGTACAAGATCAGGTTTTGGATATAGATGCCTTTACATCGGATACCGATGAGCCTGTTGTTTTAAAAGATCATATTACTGTTTTGGGTTTTTTAGGTAATGACCCGATGAAAAATGCGATTGAAGCATCTAACTTAAAGGAGCTGATTTACGATAAGTTTAAGGGTTTTAAAAAGTTTCAGTTAGTAATACTAATGCCTAAAGGAACAGAGGAAGCTGTTAAGAAGCTTAAAGCGGAAATAAACTCGTATGATGATATTAGGTTCTGGCATTTTGTTTACGGTGATCCTGCGGATATTAAACGTGTTTATTTTAGTTTGAAAAGTAAGACGGATTTAAATCCCGATTTGTCTACGGCAGATGTTTTTATTATTGATAAAGATTTAAACCAACGTGGTCGCTTAGATGATAGAACTGATAAGGAACTGGAGAAAAACAGTCCAGTTTACGGGCTAAACGGATATAATTGTATTGAAGTTGCAGAAGTTAAGAATAAAATGAGCGACGATTTACGTATTGTATTTACTGAGTATAGACAAAAGCGTAAAGGCGAGTTTAATTCGGATATTAGACGAGCAAGTGATTTAAAAGGTAGTATAAAATAATTTTATAACATGAAGAAAAAGAATAACTACTCATACATTGGGATCGCTTTCGTGATTTTAGTTTTTGGAATTATTTTTATCCCAGAAATTGTAGATCGCGTTTCTAATAACGATATTTCGAGACAATCAGGAAGAAGCGATCAAAAGCAGGTGGTTCCAAAAGTTTCCGATTTAGCGTTTATTGAAATTAATGGAGAAGCTAAAAAAGTGCCAGCCTTTGCATTTACCAATCAAGATGGTAAAACGGTTACCAATAAAGATTACGAAGGTAAAGTATATGTAATAGAATTCTTTTTTACAACCTGCCCAACTATTTGCCCAAGAATGAGTATGAATTTGGTGCAAATTCAAAATACTTTTGATGGGTTTGAGGATTTTGGGGTAGCATCATTTACTATAAATCCGAGTCATGATACACAAGAGGTTTTAAAGGCTTACGCTGAAAAATACGGTATAACCAACCCAAATTGGAATTTAATGACTGGTGAAAAAGAAACTATTTATGAGTTGGCTAATACAGGTTTTAACTTGTATGCGGCTGAAGCTGAAAATGTGGCTGGGGGCTTTGAGCATTCTGGTAATTTTGCTTTAATTGATAAAAATGGATTTATAAGATCACGAACAGACGATTATGGCAACCCTATTATATATTACAGAGGTGTAGTGTCGGAGTCTGAGAAAGTGGATGACGATGGCGTAAAAGAAGAAATTAGCGCGTTAAAAGCAGATATTAAAAAACTATTGAATGAATAACGATAACAATACTTTAGACGATAAAAAATACAATAAACTTATTATTGTACTTTCTGTAGCAATACCTGTGGTTGTAGCTATTTTATTTGGCGTTAAAATTGATGCGGAATTACCTGTGTTTCTGCCACCCATTTATGCGTCTGTTAATGCATTAACAGCTCTTGTTTTGGTATTGGCTTTTATTGCTATCCAAAATAAAAAGGTAAAACTTCATGAACGTTTAATGAAGTTTGCCATACTACTATCTTTGATTTTTTTAGTGATGTACGTTGCTTACCACATGACGAGTGATTCTACTAAATATGGTGGGGAAGGCATGGCCCGTGTAGTTTACTACTTTATACTTATAACGCATATTTTACTGTCTATAGTTGTTATTCCTTTTGTGCTAATCACCTATGCTCGAGCTATTACAAATAACATTGAAAAGCATCGTAAAATTGCTAAAATTACTTTTCCGCTTTGGTTGTACGTGGCTGTATCTGGTGTGGTTGTTTTTATAATGATTTCACCTTATTATTAGTGCCTTTCGATAAGTAAGCCTAAACTGTAATCGATTTGTTAGGTTAATTTATTTTCTAAATACTATGAAAACTAAAATAATATTTTTTCTGTTTACACTGTTTTTCTTTTTAGAAACCAATGCACAATGCGCTATGTGTAGAGCTGTTTTAGAAAGTGAAGAGACTGGAGCTGCGGCCAAAGGTATAAATGATGGCATTGTGTATTTAATGGCAATACCTTATGTTTTAGTTGCAGGAATAGCCTTTGCGATATATAAAAAGTATAATAAAAAAGAAGTGTAATTATTTGATTTTGAGATTTCTATTTTGTTTTTGATGCTGTTAAAAAATTAATAATTATTTTTTTTATCGAATATTGTAACATTTCTTTGTTTGAGTAGTCTTACTATAAAGTCGTTGTTTTTAACCAAAAGAGAAACGATTTTATCAATCAATCAAAACATATGTTAGAAATCCGTCAATTGCACAAATCCTATCCCATAGGAGATTCAAGTTTACATGTTTTAAAAGGCATCGATTTATCGGTAGAAAAAGGAGAAATGGTGGCTATTATGGGCTCTTCTGGATCTGGGAAATCTACATTACTGAACATTATTGGTATGTTGGATGAAGCTGATGAAGGCGAATATATTCTAGACGGCTTACCAATAAAAAATCTTACCGAAAAGAAAGCAGCAGTTTATAGAAATAAGTTTTTAGGTTTTATTTTTCAATCATTCAATTTAATAAATTACAAATCGGCACTCGAAAACGTGGCGCTTCCTTTATACTACCAAGGTATGAAGCGAAAAGAGCGTTTGGAGTTGGCTATGTTTCATTTAGAAAAAGTAGGTTTAGCCGATTGGGCAAAGCATTTACCTAAAGAACTTTCCGGAGGGCAAAAACAGCGTGTGGCTATCGCTAGGGCTTTAGCGGCAGATCCTAAATTATTATTGGCCGATGAGCCAACGGGAGCTTTGGATACCAAAACATCTCATGAAATAATGGATTTTATCCAGCATCTTAATGATGAAGGAAAAACAATTTTAATGGTTACTCATGAAGAAGATATAGCAGCCATGTGTAAACGTAATGTTAGGCTGCGTGATGGGGTTATTATTGAAGATAGAAAAGTTGAACAAGTAAGAGCCAAGTTATATGTTTGATTTAGATCTCTGGCGAGAAATATTCCAAAGTATTAATATGAATAGAACTCGGAGTTTACTCTCTGGGTTTACGGTGGCTTTCGCTATTTTGTTATTTGCTATTTTGTTTGGTATAGCAAACGGTTTACAAAACACCTTTCAGGAGGCTTTTGGTACCGATGCCAATAATTCCATTATTATTTTTCCAGGAAGAACTACCAAGGCAAATAAAGGGATGCAGGTTGGTAGAAGAATTCAGTTTAAAAATGAAGATCGCGAATTTATAAAGGAAAAATATGGCAATAAAGTTCAGTTTATTACTTCTAAGGTAAATAAAAGTGTTAATGCTTCTTTCAAAGGCGAAAAGAATAGTTATCAACTTCGTGGTGTTTATCCCGAGTATATGTTTATTGAAAACAATGTGGTTAAGGAAGGGCGATATATCAACCAAAGCGATTTAATCAATAAAACGAAAGTAGTTGTTATTGGTAAAAAGGTTGAAGATGAATTATTCTTTAAAGAAACTGCCATTGGAAAATATATTAACCTTAGCGGAATTCAATATAAAGTAGTGGGCGTTTTTACTGATGATGAAGGTGATAGTGAAGAAAGTATTATCTACATGCCAATTACAACTATACAACGCGTTTATGGTAATAACGATTTGGTAGATTTAATACATCTAACTTACAATCCGGAAATGAATTCTACAGAAGCACTTGCTTTAGGTGTTTCAATAGAAAAAAGTTTAAAAGAAAAATTTGATGTGGCCCGTAGCGATCAACGAGCTATTCGTATCAGAAATATGGCTCAAGGTACAAAGCAGGTGGATATGATGACTACCAGTTTATCCATAATTATACTCGTTATAGGCTTTGGAACTTTAATTGCAGGTATTGTTGGTATTAGTAATATCATGATTTTTATTGTTAAAGAGCGCACCAAGGAAATTGGTATTCGTAAAGCACTAGGTGCATCACCAAGATCTATTGTTTCTATTATTTTATTAGAATCTATAATAATTACGGCTATTGCAGGATATGTGGGTTTATTGGTAGGTGTTGGTGTTTTAGAACTCGCCACACCGGTTTTAAAAGATTATTTTATAAAAGAACCAGGAGTAAGTAACAGCTTAGTAGCAGGAGCAACCATTACATTAATAGTTGCGGGAGCCATTGCAGGGTATTTACCAGCAAAACGAGCATCACAAATTAAGCCCATTGTAGCTTTAAGAAACGATTAACTATGTTTAAATTTTTACTAGAGAAAGATACCTGGCAAGAAGTTTTCGATAGCTTAAGCAAAAACAAACTAAGGTCTATTTTAACCATGGTTGGTGTTTGGTGGGGTATTTTATTACTTATTGGTTTACTAGGTTCTGCACGTGGTTTAGAGAATTCTTTTAACGTGTTGTTTGGAGATTTTGCAACTAACAGTGTTTTTGTTTGGGGGCAAAGTACTGGGAAACCTTTTAAGGGTTTTCAAGAAGGTCGAGAGGTTAAATTATCATTATCCGACGCTAAAAAAATAGAAGAAAATGTTGAAGGTATCGAGTTTGTACTTCCTAGAAATCAAAGAAGCGCAACGGTTACAAAAAACTTTTTATCTGGTAGTTTTCAAATGGCAGGCGATTATCCGCTTTTAGATCAACTTCAAAAGAAAAAATTAATACACGGCCGTTTTATCAATCAGAATGATATTGATGACAATAAAAAGATTGTAGTCATTTCAGAAGACGCTTATAAACAGCTTTATGAAAAAGATGCCGAAGTTATTGGAACCTATTTAATTATTAATGATATTAATTTTAAAGTTGTTGGAATGTTCGATTCTGGTAACGTTAATATGGGGCCATCTACAGATATGCACATTCCGTTTACTACCTATCAACAAATTTACAATCAAGGCGATCGTATAGGTTGGATGATGATTACTGGAAAACCAGAATATGATATTAAGCAAATAGAAGAAGATTCTAAATTATTACTGAAAAACTTAAATAATATCCACCCAGAAGATAAGCGTGCATTCGGAAGTTTTAATTTAGGAAAAGAGTTTTCTAAAATGACGGGCTTTTTAACCGGTATGCAATTTTTAACATGGTTTGTGGGTATTGCCACATTAATAGCAGGTGTTTTTGCTATTGGTAATATTTTATTAATAACCGTTAAAGAGCGTACTAAAGAAATTGGAGTGCGTCGTGCATTAGGTGCAACGCCATTCGAGATTAAAAGACAAATAGTTGTCGAGGCTGTGTTTTTAACATTAGTAGCAGGCCTGTTTGGTATTATTTCCGGAGGTTTAATTTTAATACTCCTCGATAATCTTTTTGGTCAGGGAGCCGATGCTGCATTAGTAAACGCATCTGTATCTATAGGTGTAGTATTTACAGCCTTATTGATATTAGTCGTTTTAGGTACTTTAATAGGCTTAATTCCAGCAACAAAAGCAACAAGTATTAAACCAATAGAAGCTTTAAGAGAAGAATAAACAATCAAAAAAATGAAAAAAACAGTAAAAATTATTGCAGTAATAGTAGTCATCTTACTATTAGCCTTAGTATTAAAGTATTTTAAGGATGCAAATTCTAAAGGTATTGAAGAGTTTAAGGTCGAGTCACCTTTTTACACATCAATTAATACAAAAGCAGTTGCCACAGGGAAATTAAACCCAGAGGAGGAGATTGAATTGAAACCTCAAATTCCTGGTATTGTAGATAAGATTTTAGTTGAAGAAGGAGACAAGGTTAAAAAAGGAGATTTAATTGCTACTATTAGAGTGGTACCAAACGAGCAAAGTTTGGTAAGCGCAAGTAGCCGTATATCATCTACTAAATTATCTTTTGAGAACTCAAAAGTATTGTACAATCGAAACAAAGCTCTTTTCGAAAAAGGTGTTATTTCTAAGCAAGATTTTGAGAACAGTGAGTTAGGTTACAATCAAGCCAAAGAAACTTACGGACAAGCGCAAAACGATTATCAAATTATAAAACAAGGTTCTATTTCTGGCGGAAGCTCGGCAAACACAAATATTGTTGCTCAAATTCCTGGTACTATTTTAGAAATTCCGGTAAGAGAAGGCGATCAAGTAATTCAAAGTAATAACTTTAATGCAGGAACAACTATTGCCACTATTGCAGATATGAGTTTAATGATTTTTGAAGGTAAAGTTGATGAGGCCGAAGTAGGAAAATTAAAAGAAGGTAAGGTGATTAAAGTTGTTTTAGGAGCTATTGCAAACAAAGAATTTCCTGCAAAATTAACGTTTGTTGCTCCAAAAGGCATTGAAGAAAACGGAGCGGTACAGTTTACTATTAAAGCTGATGTTGAAATAGATTCTACTACAAATATTAGGGCAGGGTATAGCGCTAATGCAGAAATTGACATTGAAGCTAAGGATAGTGTTTTGGCTATTAGAGAAGCGTTACTGCAGTATAATAGAATTACAGAAAAACCTTTTGTTGAAATATCTGAAGGAGATAACAAATACCGTAAAGAAAACGTAGAGTTAGGTCTGTCTGATGGTATAAATGTAGAAATACTAGAAGGCGTTAAAGAAGGCGATAAGATTAAGGTTTGGAATAAAGCATCAAAAGATAACGAAGATGAGGACGAAGATGAAAACTAAAAACACCAAGTTACAAGGTTTTAAAAGTCTTATGTTTTGTGCTGTTATGTGCGCTGCGGTTACATCTTTTTCTCAGGAAAAACTTTGGACTTTGCAAGAGTGCGTAAGTCATGCTTTAGAACATAATATTACCATAAAGCAAGCAGAAAATACACTATTGACAAACGATCAGGATATAATTGCCGCAAAAGGACAATTTTTACCATCATTAAGTGCAAGTACATCTCAAGGTTTAAGTTTAGGAACCTCTTTAGTAGCTCAAGGTATTTTCGCGAATAGAACCAGTCATTCTACTAATGTTGGTTTAAGTGTTTCTCAAACGGTTTTTAATGGTTTTAGAAATTTAAATAACAAAAAATCTGCATTGTTAAACCGCGAAACCAATGGCTTAGAACTTAACAGAATTAAAGACGATATTTCGCTTAATGTTGTAAACGCCTATTTAAATGTACTTTTTAATAAAGAAAATTTAGAAACCGCTCAGGCACAAATACTGTTTAGTGAAAAACAGCTAAATCAAGTAAAAAGCTTAGTTGATGCTGGAGTACAGCCTGCAGCTAATATTTACGATGCCGAAGCTACTTTAAGTCGTGACGAGCAACAAGTAACCTTAGCGGAAAATAATTTCAATTTAGCATTATTATCATTATCACAACTTTTACAAGTGCCTTACAATGGGTTTAATGTAGAAATAATTGATATCAATTCACCTTCTGAAGCGGTAATGTACAACAGCGTAGATCCTGTTTTAAATTATGCTTTAGAAAATAGAAATGAAATTAAAATTGCGGAAAAGAATATTGAAAGTGCAGAGTTAAATACCGAAATTTCTAAAGGAGGTTACTTGCCGTCGGCATCTTTAAGTTACGGTTTTGGTACTAATGCCTTTTATTCAAATTTAACTAATAACGAAGAAGCTTTTTTAGATCAATTAAATACGAATAAAGGACACAGTTTTAATTTAGGTATTAGCATTCCTATCTTTTCTAGATTTCAAAATAAAACAAATGTTGCAAAGTCTAAAATTCAAGAAGATAATTCTAAGCTTCGTTTAGAACAGGCGAAAATTGATTTAGAGTCTAATATCCAGCGTGCTTATACCGATGCTCAAGCAGGTTTAAAAGCGTATTTGGCAGCAAAAAAATCCTTAGAATCTCAAAATTTAGCGTTTAATAACTCTAAAGAGCGTTTTGATATTGGTGTGCTAACTGCTTTCGATTTGGAGCAAGCTCGTGTGCAACTTATAAATGCAGAATCTTCGCTAATTAATGCTAAATACGATTTCGTTTTCAAAACAAAAGTATTAGATTTTTACATGGGTAAATCGTTAGTAAAATAGTTCTCGGTTCTCAATTTTAAATAATAAATTAAGGCTGTCATTTTAAATAAATGATAGCCTTTTTACTTTTTATAGAGTAGTAATATTTTTCTAATAATAAAAACAATATTTTTGCAATTCCAATGAAAATGAAAACATGAGTACATTTATATTAAATATAGAAACAGCAACTACAAATTGCTCGGTATCCATTGCAAAAGATGGTGAAACTATTGTTTTAAAAGAAGATAACGATAAAAGTTATTCGCATGCCGAAAGACTTCATGTTTATATAGACGAAGCCTTAAAAGAAGCTGGGATTGATTCTGTAGATTTAAGCGCGATAGCGATTAGTAAAGGCCCAGGATCTTATACGGGATTGCGTATTGGAGTTTCTACAGCAAAAGGGCTCTGTTTCGCTTTAGGTAAACCTTTAATTTCTGTACCAACACTAGAAGCTCTTGCTTATAAAGTGCAATTAGAAAATGGTGTTATTGTGAGTATGTTAGATGCCCGACGTATGGAAGTGTATTCTGCTATTTACGATTCTAATTATAATGAAATAAGAACAACTGAAGCTCAGATTTTAGATGAAAACGCTTTCGCGGAAAATTTACAGAACGGAAAAGTCTATTTTATAGGAAATGGTGTTGATAAAACAAAAGCACTTATTACAAACCTGAATGCCATTTTTATTGAAGATAAATTACCATCGGCTAATGAAATGAGTGCCTTGGCTTTTAAAAAATATCAAAATAATGATTTTGAAGATGTGGCTTATTTTGAACCTTATTATTTAAAAGATTTTGTGGCTTTAAAGCCAAAGAAAAAATAATAGAATTATTTATTTTGAATATAAAAAAAAGCCCTGATAGTTTTAACCATCAGGGCTTTTTAAATTAATAAGTTTTAAACTAAATGCTTATCCTTCTTTATGTATTTCAACTTGGTGTGGGTAAGGAATTTCAATTCCAGCCGCATCAAGAGCTTCTTTTACATTTTCAGTAATACCAAAATAAACATCCCAGTAATCTGCAGTTGTACACCATGGTCTTACAGCAAAATTAATTGAGCTATCGGCTAATTCCGATACATTTACAGTAGGAGCAGGGTTTTGTAATACTTTAGGGTGCGATGTTAATACATCCATAAGTACTTGTTTTGTTTTCTTAATATCAGAGTCGTAACCAACACCGAACGTTAAGTCTACACGACGAGTTCCTTCTGTAGTATAATTGATAATATTTCCGTTTGATAAAGATCCGTTTGGAATAATAATTTCTCTATTAGATAGGCCAGTTAATTTTGTAGTAAAGATTTCAATTTCCTTTACAACTCCAATTTCACCTTGAGCTTCAATTAAATCACCAATTTTAATAGGTTTAAAAATCATAAGTAAAACACCTCCGGCAAAATTCCCTAAAGAACCTTGTAAAGCTAAACCAACAGCTAAACCTGCTGCTGCTATAATGGCTGCAAAAGATGTAGTTTCTACACCAACGGTACCTAGAACAACAATGATTAAAACAATTTTTAATCCCCAGCCAGCTAAGTTTAATAAGAATTTTTGAAGGCTTACATCGTAATTTCCTTTAGACATTACCTTTTCGGCTGCCTTTAATATTTTCTTAATAACCCAAGAGCCAATAATCCATATGACAATGGCGCCAATAATTTTAATGCCATAATCTGCCGCTAGAGCAATCCATTTTTCTGTGTCAATGTTTTCTAAATCCATAATTTTTGTTGATTTTTTGTTTTGCAAAATTAAAAACTATAATGTTGTTTAATTAATTTATAATGATAAAAAAATATTAAATGTTTTAAGCTATACTTAATATAAGCGCAATAATGGCAGGGATAGACTGAAAGTAAAAAAGCTTAGGCTGTTTGGTTGAATAAGCGCCGTAAACTCCTGCAATAGTTACACATATTAAAAAGAAATGGATAAATGCTTGATTTTCTATAAAAACCGCAAAGAGAATGCCAGCGGCAATGAAGCCATTATACAAGCCTTGGTTTGCCGCTAAAACCTTAGTTTCTTCGGCAAATGCTTTCGATTTAATCCCGAATGATTTTATGGTTCTAGGTTTTGTCCAAAAAAACATTTCTAAAGTTAAAAAGTAAATGTGTTCTATGGCAACAAAGCAGGTGAAAATAAGTGCTAAGGATTTCATATTAAGTTTTTATTTTAGTTGCAACAATATGTTAAAGTTGTACCATTAAATCTTGTTAAAGTTAGTAAAATAATTACCTATAGTATTTAGTCCTTTTTTTTTATAAGTCAGCTTAAAGTTAAAATGATAAAAAAAGCATCCTAAGTAAATTATAGAATGCTTTTTTATTTTAAGTATAACTTTTAGTTTACTTCAAAAGTTATTTTTAAATTTACTCTAAAATCTGCTACTTCACCATCCTTAACGCTTGCGCTTTGGTCTTGAACATATACAGAACGAATATTTTTCACGCTTTTTGCTGCGTGTTTTACTGCTTTTCTAGTTGCATCTTCCCAGCTTTTTTCTGAGTTTGCTAATACTTCAATTACTTTTAATACTGCCATAATGTTTAATTTATTGGGTTAAAAAATAGTTGTCTCAATAACAGAGACCGTTATTAAGTAAGACCCTAAATAAATTAAAACGTCACTATTAACCATTAATAGCTTCTACCATTGCTACTTTTCCTGGAAGCATTTCTTTTAGCATGTTTTCAATACCACTTTTTAGAGTGTAAGTAGACGATGGGCAACCGCTACAAGCACCTTGTAAAAGTACGCTTACATTTTTGGTGTCTTCATCGTAAGAAATAAATTGGATATTTCCTCCATCACTAGCTACGGCAGGTTTTACATATTCTTCAAGAATATTTATAATTTCTTTAGAGGTGTCGTCGAGCGTATCAAAATGTGTATCTACTTGTTCTGTAGATTTTTTTAAAGTTTCAACAGCTTCGGGCACAACAATTTCTTTTCCGTCTTCAATATAACTTCTTATAAATTCACGAAGTTCTAATGTTATTTCTCCCCATTCTGCAATGTCATACTTTGTGACAGATACATAGTTTTCGTCAAGAAAAACACTTTTCACGAAAGGAAAATGAAATAATTCGGTTGCCAAAGGTGAAAGTTTAGCTTCATCAATAGAAGTGAACTCAAAAAGTGCAGCTACAATTTTTTTATTAGCTACAAATTTAATTACAGCAGGGTTTGGTGTGCTTTCTGCGTAGACAGTAACAGGAACTTTTTTAGATACAGCAGTTTCTTCAACTACAACACCGCCATCATTTAAATAGGCTTCTATTTGTTCGGCCATTTCATCTTGGACGTCTGTCCACTCTACAATGCTATAACGCTCAACAGCAACAAAATTACCAGATATGTAAACCTTTTTTACAAATGGTAAGTAAAATAATTGCTGCGCTAAAGGCGATTTTTTAGCTTCGTCTATATTATTAAATTCAAAACTTTGGTGCTGTGTAATGAATTGATTTAACTCAAATTTTACTATGCTATCGTTAGATGTTTCTTTAACAGAAACCTTGAAATTACTCATTTTAACTATTTTTTTACAAAAATACTAAAAGAAAACTTTAGATATCCATATATTTGAGTTTTGTTGCCCGATTGTAGGAGAGAACTAAGTAATGATTTACTATTAAGTTTGAGGCTATAATTTTTTGATAATGAAGGCGTTTATAATAGCAAAAATACCTCGTGTACAAGTTATGAGATTAAAATTTAGTTTTGTGGTAATTGCAAGCATGTTATTTTCCAACATGGCAACTTCTCAAGAAGGATTACCAATTTATACAGATTATCTAACCGATAATTATTATTTAATCCATCCATCGATGGCTGGTGCTGCAAATTGTGCTAAGTTACGTCTTACGGCGCGTCAACAATGGTTTGGGCAAGAAGATGCTCCGAAGTTAATGACTATGAGTGTAAATAGCCGTATTGGAGATACGCCATCTGCAGTTGGTGGTATTTTGTATACCGATAAAAATGGATATCATTCTCAAACGGGTGCCTATGCAACTTATGCACATCATCTTATGTTTTCGAGGTCTCCAGTAGATTTAAACATGCTTTCTTTTGGTTTAAGTGCTGGAATTATTCAGTATAAATTAGATGAAACTTCTTTTCTTTTCGATGGTCCAGATCCAATTATTGATGGTACGGTGCAAAGCGAAACAAACTTTAATTTAGATTTTGGGTTTTCTTACCAATTTTTAGATTTTTATGCACATGGTACAGTAAAGAACTTAGTTAAAAACTCAGGAATTAATAGCGACCAAAATATTACAAGTAACTTAAGACGATACCTGTTTTCCTTAGGTGCTGTTTTTGGTAAATATGGTAGTTCTTGGAGTTATGAGCCGTCGTTAATGTTTCAATATCGTGATGCTACAAAAGAGGGCGGTATTGATATTAATGCTAAGGCTTACAAGCAAATGGATTTCGGGAAAGTTTGGGGTGGTATTTCATATCGTCAAAGTACTGATGGTGCAGAATACTTAACAACAAGTAATTCGGTTAAAAGTCAAAAGCTACAGCAAATAACACCAATTTTGGGTGTAAACTATAATCAGTTTATGTTCGCTTATACCTACACCTATCAGTCTAATTCTTTGGTGTTCACAAATGGTGGGTTTCATCAATTTACATTAGGGTATAATTTTAATTGCAGAAAAGAAGCTTACCACTGTAACTGTCCAGCAGTTAATTAAAAATAATTTTTATTAGAATTCATTATAAAAGAGTAAATCCCGCCAATTTTTGGTGGGATTTACTCTTTTTAGAAAGATTTATGCCGGTATTTTATTTATTCCAGCTATAGTTTTTCTTTTTAGCTTGAGCCTTTATTGCATTCGTCATGGCATTTTCTAAACCGTTTTCGCCTTCTATTTTTTGTTTCGAAATATAGGCTTTACGTTTAGAGTTTAGTTGTTGTATTTCATTTTGAATTTGTGTACGTTCCTTGCGTTTGATTTCAATGTAGCTTTTAATTTCATTAGCAGATTTTCCTTTTAATTCAGTCGGTAATGCATCGTCTTTTAAGTCGGAAATAATAACTTCTTCCATTTCATCTGCATCAACCAAATCCCACGATTTGTTTTTGTATAAGTGTGAACTTTTACTCACAGATCTACTCACAGCATTTGCTTTACTGTAACCTGCGGCGTTTTTATCTTGCTCAGCCTGCATTTCCATTTTGCGTTGGCCTTTTACGCCGTAAATTACGTAAGTGTTGTTTAGTTTTTTATTTAAAATTAAAATCGCATCGTCATAAGGTGATGCTATATGTACTGTTTTAGTATTTTGCTCAATCGCCATATAATCGCCTTGTGTTAACTCCGCACCAGCCTTCCATTTGCTAGAAATGCCTTGTCTGTAATTTCCGCAAAAAATGGTATTTACCGTAACATCTTTTTCGTTAGCATTTGCGCTAGCATCTTGGTAATTTACTTTACCTTGTGTAAAGGCTTCGTTTCCTGCGATAAAAATAAGTTTTAAATCGTCTGGGTTTTTGCCCCATTCTAATTGGCTTAAAGAAGTTTGAATAACTTGTCCGCAATATTCTTCCCCACCGTTTGTAGTTAACGAGAATAGCTCTTTAGAAATATCATCCAAATCATCACTAAAGGCTAAAACCTGTTTAATGTAGCCTTTGTCTGCGTTTAAATTATCATTTCCATATTCATATAATGCAATTTGTAAGTTTGGTTTATTGGTGCCACATTTAGCATACGACAATTCGTTTACAATATCCCAAAGCTGCGCCTTAGCTTGGTCTATTAATCCATCCATGCTATTACTAGTATCTAATAAAAGAGCCACCTTAATAAATTGTTTATTAGATGCTTCGTGGTTCATTTTATTTTCAACTTCGCGCTCAACGCTATGTTCAGCATAAAGTTCAGGTTGTTTTTTTGTGTTGGCATTGCAAGAAGTGAAACCAATTAATGCAGTGCAAAAGGCTATTGTTTTTAAGTGCGTTTTCATAGTGTTTTTGTTTTTTTAATGAGAAAGATTTCAATACTGTAAAGCTAAAATCAATTAACTGAAGAATAAAATGAGAATGAGTAAGGGAGGCATTTAAATACGTGATATTAACTTTTAAATGAGTAAAGGCAACTTTTTGGTTGGTAAAAGACACTTTTTTCTAAAAGCATCATTTTATTATACCAAGTAAAGTGCGTAAGTTTATCATTGTAAAAATTATAATGAAGACTTTATTTAAACATATCACTATTTTAAGCGTTTTACTATGCTGTACTTTTACAAAGGCGCAGATTAGTAATACATTTAATACAAAAGGAGAACGCTTTACAGTGCGGGGTTCTGTGATAGAAAGTGATACTAGAAAACCCATTTCCGATGTAAACATTGAAGTTAATGGAGGCGGATATGCTACAACCGACATTATGGGCGATTTTCGAATTGAAGTTCGAATAGGTGATGAGCTTACTATTAGGTATAAAGATTTTGAAACCGTTTATTATACCATTAAAAGTAACGAACGCATAGAGGTGCAAGTGGAAACGAACAATGTCGATAAGGTTTTCTCTAAATATAGTAAGCGGTCTCGTAGTAATCCTGAATCTTTTAAATCGCTTATCGATTCTGCAGATGTCTATTTAAAAAAAGATGCTCGAAAAAGTATTCAGTTTATTTCTGATGCTTTGTTAGAAACCAATTCTGCTAAAGAAAACAGTATAGCATACGAAACTTTAGGGGATGTGTATTTGTATTGGAAACAGTACGATTTAGCTGTGTATAACTACCGAATAAGCATGCAAAGTACAGAAACTAATGAGGTATCTTTAAAACTGGCAAATGCTTATAAGTTCAACAAAAACTATCAAGAAAGTATTCAGGTCTATCAGACCATCAACAAAAGAGAACTTACCAACTGGCAATTAGTGTCGCTTTATGAAGGTTTGGGCGATGTGTATTTGTTAATCCAGAATTTTGATAAATCTATTGAATATTATACCGAAGGGTTATCTATAGCGAAAACACATTTAATAAAGCCTAAGGAAACCGATTTAAACTCTAAAATAGCTCAGGTTTACAGCGCAAAAGGAGATTCAGACAAGGCCAAAGGGTTTTTCTACAAATCGCTTAACTTGGCAAATAGTGAAAATAAAAAACGCGCTGTTTCTGAAAAATTAAAAGTAGCCGATTTTCAAAATGATATTAATGATTATTCCGAAGAAATTCAACTAAGGAAAGAAGCACTCAATACTATCAATGAGATTGAAACCGATTCGGTCTTCGATAATGAAAGTGCATTAACACCGCAAAAACAAAATTATAAAATAGGGAATGCTTATGCTTCTCAAGGCGATGTGGCAAACGCAATAAGCTATCTCGAAAAAAGTATTGAAGAAGCAGAAAGTAAAGAGGATTTAATAGTGAAAAAAGATGCTAAAAGAAAGCTCTCTGAAGTTTACGAATCTGCAGAAGATTATGAGAAATCTTTAAAAGCTTTTCAGGATTATGTAGATTTAGTAGATCAGGTTTATGCAAAAAAAGAGCAACAAATTTCGCAAGCGGCTCGTTTTAGTAAAGAGCTCGTAAGTAAGCAAAACAGAATAACTAGTTTAGAAAGCGATCGCGAATTATCAGAAAGTAAATACCAACTTTCAACCGAGCAAACCAAACGTCAAAAACTTATTATTTATTCATTAATTGGAGGTTTAGTTTTGTTATTATTGGGTGCTTTTTTTATGTTTAAATATATAAAACAACAACGTTTAGCAAATAATTTATTAGCATTGAAAAGCTTACGCAGTCAAATGAATCCGCACTTTATTTTTAATGCACTTAATTCTGTTAATAGTTTTATTGCATCTAATGATGAGCGAACGGCCAATAAATATTTAACCGATTTTTCACTACTTATGCGAGCTGTTTTAGAGAATAGTGAGCAAGATTTTATTCCTTTAGAAAAAGAAATAAAGCTATTAGAACTTTATACTAAGCTAGAGCATTTTAGGTTTAAAGATAAATTTGATTATAGTATTAGAGTAGATGAGAACATAAATGTGAACGATTTTGTTATCCCGCCTATGTTATTGCAACCTTATATAGAAAATGCCGTATGGCATGGTTTACGCTATAAAAAAACAAAGGGAAGTTTAGAAATAACAATCGCGCAATCCAAACCGGATGAAATAACTATTAGCATTACAGATGATGGTATTGGTCGTGAAAAATCTAAAGCATTAAAAACTGAGCATCAGCAAAAACAAAACTCAAAAGGTATGGGTAATATTAAAAAGCGTGTGTCTATCTTAAACACGATGTACAAAGATAAAGTGGATGTTTCTATTAGTAATTTTCAAGATGAAGAGGATACGGGAACACAAGTTAGTGTAACCCTAAAAAAAGATTAAACGTTTATATTTAAAAAATCAAATTTAGAGATATGAAATTATCCTCAATAATTGTTGAAGACGAAGAAACTAGTCGAGAGATTCTAAAGAATTACTTAAAAAAATATTGTCCAAATGTTGTTATTTTAGGTGAAGCGTCGAACGTTGAGGAAGCGTTGGTTTTAATTCGAAACAACGATTTAGATTTAGTGTTTTTAGATGTAGAAATGCCTTATGGAAATGCCTTTGATTTGCTAGATAAGGTAGGCGATGTTAATTTTGAAACCGTATTCGTAACCGCATACAATCATTATGCAATAGAGGCTTTAAATGCCCATGCGAGCTATTATTTAATGAAACCTATTTCTATTGACGAACTTATAAAAGCTGTTGATTACGTTGCAGAAATTAAGATTAAAGAAAATGCTTTACAAGATGAAATATTAGTACCTAAAACAAATAGTATTACGGGTAAAATTACTATTCCGCAGCTCGATGGTTTTGAGGTTCTAGAAACAGCTGATATTTTGTATTGCAAAGCCGATGATAATTACACTGAAATTTATTTAAGCAACAATAAAAAGAAATTGGTGAGTAAAACGCTTAAGTATTTTGAAGACGCTTTGAGCAATTCTGGCTTTGTTCGTGTGCATAAATCATACTTGGTAAACGTAAACGAAGTTGTAAAATATTTGAAGGGAAAGGGAGGTAGTGTTTTACTTAGTAACGGAAAAGAAATAATGGTTTCTGCATCGAAAAAGGCTCATTTACTATCATATTTTAAATAAGTTCACGATATTATTTCCGCGAAAGCGTAACCTATAAAATTTAATAAATTATGCCCATTATAAAAACAATAAACGGAAAAACACCAAAGTTGCCAAGCGACTGTTATATCGCCGAAAATGCTGTAATAGTTGGGGATGTTACCGTAGGAAATGCATGTAGCATTTGGTTTAGTGCCGTGATTCGAGGAGACGTTCATTACATCAAAATGGGCAATAAAGTAAATGTGCAAGATGGAGCTGTAATACATGCTACCTTCCAGAAATCGCCAACAACCATAGGTAATAATGTGTCTATTGGGCATAATGCTATTGTACACGGCTGCACTATTCAAGATAATGTTTTAGTTGGTATGGGGAGTATAATTATGGACGATTGCGTTATTGAAAGTAACAGTATTATTGCAGCTGGAGCTGTTGTTACTAAAAACACACGTGTTGAATCGGGTAGTATTTACGCTGGTGTACCTGCTAAGAAAGTTAAAGATATAAGTGAAGAGTTAATATCAGGAGAAATAAACCGCATTGCCGAAAACTACATAAAATATTCGAGTTGGTTTAAGGAGTAATTTGTTGAACTAAAATTATTGAGACCTTTATTATTTGAATATAACCTAGTGCTGTGTATTCTATAAAATGGAGCTAAAGTTTTAATACTTCAATAACTGACTTACTTTATCTTTAATAATATACATTTTAAATACGATGACAATTTGATTGTTTTGTTAATTAGAAATCAGCAATTTCAATATTAAATTTTTTGTTTAAAAGAGCATGCATGGTATCCGGATTTCCGTTAGTTAAAAACATGTTTTCAGCTCCGTTTGTGGTAGTGTTTAGTAAATTATATTGTTCTAAAATAGCTTTAGTCTGTCGGGCTACGGCTTGGCCAGAATCTATAATTTTAACGTGTTTTGGAAGTATATCTAGAAGTAACGGCATTAAATATGGATAATGCGTGCAGCCTAAAACCAAATGGTCTATGTTGGCGGCTATCATGGGGTTGAGATAGATTTTTAATAACGACTTCATTTCTGGAGAATGTAATTTTCCTGTTTCAATGAGATCCACAATACCTTCTCCAACTTGCTCAATAATATTAACGCTTTTTGAAAACATACCCGCCGTTTTTGAAAATAAAGCACTGCTTAATGTGCCTTTTGTTGCTAGAATACCAATAGCATTTGTTTTGGTTTGTAAGGCTGCCGGTTTTATGGCTGGTTCTATTCCTATAAAAGGAATTTTATAATGCTCACGAAGGTAATCTATGGCATTTGTAGTTGCTGTATTACAGGCTACTACTATTATTTTACAATTGTTGTGTAGTAGATATTCGGTGTTTTTTATGCTTAAATCTACAATGGCTTCTTTGCCTTTAGAACCGTAAGGCGCATGTTTGCTATCGGCTAAATAAAGCGTGTTCTCGTTTGGTAAAAGCGTGTTAATTTCTTTCCAAATGGAAGTTCCTCCAACCCCAGAATCGAAAATGCCTATTGAGTTTTTATTCATTTTAAAGCTTGGGTTTATTGGCGTCGCGTACTTCTTTTTCTAGATGGTCTAAATATAAAATACCGCTTAAATGATCTATTTCGTGCTGAAATATTACTGCTGTAAAATCGTTAATGGTTTCTTTTTTATGTTCAGCGTTCATAGTGTCATATTCAATATCGATAGAAAAGGCTCGACTGTTAAGCATGTCGCTACGGTTGGGGATGGATAAGCAGCCTTCTTTTACCGATTGTTTTTCCGTTGAATATTTGGTGATTCGTGGATTTAAATACACCTCGAAAGGGTGGTTTTCTTTATCGAAACGTTGTACCCAAATAATGTTTTTTAAAATGCCTACCTGCGGTGCGGCAATACCAACTCCCATAGATAAACTGTCTCTAACTGTAGCGTAGAGCCTGCTAACAAAGGTTTTTAAAACAACATTGTTTGGCGATGGTTTTATGTATGCACTTTTCGAACGTAGTAAAAGTGAATCTTTTTTATTAGTTATTTTAAAAACACGCATGGGTGCTAAGCTATCGGCAATTGAAATTAACTGCGTTTGCTCTTTAGAAAAACTTTGGTCGGTAAGCGTTTTACTACTAGAGCAGCTAGCTAATATAATTAGTGTAAAAAGTGTATATAGTTTATTTTTCATTAGAGTAAACATAATAAAATAACGATGAGTAAACTACCATTCGTTTATTTTGTTGGAATCTAATTTAATAAAAATAAAGATTAAAATAGTAAATGCCCAAAGCCCAGAGCCTCCATAACTGAAAAGAGGTAATGGAATACCGATAGTTGGAATTAAACCCATAACCATACCGATATTAATTAAAAAGTGGATAAAAACAATAGCCGCAACACCATAGCCATAAACACGACTGAATTGCGATTTTTGTAGTTCGGCCAAGTGCAATATACGTAGTAATAATAAAACAAAAACTATAACTACAAACGAGCTACCAAGAAAACCCCATTCTTCGCCTACGGTACTGAAAATGTAATCGGTATGCTGTTCAGGTACAAATTTTCCGGTGGTTCGTGTACCCTCCATAAAGCCTTTACCCGAAACTCCGCCGGAGCTTATTGCTTTTTCCGATTCGTTTAGATTATAGGCAAATGTTTGCTTCATTTTTTGAAGTTTAACAGGGTCTTTTTCTAAACGTAACCAAAGACTTATACGGTCTTGTTGGTGGGGTTGTAAAACGCTTTGATAGAAAAATTTTACTCCAAATGAAACGGCTAATGCCGCTATTATAATAAGTGCTAGGTGATAAACTCTAAGTTTTCTTTTACTTAGAAAATGATAAGAAATCACGATAATAATAGCAATAATTGATGTAACAATAGCTCCAAATTTTAAAGATAAAACAGAAAGCAGTATGACTGAAACGGCAAGTGTTAAATAATATTTAGGTAAGCCTTCACGATACAAAACAAAAAAGAAAGCACCGTAAACAATGGTACTCCCAGTATCGTTTTGCAGTAATACTAAAACGGCTGGAGTAATAATTATAGCAAATGTTTTTATTTGATCGCTAAAATTTTTAATGTTAGTATTTAGATCACTAATGTATTTGGCAACCGCTAATGCTGTGGCTGTTTTTGCAAACTCACTAGGTTGTAAGGTCATGCCGCCAATGGCATACCAAGAGGTGGCTCCGTTTACGTTTTTACCGAATATAAACAACCCAACTAGTGAGAGCATAGAAATAATATAGATTACACTGGAGAAGCGTTCATAAAACTTCGCGTCTATGGCTAGTAACAATATTATTAAACCAAAGGTTAGAAAAATAAAAATTAGTTGTTTCCCGAAGGGTTGTGAAAGATCGAAATAATTTAGTGTGGTTCCGGTGTGTGATGCTGATAAAATATTAAGCCAGCCAAAACCAACCAAAAGAAAGAAAAGGAAAATAGTAATCCAGTCGAATTTAAAATGCCTGTTAGTATCTCTAACCATTAATTTGCTGTTTTATTGATTTTATTCAGCTCTGTTTTCAGTCTATTGTATTCTTGGTCTTCAACAATTTGTAAGCTTGTTTGTCCGTTAATTTTAAATGGTTCGCCAGAATAAGGTTTAGCGTATTCATTTTCTAAACTATGTTTCAATAACCATTCTTCTAAATCTTTTCGGGTAATTTCCTTTTTAATATGTTTTTCAATCATTAAACTAGCAATACGCCCAGCGAAACGACTGCCCCAATATCCGTTTTCAACAAAAACAGCGATTGCTATTTTTGGGTTATCTTTTGGTGCAAAAGCTAAAAATATAGAATGATCTGTAAGTTGTGTTTTTACACTATCAATTTTAACAAAGTTTTCTACGGTCCCTGTTTTTCCGCAAATGTCAATATCTTTAACTTGTAAAGAAGCAGCAGTACCTTTTTTATAAACTTGTAACATGCCTTCGATAACTGGTTCGAAATTCTGTTTGTCTATAGTGGTTACTTTGGGTTTTGTAAATTGCTCGGGGAGTGTTTCATTTTCAATACTTTTTATAATATGTGGTGTAAAGTAATGGCCACGATTTGCAATAGCAGCTGCCATATTAGCTAATTGAATAGGTGTTGTCGCAACTTCTCCTTGACCAATAGCATTAGAAATGGTATAAGTAGAGTAGAACGTGTTAGGGTAGATGTGCTTGTAATAATCTCGATCTGGTATCCGGCCTTTTTGGCCAACAAATAAATCGTTATTTAAAAATTCGCCTAAACCAAAGCTTTTGGCATGCTTGCTCCAAGCGTCAATACCATCGGAAGCATTACCGTTTTTATCTAAAATTTTTCTGTAAGTGGTAGCAAAATAGGCGTTGCATGAACGTTGTATACCCGAAATCATATCGTTTCTAGTTCCACTATGGCAGTGGCATTTCATAAAGCGGTTTCCGTATTTATAACCTCCGTAACAGGTAACAGTTTCATCAGGACCAATAACTTCTTCTTGTAGAGCGATTAGAGCGTTCATTAATTTAAATGGAGATCCTGGCTCGTAAACACCTTGTAAACTTCTGTTGAAAAGAGGTTTTGCTATAGAATCATTATAGAGTTTTGTAAAGTTTTTAGAGCGGTTTCTTCCAACTAAAATATTTGGGTCGTAGGTAGGAGCAGCAACCATCGCTAAAATTTCCCCAGTTGATGGTTCTATGGCAATAACGCCACCACGTTTATTTTGCATAAGTAATTCGCCGTAAGCTTGTAAGTCGGCATCGATAGTGATTTTTATGTCTTTACCTTGTTCGGGAATAATATCGAATTTGCCATCTTTATAAGGGCCAATGTTACGGTTAAATCTGTCTTTTTGAATAAATTTTAAACCTTTAACGCCACGCAATGTTTGCTCATAAGAAGCTTCAATACCTTGCTTCCCTATAAGGTCACCCATTTTATAGTAATCGTCTCGGTTTATAATAGCATTATTTACCTCGCCAATATCACCTAAAACATTGGCTCCAATTGTTGTTTCGTAATGCCGAAGTGAACGTTTTTGTATATAGAATCCTTTAAATTTTCGCATTTTCTCTTGAAGTACCGCATAATCAGATTTTGATAAATGCGAAACAAATACTGAAGATAATCTAGGAGAATAATGACGCGCTTTGTTATATGTTTTTATAAATTTTTCTTTGTCAATTTTTAATAGATTACAAAACTCTAAGGTATCAAGAGGTTCAACTTCTCGTGGAATAACCATGACATCGTAAGATGGTTGATTAGAAACTAAGAGTTCGCCGTTTCTGTCGTAAACAAAACCGCGTTTAGGGTAGTCCCAAACTTTTCTAATGGCGTTATCATCATATAAGCTATCTGAATTCGAGCTGTACACTTGAAGATAAAAAAGCCTAGAAATAAATAAAACACCAACAAGAATGATGGAAATAAAAAGTAAAAATTGCCTCATTTCGTTTTTCTACTAAAAATAATTGTAATTAATATAATCAATATAATACTGAATATACTTGAGAATAACGCTTTTTGAAGGATTAAAATTATTTTTGAAAAGTTAAATATTTCTAAACTAAACAAAACGAGGTGATGTACTATGGTAAGTAGTGCAATATAAGTGAGTTTGGCTCCAAAATCTACGGCGTTAAAGCGAATGGTTTGGTGCTCGTAAATCATACCAAAAGAGGATTTTAATAGAATAGGGCGAATGTATGCTATAAATACGCACGCCGCTGCGTGAATACCACCAGTATCAAGAAATAAATCGATTGAAAGGCCTAAGAAGAAGCTAAGTAGAATAATGACGATGCGATTGTTTCTAACTGGGAAAAAAGCAATTAATAAAATGTAGATGTATGGGTTTATATATCCTAAAAAATTAATGTGGTTGAAAATTAATACTTGAAAAAGAACGAGTATTATAAACCGACTAGCTTGGGCGAAAAATAAACTATTCATTGCTAATGCCGTTTAGAAGGTTTTTAATTTCAGGTAGATTGATGTTTTTAATAATGTAAACATGCTCAATATTCGTCATGTCATTAAACAACAATACATTTATTTCATAATAATTTTCGGTGTTATCCAATTTGAAATCACTCACTGTACCAATGGGAATACCTTTAGGAAAAATAGAAGAAAGTCCAGATGTTACAATAGTATCTCCTGTTTTAAAGTTTGCAATTTTTGGAATATCTACTAATTGTGTAATTCTTGAGTTTTTTCCGTTCCATTTTAGCGAACCGTAGTGGTTGCTCTTTTTTAACTTAGCACTAATATTACTAGTTGTATTTAATATTGAAATAACGGTTGCGAAATTTTTACTTGTTTTATTTACAATCCCTAAAATACCTTTACTTGTTATAACTCCAAAATCTTCATGAATACTATCATTTTTACCTCTATTTAATAGTAAAACATTATCTGATAGGGCATAACTATTCTTGATGATGTTAGCCGAGGTGAATTTGTATTTATTGTTAAACGATAAGCTATCTATGTAAGTCGAATCTTTTGTAGCTTTATTATACAAAAGGGATTTTAGTTGTTTGTTTTCTTCTGCTAATAGATTATTTTGAGATCTTAAATTAAAATAATCTGAAATATTATTTACAGAATTGTAAACACCACCTGTTAAAAAGTTAGCCGAATTAATAAACTTACTTTTATGATAGGAGTGTGACTGAATTGTAAAAACAATAGAAATGCTAAACAGCAACAAGAACAACAAAAAGTTTTTGTTTCTTATTATAAAGTTAATAATCTGTTGCATGGGTTATAGACCTATTTTATGCTTTTATTTTATCAATACACTTTTGTATTTAGGTAAGTTTTTAAGTGTGATACCAGTACCACGCACAACAGCACGTAACGGATCTTCGGCAATGTAAACCGGTAAATCTGTTTTTAAAGATAAACGCTTATCTAAACCACGTAACATAGAACCACCACCGGCTAAATATATACCCGTGTTGTAAATATCTGCGGCCAATTCTGGAGGCGTTTGAGATAAGGTTTCCATAACGGCATCTTCGATGCGTAAAATAGATTTATCTAAAGCTTTTGCTATTTCTCTATAAGAAATTGATACTTGTTTAGGTTTTCCTGTTAGCAAATCACGTCCTTGAACGCTCATGTCTTCTGGAGGTAATTCTAAATCTTCAGTAGCAGCACCAATTTGAATTTTTATTTTTTCAGCAGTGCGTTCACCTACATATAAATTATGTTGTGTTCGCATGTAATAAACAATATCGTTTGTAAATACATCACCTGCAATTTTAACCGATTTATCGCAAACAATACCACCAAGTGCAATGACAGCAATTTCTGTTGTACCACCACCTATATCTACAACCATATTTCCTTTTGGTTGCATGATATCTACACCAATACCAATAGCCGCAGCCATAGGTTCGTGAATTAAGTACACTTCTTTACCATTAACACGCTCACAAGATTCTTTTACAGCACGCATTTCTACTTCTGTAATTCCAGAGGGAATACAAACTACCATACGTAATGCTGGAGTAAAAAACTTCTTTTTTAATGCTGGTATGTTTTTAATAAACATACTTATCATTTGTTCCGAAGCATCAAAATCTGCAATAACACCGTCTTTTAAAGGGCGAATAGTTTTAATGTTTTCATGGGTTTTACCTTGCATTAAACTGGCTTCTTGCCCTACGGCAATAATTTTACCAGAAATTCTATCTCGTGCCACAATAGATGGTGCATCTACAACAACTTTATCATTATGAATAATAAGTGTGTTGGCGGTACCTAAATCTATGGCTATATCTTCGGTAAGGAAGTCAAAAAATCCCATGTGCTATTAATAATTTATTGTGGTTTAAAAACGAATCTCGTAAAAGTACTAAAAGTTACTAAATATTTAGAGTTTTAAAGTGTGCAAAATTCGGTTTACCAAAAGTATTCGTAGGTTATACGTATTTTATTTAATTATGGACGGTTTAAACTATCTTCTGTTTAAAAGTGAAGCTTAAACCGTCCATAAAAATTTAGTGTTTAAAGTGGCGTGTTCCAGTCATTACCATAGCTACATTATTATCGTTACAATAATCAATGCTTAATTGATCTTTAATAGATCCACCAGGTTGAATTACCGAAGCTATACCAGCGTTTTTAGCTATTTCCACACAATCAGGAAAAGGGAAAAAAGCATCACTTGCCATAGCAGCTCCGTTTAAATCAAATTTAAAGGTTTGCGCTTTGTGTATGGCTTGTTCTAAAGCGTCAACACGGCTAGTTTGTCCGGTTCCGCTCGCTAATAGCGTTTTGTTTTTTGTTAAAACAATAGTATTAGATTTAGTATGCTTACAAATTTTAGAAGCAAATATTAAATCGTCAACTTGCGAATTAGTTGGCGCTAAGTTTGTTACTGTTTTTAAATCTTCAGCCTGATCTGTAATATTATTTCTGTCTTGTACTAAAACACCGTTTAAACAGCTTCTAACGTTTGTTTGCGGCATGTCAATATCATGTATTTCTAATAAAATTCTGTTCTTTTTACCTTTAAGAGTTTCTAGCGCTTCCGCAGAAAAAGAAGGTGCGATAACAACCTCACAGAATAATTTATGTATTTCTTCGGCTGTAGCTAAATCAATTTCTTTGTTGCTAATTAAAACGCCTCCAAAAGCAGAGACAGGATCTCCTGCCAATGCGTCTACATAAGCTTGGTGTAATGTGTCGCGCTGGGCTAAACCACAAGCGTTATTGTGTTTTAAAACAGCAAATGTTGGTGCGTCGTTTTTAAATTCGTTCATTAAATTCACTGCAGCATCAACATCTAAAAGGTTGTTGTAGCTTAACTCTTTACCATGCAGTTTAGTGAATAATTCATCAAAGTTTCCGAAGAAAAAACCTTTTTGGTGTGGATTCTCTCCGTAACGTAATGTTTTACCATTTGTTTCGCTAATTTTTAAAACAGTCTCTTCATTGTTTTGGTTGAAGTAGTTAAAAATAGCCGTATCGTAATGAGAAGATACATTAAATGCTTTTCCTGCAAAACGTTTTCTGTTTTCTTCAGAAATACTTCCGTTATTTTCAGAAATAATGTCTAAAAATTCAGCATAATCATCTACTGATGATACACAAATAACATCTGAATAATTTTTAGCTGCTGCACGAATTAAAGAAATCCCTCCAATATCAATTTTTTCAATAATATCTTGAGTACTTGCTCCAGAAGCTACTGTTTTTTCAAATGGATATAAATCTACAATAACAACATCAAGTTGTGGGATGTCGTATTCAGCTAATTCAGCAACATCACCATCATGGTTTTGTCTGTTTAAAATACCTCCAAAAACTTTAGGATGAAGTGTTTTTACACGGCCACCAAGAATAGAAGGGTAAGAGGTTACATCTTCAACAGGAACAACGTTTATGCCTAAATCGTTAATAAATTTTTCGGTGCCACCAGTAGAATATATGGTCACGCCTTGTTCGTTTAACTTTTTTACAATAGGTTCTAATCCGTCTTTACTAAATACAGAAATTAGTGCCGATTTAATGGTTTTTTCGTTGCTCATTAGTGTTGTGTTGTGTTTAAGAGTCCTTTTTATGTGAAATTTTATTGTTTTTCAGCCTTTTACACTGAAAATTTAAAATATTTGCAAAAGTACTTATTTAGTTTAAAAAATAGGTTGTGAAATAATAAAAAAGAAGTTTCATTTTTCAACTAAAAAAAGAAGTTGTTAACAAGTGGAATGCAAAACACATACCCCACGTGACAACAACTTCTATAAATTATTTCTATTTTAAATTATTCTATAAAAAGGTTTTCTATAAAATAGTTGCAACTTGAGCACAAACAAACTCTAGAAAACGCTCATCGGCTTCTGTAAATGGGTCTGGTGTATTCGAATCAATATCAATTTGGCCAATATTTTCGCCGTTTACAAAAACAGGAACAACTATTTCTGCTTTAACCGTGATGCTACAAGCAATATAATTATCTTGAGCAGCAACATCTGGCACAACAAAGTTTTCATTACTAACAGCTACTTGTCCACAAATTCCTTTTCCAAAAGGAATTACAGTATGGTCTGTTGGAGCTCCAACGTATGGGCCTAAAAGTAATTCTTCTTTCTCACCGTTTCTAAAATAAAAACCTACCCAATTATAATACGCTATGTTCTTTTCTAGCAGTTGGCATATGTTTAATAAGCGCTCATTTTTATCTATTTTATTATTAGAAATAATTGCAGATACTTGAGGTTTTAGAGTTTCTAAAATCATAATTTCAAAAGTTTTGGCAAAAGTATTTAAAAAGATGTAATTTCGGTACTTTGTTTATAGCATTTTAATTTGAAATCACTCTTTCTAAAATACCGGTCGGTAATAAAATTTATACTTACATTTTTGTTGGTCTACATTTCACTGTCTGTAATTTATAAATTCTATTTACAGTTTTCCGACGGTTCTAAATTTTACCCCGACTATTTTACCTATTTGGTCGGAGAGCAAAGTAAAGATTTGTTAAACACTATGGGTTATACAACCGAACTTGTGGCGCACTTAAATGAGCCTTCTTTAATGGTTATATTAAAAGATGTTTATGTGGCTAGAATTATTGAAGGGTGCAATGGGCTTAGTGTTCTTATTTTATTCATGTCTTTCATTGTAGCATTTTCAGGAAAGTTAAAAATTACGTTTTTGTATCTGCTCTCTGGGAGTGTTGTTATTTATGTGGTCAACATTTTACGTATTGTAATATTATCGATATGGCTTTATAAATATCCGGAAGAATCGGAGTTTCTACATTCAGTTGTTTTTCCGGCTATTATTTATGGTGTTGTTTTTTTATTATGGATTTTTTGGGTGAATCGTTTTTCTAAACTAAATCAAAAAAATGTCTAAATCGGTTAAGTATCTTTTACTTTTTTTATTGACAGCTTTGTTGATTTTAATTCGTTGGTTTGAAAACGAATTGTTTTACGATCCGTATCTAACCTTTTTTCACAACGATTATTTATATATTGATAGCCCGAGAAGAGAGGTGTTTAAACTCGTTGCTTTTACGGTATTGCGCTATGTTCTAAATGGTTTGGTTTCTTTGGCGATTCTTTATGTAGTTTTTAAAGATAGAAGCATTGTAAAGTTTTCTGCTTTAGTGTACGTGATGGCTTTTATGGTTTTAATCTGTGGGTATTTATACTTTGTAATTAATCCGCAACAATCCGATTATTATCTCTTTTTTAATTTGAGACGTTTTTTAATTCAACCGGTAATTTTAATATTGTTATTGCCTGCTTTTTATTACTATAAACTCACCAAGAATTTAAAGTAGATTTTATTCTGAAGCAGTACAGGCTCGTTTATTTTTAAAGGAAAACGTGGAGTATTTCGATTTTAAACACAAAAAAAAGTGCTTATTTAGTTTGAAAACCGCATAAACACCTTAGGTTGTTTTAATAGATATTAGTTTATTTTATTAACCCTGCCCGTTTTAATAAGGCTTCAGGTTTTGGTTCTTGACCTCTAAAGCGTTTGTAAAGTACCATTGGGCTTTCTGTTCCTCCTTGTGAAAGCACATTGTCTTTAAATTTGGTTGCTACGTCTTTATTAAAAATACCAGCGTCTTGAAAATATTCGAAAGCATCGGCATCTAAAACTTCCGCCCACTTGTAACTGTAATACCCAGATGAATATCCACCTTGAAAAATATGCGAAAACGCTGTGCTCATGCAAGTTTCCTTGGTTGAAGGGTATAGGTTTGTACCAGTGAAAGCTTCAGTCTCAAAATCTTTTACGTTTTTAATGTTTGATGGATCTTGTCCATGCCATTTCATGTCTAATAAACCAAAGCTTAACTGGCGTAGCGTTTGCATCCCTTGATGGAAACTCGCTGAATCTTTTATTTTTTCAACTAAATCCATTGGGATAACTTCTCCAGTTTTATAATGTTTAGCAAACAATTCTAAAGCTTCTTTCTCGTAGCACCAGTTTTCCATAACTTGACTAGGTAATTCTACAAAATCCCAAAACACACTCGTTCCAGATAAACTAGGGTATGTTGTATTTGCTAACATACCGTGCAATGCGTGTCCAAATTCATGAAATAGGGTAGTAACCTCGTTAAAGGTTAATAAAGATGGTTTGCTTTTAGTTGGTTTGGTGAAATTACAAACAATTGAAATATGCGGACGGCTATTTTCTCCGTCTACAATATACTGCGGTTTGTAAGACGTCATCCAAGCACCATTTCGTTTCCCTGATCTTGGGAAAAAATCGGCATAAAAAATAGAAACTAAATCACCATTTTTATCGGTTACTTTATAGGTTAAAACATCTTCGTGATATTTATCGATGGTATCGATTTCTTCAAAATTTAAATCGAATAGTTTATTGGCAACCGCAAAGGCACCATCAATTACATTTTCTAATTTAAAATAAGGTTTTAGTTGCTCATCGTCTAAACTAAATAATTTTTGTTTAAGTTTTTCAGAATAGTACGAGCCATCCCATTTCTCTAATTGATCGATGTTGTCTAGTCCTTTTGCGAATTCTTCTAGTTTTTTAAACTCTTTTTCGGCGGCTGGTTTAGCTTTTTCTAATAATTCATTAGAGAAAGAAAGAACATTTTCTGGCGTTTGAGCCATACGCTCTTCTAAAACAAAATGTGCATGTGTTTTATAGCCTAATAAGTTAGCGCGCTCATGACGTAAATTTACAATTTGAAGCACGATATCTTGGTTGTCTAAATCGTTACCTTTAAAAGCTTTGCTTCCTGCTGCTAAAGTTAATTTTTTACGTAGTTCTCTATTATCGGCATAGGTTACAAAGGGGATGTAGCTCGGGTAGTCTAGGGTAAATAACCAGCCTTCCTTATCTTTAGATTCTGCTAATTGTTTGGCAGCTTCAATAGTGCCTTCTGGTAAACCCGATAAATCCTTATCGTTCGAAATAAGCATTTCAAACTTGTTGGTTTCTGCTAATACATTTTCGCCAAATTTTAAACTTAACTGACTTAATTTTTTATCAATTTCGCGAAGCTTTTCCTTTTTTTCTTCTGGCAAATTTGCACCATTTCTAGAAAAGCCTTTATATTTTTTATCGAGTAAAGTCGCTTGTTCGGTAGTTAAATTTAACTCACTTTTAGTATCGTAAACAGCTTTAACACGTTTAAATAAGTCTTCGTTTAAAGTAATATCATTGCCGAATTCTGATAATAAAGGCGAAACCTCTTGTGCTATTTTCTGAATAGTTTCATTGGTTTCAGCAGAATTTAAATTGAAAAATATACTCGAAATTCTGTCTAGTTGTTCTCCAGAAAAATCTAAAGCAACTATGGTGTTTTCAAACGTTGCTGCCTCTGTATTATCAACTATAGCGTCAATTTCTGCTCTAGCTTGTTGTATCGCTTCTTTAAAAGTTGGAAGATAATCTTCGTTTTCAATAGATGAAAAAGGCGCCGAGTTGTATGGAGTTTGGAATGGGGTAATTAAAGATGTTTTTATCATTTTAATTAAATAAGTGTTAAAATTAAAATTTATTATGCACACATAGTAAATTGTTGTAAGTTTGCAACAACAATTATAGAGTGACTAACTCTTATAGGATTATTGTTAATAGCTAGAAAAACCTTGAAATTTATATTTCGAGGTTTTTCATTTTATAGCATTAGTTTAAATCTTTGGCCGATTCGTTTACCTTCACTTTTAAATCCTCTTTATAAGCTATTATTTTATCGCGTACCGATATATCGCTCGCTCCTAAAATTTGTGCTGCTAATATTCCTGCGTTTTTTGCGCCATTTAAGGCAACTGTAGCAACTGGAACACCACCTGGCATTTGTAATATAGATAACACAGAATCCCACCCATCAATAGAGTTACTGCTTTTTACGGGTACTCCAATAACTGGTAATGGTGATAATGATGCAATCATGCCTGGTAAATGCGCCGCACCGCCAGCTCCAGCAATAATGACTGCAAAACCTTTTGTGTGTGCATTTTTACCGTAATCGAATAATTTTTCTGGTGTACGGTGCGCCGAAACAATATCAACTTCAACATCTACACCAAATTCTTTTAAAATGTCTATGGCATCTTGCATTACTGGTAGGTCGCTTTTGCTTCCCATAATGACTCCTACTTTATTCATTTTTAATATGAATTAAATTTATAATTATATTTCTTTTGTTTGAAAAATTCCTAATTGTACAAACGCTTCAGTATTTTGTTATTCTGAAATTACTCGTATAGATTCTTTAACATCTTGAGCTGTTTTTCTAGCTTCGTTTAGATTTTCGTTTACTATAGTAACATGCCCCATTTTTCTAAACGGACGTGTTTGTTTTTTTCCGTAAATATGTGGTGTTACGCCATCCATACTCATTATTTTTTCTATGTTTTCGTAAACTACATTTCCGCTATAGCCTTCGGCTCCAACAAGGTTTACCATAACACCTCCTACTTTGTTATCTGTACGGCCTAAGGGTAGGTTTAAAATAGAACGAATATGCTGTTCAAATTGCGAGGTGTAGCTGGCTTCTATAGTTTGGTGACCAGAATTATGTGGTCTTGGAGCGACTTCATTTATTAAAATATCATCATTTTCTGTTTGAAACATTTCAACAGCTAATAAACCAACATGGTTAATAGCTTCCGAAACTTTTAATGCTACAGCTTCTGCTTTTTTAGCAACGGCAACATCTATGCGAGCAGGGCAAATTACATACTCTACTTGGTTGGCTTCTGGATGAAATTCCATTTCTACAACCGGATATGTTTTTGTTTCTCCCGATGCATTTCTGGCAACTATTACAGCTAATTCATTTTTAAAAGGTATAAGGTTTTCTGCTATACACTCTACGTTAGGTAAATCTTTTATGTCCTCAAGAGTTCTTACAATTTTAACACCTGTACCATCGTACCCAAATTGTGCACATTTCCAAACAAAAGGTAACTTTAAACCACCATGATTTATGGCTTCTTTTATTTCCGAAGTAAAAGCAAAGCGAGTGAATGGTGAGGTCGGGATATTGTGGTCTACATAAAACAATTTCTGCGTTGCTTTATTCTGGATAATACGCAATGTCTTAGCCGAAGGATAAACTTTTATACCTTCTTTTTCCAGAGCTTCTAAAGCATCAATATTTACATTTTCAATTTCAATAGTTAAAACATCTACTTGTTTTCCGAAATTATAAACGGCATCATAATCCATTAAATCACCAAGGTGAAATTCGTCGCAGGCTGTTTTGCAAGGTGCCTCGTTGCTAGCTTCTAAAACACAGGTGTAAATGTCAAATTTACGCGTGTTGTAAAGTAACATTTTACCGAGTTGCCCACCACCTAAAATGCCGAGTTTAAAATGAGAAGAAAAATAATTCATTTGCTTGTTTTTAACTAAAGTATCCTAAATTGTAAGCAAAAATACGTTATAATCTTAAAATAGGCTTCAATTCATAAATCAAAAAAGCTTAAAACGTTAATCTATTGATTATCTTTGCCACTTTAAAAATTAACAACAGTGATAAAGTTACACGACAAATATTTTAAACCATTTATATCCGCAGAACAAATCGATGATGCGTTAGGCAGAATGGCCGATGAGATTGCAAATGATATTGGTGACGAAATCCCTGTGTTTATTGGTATCTTAAACGGTTCGTTTATGGTGGTGAGCGATTTTGTTAAAAAATATCCAAAACCTTGTGAGGTTACTTTTATCAAATTAGCCTCGTACGAAGGTGTTAAATCTACCGAAGATATTCAACGTTTAATTGGGTTAACCCAAGATTTATCTGGGCGTACTGTTGTTATTTTAGAAGATATTATAGATACCGGAAATACACTTGCCGAAGTACACCGCATTTTTAAAAATGAAAACGTAAAAGCGTTAAAAATTGCAACGTTATTTTACAAGCCGGAGGCCTATAAAAAAGACTTTAAACTACATTATGTAGGTATAGAAATTCCTAATAAATTTATTGTAGGCTATGGCCTTGATTATGATGGTTTAGGGAGGAATATACCAGAAGTATATCAAATAAAAGAAACACAACACATGACAAATTTAGTGCTATTTGGCCCTCCAGGAGCAGGGAAAGGAACACAGGCAAACTTTTTAAAAGAAAAATACAACTTGGTACACATTTCTACCGGCGATGTTTTTCGATTTAACATCAAAAACGAAACGGCTCTCGGTATGTTAGCAAAATCGTTTATTGATAAAGGTGAGTTGGTTCCAGACCAAGTAACTATTGATATGTTAAATGCTGAAGTTGAAAAAAATGCTGATGCAAACGGATTTATTTTCGATGGTTTTCCTAGAACAAATGCACAAGCAGAATCTCTAGATAAATTAATGGAGGCTAAAGATTCGCAAATTGATGCGATGATTGCTTTAGAAGTTGACGATGAGGTTTTAGTTGGACGTTTACTAGAACGTGGGAAAACGAGTGGAAGACCTGATGATGCCGATGAGTCTATTATAAGAAATAGAATTACTGAGTATTATAACAAAACTGCTATTTTAAAAGATTATTACAACGCTCAAGATAAATATTTTGGTGTAGATGGTGTTGGTAGTATTGAAGATATTACAGTGCGTTTAAGTACCGCAATAGATAATCTATAAGGCTATAGAATAGTAACGAAGAACTCAAATAATATTTTAATTTGGGTTATTAAATAGCTATTTCTTTATTGGTCTTGTCCTATTTTATATTTTGTTTTAGGCAAACCAAAATACATTAATACATAACAAAATAGAGTTTTCGCTTACGCGGAAAAAATAAAGGAACAACTGCTATTTTAAGCGTTGTGCTTATAAATATCAAATTGGAAAATGACAGAAGGAAATTTTGTAGATTACGTAAAAATGTATGTATGCTCGGGTAAAGGTGGCCGAGGATCAGCGCATCTACATCGCGAAAAATATATTACAAAAGGTGGTCCCGATGGAGGAGATGGCGGTCGTGGTGGTCACATTATTCTTCGCGGTAACGATAACCTTTGGACTCTTCTGCATTTAAAATTTAAAAAGCACCTGCGTGCTGGTCATGGTGAAAACGGTGGGAAAAGTAGAAGTTTTGGTGCCGATGGTGAAGATTTTTATTTAGATGTACCATTAGGAACTGTAATTCGCGATACTGAAACTAACGAAATACTTCTTGAAATTACAGAAAACGGTGAAGAAAAGATTATTGCAGAAGGAGGAAAAGGTGGTCTAGGAAACTGGCATTTTCGCTCGTCTACAAATCAAACACCTCGCTATGCACAACCCGGTTTGCCAATGGAAGAGAAGTACATAACTTTAGAGTTAAAAGTACTAGCAGATGTTGGTTTAGTAGGTTTTCCAAATGCTGGAAAATCGACACTTTTGTCTGTGGTAACTTCTGCAAAGCCAAAAATTGCCGATTACGAGTTTACAACCCTAAAACCAAATTTGGGTATTGTAAAGTATCGTGATTTTCAAACCTTTGTTATGGCCGATATACCTGGAATTATTGAAGGTGCTGCTGAAGGTAAAGGATTGGGGCATTATTTTTTACGCCATATTGAGCGTAATTCAATCTTGTTATTTATGATTCCTGCCGATGCAGAAGATATTAAAAAGCAATACGATATTTTACTTGATGAACTTCGTCGTTATAATCCTGAAATGTTAGATAAAGATCGTATTATCGCTATATCTAAAAGTGATATGCTAGACGATGAACTTCAAGCGGAACTAAAAGTAGAGCTAGATAACGAATTACCAATTCCGTATATATTTATTTCATCTGTAGCACAAAAAGGTATTACAGAATTAAAGGATATGCTTTGGAAAATGTTGAACTAAAAATAATCTGGTCTCTGATTGAATGGTGAGACTTTTATTAATATATATTTAAACCGCTAAGTCTTGTTTTTAAAACAAGACTTAGCGGTTTTTTTTGTGCTGAATAAGCGGTAATTGATATTCGGAACAATATTTGTTTAAATTTATACAAAAAAACAATACTATGAAACTTGTAAAAACACTCGCTATATTATTTTTAGTAGCATCTTGCGCTCCTATCTATGTAAATTATGATTACGAAAAAAGCACAGATTTCACTAAATACAAAAGTTATAATTATTATGCCGACATGAAAACCGGTTTAAGCGAACTAGATACCAAACGTCTTTTAAATGCATTGGATGTACAATTGCAGGCAAAAGGTTTTACGTTATCTGAAAGCCCCGATTTTTTTATTGATATAAAAAGCACAGAGTTTCAAGGTGCACAAAGGCAAACAGTAGGTGTAGGTGTTGGAGGTGGTGGCCGTAATGTTGGGGGAGGTGTTTCAATAGGTTTGCCGCTAGGGCAAGCACAGGTAACACGACGAATTACTGTAGATTTTGTTGACGAAAATATTAAGCAGCTTTATTGGCAGGCGGTTAGTGAATCTAGTTTTAATCCCAATAGCACGCCAGAAAAGCGCGAAGCACGTTTAAGTGCTATTGTGGCTAAAATACTTAAAAAGTATCCGCCGAAAAAGTAGTTGTTATTCATAAATTAGCATTTTTAAACCATTTTTAATTTGAAAATAACAATCAAAATATACCTTTTAATTTCAATCAATGCCCTCTTTATTAGTTGTGATTATGAGGATAAAGAGATTATAGATAAAATGAATACTGTGTTATCTAATGGGAGGCATTTAGAGGTAGAAAAAACAACAACGCTTTCTACAGCTATAGGTTTGTTTTCTGGGCATAATTACGGAACAACACATCGATTTACTTACAAATTAAGAATAGAACCAGAAGACGTTACTTGGGATGGTGGTAGCGGAGAACCAAAGAGTTTACTGTTCTTTAAAGACACCACATATATTTATTTCTTGAAAGAAAAAGTTATTCGGAAAACGTATACCGATTCTATAACTAACACTTTAAAAGAAGATAGTTACACAGAAATACATGCATTTTACCAAAAGCATATCGACATGCGATATTTTTTTAAGTTTTTTGGTGATGATTATTGGGTAGATATCCCTCACAAAGATTTCAATGCTATAAAGCATTTTTCTAATGAATTTGCTATTCCAAATGATAATGAACTCAGTTTAAAACCTATGGATAGCATTGGTTTCAAGAATTGATTTATTGTCTCACTAATCTTTTTGTAGCTAAAAGTGCGTTGCTCGAGTAGAAATTTGTTAAATAAACTCCAGAAGGCAAGTCGCTCAGGTTTATGGTGGATATTATAGAGTTATTAAGTATTTCCGATTTAATTTTTCGCCCTTCTATAGTTACAATTTCTACAGTGATATATTCTGTGTTATCACTTTCAAATTTTAGATTAACAACATTTAAAACAGGATTTGGAAACATTGAGATGGCAAATGTAGTGTTGTTATTTTCTATAGATTCAATGCCTAATGTAGAGTGTTGTATCGTCCATGTTACTGTGCTTACATGTGTAGTTTCGTGATTGTCTATTTTTAAAAGTGCCGTATTGTCTACAATTACCGCTGTTAATGTATTGGAGCCTATTGTTAAATCGTTTTCTGTTATAGCAACCAAATCTTTATTAGTAGCAAAAGGAGCGTTGTTTAATACCCAAGTGCTTTCTAGTGTATTTGGTATGGGCTTAATTAAATTTAACTCAAACTCTAAGGGAAAAGTATTATCATCAATAACGTTTTCGTTATCGGGAGAAAATGAGTTGATAGGAGGGAGCAGCTCATGAATTTTTTCGATAATTCCCTCTGTGCAAACAGGGCAAAACGTTTGGTGTATAGCTTCCATTATGCAATTTTGGTGAGGTTTATACCATTCTTCGCAATTGCCAGTATCACAAGTGTATTGATAAACACCAACATTATTTGTGTTAATCCAATTTTTCCACTTTACGAGACTTTCATCACTTTCTTTAGTCATATTAATCGCTTCTGCAGCAAAAAAGTCTCCAGGATAGTACTCGTCTTTGAGGTCAAACATGGAGTGTCCAAGCTCGTGAATTACAGTTTTTGGTCCCCAGTATCCTGTGTAGCTCATAGGGAACTCTCCACCACTTGCGCCATACACATCAGAATTTACTAAAATTAAAGCTTGGTCGTACGTAGGGAAATTATCGGCAAGTACACTGTTGATTTTTACTTCAGTTTGGTTGGCATAATCTCCATCTATTTCGTAAAAAAGTCTTCTGTGCGCTCCATAAGAGTCATAAGTTGCATTAAAATAAGTATCAACATTAGTAATTGGAGATATTAGGGCGTCTGGCGTTTCTTCTGGATCAAAACTCTCTCCTGGGTGATCTGCACCACTTTCGTTCGATGGCACGTAGATAATGTGCACGTTAAAGTAGTTTGAATATTCCTTAAACGGCGATTCGGTAAACATATTGTTAGTGTAGTTAACAGCGTCGGTTTTGAATTTAGTAAATTCATTAGGTTGATAACCTTCACTTAAAATTACTAAATTAAGGCGCTTACTGTTTTCTCCTGAATCTTTAATAGTCTCCGTCGTAAAAACCTGAGCTTGCATAAGCTGAAAATTCAGTAAAACGAGTAATAAAAGAAAGGCGTATTTCATGTTATTCAATGCTAGATGTAATAAGCGTTTTTGTGTTTTGTAAGGAGTCTATAACCTCTTTTATTCTAATAAATTTTGTTGAAGCATTTAACTGAATACGTATATTCAATGGCGCTTGTTTTATGGCTACGTTTCGCTTTTTAAATGTAAAAGAATCAGTTGTAATTTCAATAGTTTTTAATAACGGATTAGAGATGGTTTGCTCAGAAATTAGAGTTTTATTTTTACTGAGTTGGGCACAAACTAAATCTCCTGTATTACCAATGTCTATATACTTAGAACCTTTGTTTCTCAGTTTTCCGTCTACTATTTTTTTACCTATAAATTTAATAGATTTTTGTCCGCTTTTATTATTAGAAATCTGATAATTTAAAAATATAAGCTTCGGATTGCTATCTGGAATGTCTTGATTTTGAGTAATTACAGATTTTGAAGCGCACGAAAAACAAGCCAAAATAATTAGCAACAAAAATGCAGTTTTAGGCTTGTAAAAGTTAGTATGTTTTGGGGCAACTTTTTTCACAATTTAAATAAAATATTTAAACAAAGTTAAGGAATATTGTCTTTTATAGCTATGATATAACGATGAATACCTTAGTTTTGGTTGCAAACGTCGCAATTGTATCGTTAAAAAGCGTAAAAGAATGATTAGTATAAAAAGAACGAATTCTGATGATTTAGATTTTCAAAAACTCGTTGAGGCTTTGGATATTGATTTAGGTGTTTATTATAAAGAGGAAAAACAGTTTTACGGAAAACTCAATAATGTTAAAGAAATTAGGCATGCCGTTGTGGCTTACGATGAAAATAATAAGCCTGTTGGGTGTGGAGGTATTAAGGCCTTTTCGGAAAATGAATCTGAGGTTAAGCGGATGTTTGTGCCTTTTGAATCTAGAGGGAAAGATGTTGCTAAATTGGTTTTAGAAGCCTTAGAAGATTGGAGTGTAGAATTAGGTTTTAAAAAATGTATTCTCGAGACTTTAAAAGAGAAACCTTATGCTATCAGGTTTTATGAGAAAAATAATTACCATACTATTCCTAATTTTGGTGATTATGTAAAGGCTGAAAATAGTATTTGCTTCGCTAAAAATTTAAAATAGAATTGCTATGGGGACTTATATTGCATTGCTAAGGGGTATTAATGTTGGTGGAAAGAATAAAATTTTAATGGCAGAGCTTCGCGATTTGTTATTAAATATTGGTTTAAAAGACGTACAAACATATATACAGAGTGGCAATATTATTTTTAATTCTGAAGAAGAAAACGCTTCAAAATTAGAACTTCGAATTGGAGGAGCTATAAAAGAGCATTTTGGATTAAGCGTTCCTGTAATTGTAAAAACTAAAGATGCGTTAAAAACTGTTTTTAGTTCTTGTCCATTTTCCGAAGAGAAAAAACAAAAAAGTTACTTTTCGTTATTATATAAACCTCCAAAAGCAGAATTGGTAAATGAAGTTTTGAGTATAACTTTTGAGAATGAGGACATTAAAATATCTCCAAATTGTGTTTATTTTTATTCATCTATTGGGTACGGAAAAACCAAATACAATAATAACTTTTTTGAACGTAAATTAAGGGTTATCGCTACAGCAAGAAATTATAAAACTATGGTTAAACTTTTAGAACTGTCTGAAAACGTCAACTAAATCAGTTGTTTGGAAACAATAATAGTGAATTACTTAATTGGATATAAATAGCAGAGATATTTCTTATTTTTGCCAAAACAAGCTTCAATAAAGTTCAAAATTAAAACATGACTGAAACCGATTTTATCCCAAAACCATATTCTAAGCATATTAAAAGTGGAGATTTTAAATGGAGTTCGCCAAGTAATATTGCTTTAGTGAAATATTGGGGGAAAAAGAAAGATCAAATACCAGAAAATCCATCTATAAGTTTTACACTAGATTATTGTAAAACAACCACAAAATTAAGTTTTTCTGAAAAAGAAAATAAAGCTGATTTTTCGTTCGATGTATTTTTGGATAATGAGAAAAAAGACGATTTCAAACCTAAAATAGAAACTTTTTTTAAGCGAGTGGAACGCTATTTACCGTTTTTAAAAAACTATCATTTTAAAATTGAAACATCAAATTCATTTCCTCATAGTTCAGGTATTGCATCATCGGCATCAGGAATGAGTGCTTTAGCATTGTGCTTAATGAGTATTGAAAAAGAGTTGGTTCATGATGATTTAGAAATCAATTTTACTCAAAAAGCATCTTTTTTAGCACGATTAGGTTCTGGTAGTGCTTGCCGTAGTTTGGAAGGTGATTTGGTAGTTTGGGGAGAGCATGTGGATGTGTATGGAAGTTCCGATTTGTTTGGTGTGAAATATCCGTTTGAAGTTCATGAGAATTTTAAAAACTATCAGGATACTATTTTATTGGTAGATAAAGGTGAAAAGCAGGTAAGTAGTACAGTTGGGCATAATTTAATGCATGGTCATCCATTTGCGGGACAACGTTTTGAACAGGCTAATAAAAATTTAACAGACATTAAAAGTATTTTAAAATCGGGAGATTTAGATGCTTTTATTGGTTTGGTTGAAAGTGAAGCCTTAACGTTACACGCCATGATGATGACGAGTATGCCTTATTTTATTTTAATGAAACCGAACACGTTGCAGATTATAAATAAAATATGGGCGTTTAGAGAATCTACAGGTTCTAAAGTTTGTTTTACTTTAGATGCTGGGGCAAATGTACATGTTTTATACCCAGAGAATGAGGCAGGATCTGTACTTAAATTCATTAAAAGTGAGTTAGTTACCTTTTGTCAAAAAGGTGAGTATATTAATGATAAAGTTGGATTTGGGGCAAAACTGTTGTAATTTTGCAATTACCAAGTCGACTATCGCTTATGAAAGGACCATTATTTTACTCAAAAATATTACTCTTCGGAGAGTACGGAATCATTAAGGATTCTAAAGGTTTATCTATACCTTACAGCTTTTACAATGGTGCTTTAAAAACAGATAAAAATCCATCGGAAACGGCAATTGCCTCTAACGCAAGTTTAAAGCGTTACGTTGGATATTTAGAGAATATTAATCCGGAATTGGTTGTTTTTGATGTGGCTTCACTAAAAAAACATGTAAATGCTGGAATGTATTTCGATTCGTCTATTCCACAAGGTTATGGTGTTGGTAGTAGTGGTGCATTGGTTGCTGCTATTTACGATAAATATGCACAAGATAAAATTACAGTTTTAGAGAATTTAACACGTGAAAAACTATTAAAACTAAAAACTATTTTTTCTGAAATGGAATCTTTTTTCCACGGAAAATCTTCAGGTTTAGATCCTTTAAATAGTTATTTAAGCATTCCAATCCTTATCAATTCAAAAGATAATATCGAAGCTACAGGTATTCCTGCTCAGCAAAACGATGGTAAAGGCGCTGTGTTTTTATTAGATAGTGGTATTATTGGAGAAACTGCGCCAATGGTGAGTTTGTTTATGGAAAACATGAAACAAGAAGGCTTTCGTAGTATGTTAAAAAATCAATTTATAAAACACACGGATGCTTGCGTAGATGATTTCCTAAAAGGTGATGTTAAATCTTTATTTAAAAACACTAAGAGTTTATCTAAGGTGGTTTTAAGCCATTTTAAACCCATGATTCCGCAACAGTTTCACGAGCTTTGGAAAAAAGGTATCGATACTAACGATTACTATTTAAAACTTTGTGGTTCTGGTGGAGGTGGCTATATTTTGGGCTTTACGGAAGATTTAAGTAAAGCAGAGAAAGCACTTTCAGATTATAAATTAGAGGTTGTTTATAATTTCTAAATTTTATTAAGCAATTTCGAAAACTTTTCGGAAATATTAGGGTATTTTTTTCAAAAGCACGATTTTATGCTGTCCAGAAAACAAAAGCACATTTTACTTAAGTTTTTTAGCATGTTCTCTGTGGTGAGAGGTTACAATATTCTTATTGTAGTTATTGCACAATACCTAACGGCTATTTTTATATTGGGGCACGAGCTACCTGTAAAAGATGTCGTATTAGATTTAAACTTACTCATGCTTGTTTTGGCTTCTGCGGCAACTATTGCAGGTGGTTATATTATTAATAATTTTTATGACTCAGAGAAAGATTTAATTAATAGGCCAATAAAATCGAAGTTAGATAAGTTAATAAGTCAAAATACCAAGTTGTCTTTCTATTTTGTTCTTAACTTTTTGGCAGCCGTTATGGCAAGCTATGTGTCGTTTAAAGGCGTAATTTTCTTTTCTATTTACATTTTTGGAATTTGGTTCTATTCGCATAAATTAAAAAAAATGCCGTTTATAGGCAATTTAACTTCGGCTATATTAACGATTACACCGTTTTTTGCGATTTTTATGTATTATAAAAATTTCGAGCATGTGGTTTTTGTTCATGCTGTTTTCTTGTTTTTAATGATGTCTATGCGTGAACTTACTAAAGATTTAGAAAATATAAAAGGAGATTTGGCTCAAAATTATAAAACCATTCCTATAGTTTATGGTGAAAAGGCATCTAAAATTATGCTAACTATTTTAGCGGTTCTAACTTGGTTACCTATAAGCTTGTTGCTCTCTCGTTACGATATTGGTTACATGTATTTGTATTTCTATTTATGCATTCCGTTGTTATTGGCTTTTTTGCTCATTTTATGGATGTCTAAAACAAAAACACATTATTTAATACTTCATAATATTTTAAAATTTATAATTGTTGTAGGTGCATTTAGTATAGTGCTTATAAAGGTTAGTGTAGTTTTAAATAGAATTTAATAAAACATTGCTATTAAGTGCTTTCGTGTTGTTTACGGAAAACAAAAAGTAAAACTTAAATCGTCAATCATAATTTTAAATATATCTTTGCAGAAAATTATTAGTCATGAACAGAAGTCAAGGAACAAGCGGAAAAGGGAAACCATCGGGTAGAGGTAATCAAGGCGAAGCTAAAAAAGGCGTTGCAAGAGGAGGAGAAGGCGGAAAAAGTAAAAGTTTTTCTAGAGGAAATGCACCTATTAAAAAAGGGAATCCTGCACCTAAAAGGACGAGTAACCCTGATGAAATTAGACTAAACAAATACATTGCTAACTCTGGTATATGTTCTCGTCGTGAAGCCGATGATCATATCGCTATTGGTTTAGTAACCGTGAACGGTAAAGTTATTACCGAAATGGGGTATAAGGTAAAAGTTGCAGACGAAGTTCGTTACGACGGAGCACGTATAAACCCAGAGAAAAAAGCTTATGTTTTATTAAATAAACCTAAAGGTTTTGCTACAACAACTAGTGAAGGTAAAGGTAGAACGGTAATGGATTTGGTTGCGAATTCAACGAGTTCACGTATTAAGCCTATTGGACGTTTAGGTAGAAATTCCAAGGGTTTATTATTGTTTACTAATGACGATGCTATAGTGGCTAAGTTCACGAATTCAAAACATGGTGTGCCGCGTTTATTTCATATTGAATTGGATAAGAATTTAAAATTAGAAGATTTAAAAAAGATACAAGCTGGTTTTAAAATAGAAGGAAAGCTTATTGAAGTAGAAGAAATTAGCTATATAGACAATGCCTCTAAAAAAGAAATTGGCCTTAAAATTAAAAATACTGGAAACACTATTATTCGTAGTATTTTCGATTACATAAAATATGAGATTGTAAGTTTAGATTGTGTTGCTATTGGGCATTTAACAAAAAAAGATATTCCTCGCGGAAGCTGGAAACATTTAACTGAACAAGAGTTGAATACTTTAAAAATGCTGTAAGCTTTACAAAGCAATATATTATAAGTTTTTAGCGTCGACATTTGAATTATAGTTTATGAAACTCTAATTAAATGTCGACGCTTTTGTTTTTATAAACTGATATTTTCATTTCTTATTTGAATTTTCGTAAATAACAAAAAGTTTGGATTAATAGTTTTTTAGCAGATTTATCTTGCGTTAGGGATTGATGCGGCATCCTTTTTGGTTGAAAAACACTATTTTTAGAACCTTTAACAAGGTTAAATAGATGATCTATAAGTTGGTTTAAGGTATTGTTTTACAAAAAGATATAGCGGAAAGCCCGACCTTTAGGTAACGTCAAAAAAATATTTTAAAAATAAATTAAAAAAAAGTTTGTATTTCATTTTTTTGTATTTCATTTGCACTATTATTAGCTGAACGAATTGAACTCTGTTTCTGTGTTCGGGCTTTTGGACATTAGGAAGTCATTTTCAAAAGCTGCTTACCGATTAAGCGACCGAATTTTAAAGCTAACTTCCGTATCTGCCATATATGCTATCCAGTATAAGTACGGCTTTGTGCCTACTACTCAACCGGAAATTCAAATCTGATTTATTTATTTTTATTGACTTAACGTGTAGTTAATCTACAATTTATATCTTTAACTTTCTTAAAATAAATACATTGAATACAAAATATATTGATTTAATCAATCAGACTTATGATTTCCCACAAGAGGAATTTACATTAGAAAACAAAACATTGCAATTTCATGGAGTAGACCTTATGGAGCTCGTAGAGACTTACGGAGTACCATTAAAGTTTACGTATTTGCCACAAATTTCCAACAATATTAATCGTGCAAAAAAGTGGTTTGCTGATGCTATTGAGAAAAACGATTATAAAGGTAAATACAATTACTGCTATTGCACAAAAAGCTCGCATTTTAAACATGTTTTAAACGAAGCTTTAAAGAATGATATACATATTGAAACCTCATCGGCTTTTGATATTGATATTGTTGAAAACCTAAAAAAAGAAGGTAAAATTACAGACGATACGTTTGTAATTAGCAATGGTTTTAAACGTGCACAATATGTAACTAATATTGCTCGATTAATTAATAACGGACATAAGAACGCTATTCCTATAATTGATAACTACGAGGAAATAGAGTTGCTTTCTAATGAAATTAATGGTGAATTTAATGTTGGTATTAGAATAGCTTCGGAAGAAGAGCCAAAATTTGAATTTTATACCTCACGTTTAGGCATTGGGTATAAAAATATTGTGCCTTTTTATAAATCTCAAATTCAGAATAATGAAAAAGTGAATTTAAAAATGCTTCACTTTTTTATTAATACAGGTATTCGTGATAATGCATATTACTGGAACGAGCTTACTAAATGTTTACGCGTTTATACAAACTTGAAAAAGATTTGTCCGAGCTTAGATAGTTTAAATATTGGTGGAGGTTTCCCTATTAAAAACTCTTTGGTTTTTGATTATGACTATGCTTATATGGTTGAAGAAATTGTAAACCAAATTAAAATTGTTTGTGATGAAGAAGGTGTAGATGTACCAAATATTTTTACCGAATTTGGTAGCTTTACTGTAGGCGAAAGTGGTGGAGCTATTTACGAGGTTTTATATCAAAAGCAACAAAACGATCGTGAAAAATGGAACATGATTAATTCATCTTTCATTACAACATTACCTGATACTTGGGCTATTAATAAGCGTTTTGTGATGTTGCCTTTAAACCGCTGGAACGATAGTTACGAGCGTGTTTTACTTGGTGGTTTAACTTGCGATAGTGATGATTATTATAACAGTGAACAGCACATGAATGCCATTTATCTGCCAAAATACGATAAAGATAAACCTTTATATATTGGCTTCTTTAATACAGGTGCTTACCAAGAAACTATTGGTGGTTTTGGAGGTTTACAACACTGTTTAATTCCGTCGCCAAAGCATATTTTAATAGATAGAGATGAAGATGGAAACATCACAAAAAAAATATTTAGTGAACAACAAAAAAGTGAAGACTTACTTAAAATTTTAGGTTATGAGCAATAATACCTACGCTGGCATTGCAGAAGAGTTTGCAAAAAAGGAAACTGCAAAAATTGTTTTAATACCTGTGCCTTATGATGGTACAAGTACATGGCAAAAAGGAGCAGATAAAGGCCCTAAGGCGTTTTTAGATGCTTCGGAAAATATGGAGCTTTACGATATAGAAACTGCGACGGAAGTTTACCGCCAGGGTGTGTATTTGGCCGATGCTGTAACCGAAAACGAATCGCCTGAAGCTATGGTAGAAGCCGTGCATAAAGCGACAAAAAAATATATTAAGAGAAATAAGTTTGTCACCATTTTTGGAGGCGAACATTCTATTTCTATAGGTACTATTCGTGCATTTAATGAGATGTACCCGAGCTTAACAGTTTTGCATATTGATGCGCACGCCGATTTACGTAAGGAATACGATGGTTCTACATGTAACCACGCCTGCGCTGTTTACGAGGCAAGCCAAACAACCAACTTGATACAAGTAGGTATTCGTTCTATGGACGTTATGGAGAAAACTGTAATGGACGAAGAGAAAACTTATTTTGCACACGATATGGCTGTGGATGATACTTGGATGGATTCTGCAATCGATCAAATGACGGATAATGTATTCATTACGTTTGATCTAGATGCTTTTGATCCTTCGATTATGCCAAGTACAGGTACGCCAGAACCAGGTGGATTATTATGGTACGAAACACTAGATTTTTTAAAGCAAGTGTTCGAAGAGAAAAATGTGGTAGGTTTCGATATTGTGGAACTTTGCCCAAATAAAAAAGAAAAATCGTCAGACTTTTTAGCTGCTAAATTGTATTATAAAATGCTTAGCTATAAATTTATGAACGAAGACGCAGGTGATGATTATGATAACGCCTACGACAATACAAAACAAAAAACTAACACTTCTAAATTCAGTGACAACGATGAGTACTAAAGGACCAATTTCGCAATTTATAGAAAAACATTATTTACACTTTAACGCCGCTGCTTTGGTAGATGCTGCAAAGGGATATGAGGCACAGTTAAATTCTGGGGCTAAAATGTTAGTGTCTTTGGCGGGTGCTATGAGTACTGCTGAATTAGGCAAGAGTTTTGCTGAAATGATTCGTCAAGATAAAGTACAAATCATTTCTTGTACTGGTGCGAATTTAGAAGAAGATATCATGAATTTAGTAGCGCACTCTCATTACAAACGTGTGCCTAACTATCGTGATTTAACTCCTGAAGATGAGTGGGCTTTATTAGAAAAAGGCTTAAACCGCGTAACTGATACTTGTATTCCTGAAGAGGAAGCTTTTAGAAGGTTACAAGAGCATATAGTGAAAATTTGGAAAGATGCTGAAGCTAATGGCGAGCGTTTTTTACCTCATGAGTATATGTACAAAATGTTACTTTCTGGAGTTTTAGAAGAGTATTATGAAATTGATTTAAAAGATTCGTGGATGTATGCTGCAGCGGAAAAAAACTTGCCTATTGTTTGCCCAGGTTGGGAAGATAGTACTATGGGTAATATTTTTGCGAGTTACGTTTTAAAAGGAGAATTAAAAGCAAGTACTGTAAAATCTGGTATTGAATATATGACGTTTTTAGCAGATTGGTATACTGATAATTCATCTAAAGGAATAGGCTTTTTTCAAATAGGTGGAGGTATCGCTGGAGATTTTCCAATATGCGTAGTGCCAATGTTGTACCAAGATATGGAGCGTACTGATACACCGTTTTGGAGTTATTTTTGTCAAATTAGCGACTCTACAACCAGTTATGGCTCATATTCTGGAGCTGTGCCAAACGAGAAAATTACTTGGGGTAAACTAGATATTAATACGCCTAAATTTATTATTGAAAGCGATGCTACTATTGTTGCACCTTTAATCTTTGCTTACCTTTTAGGTCAATAAAATGGATACCAATAAAATAGAAAATATAGAATTAAAGTATCTAACAGTTGATGATTTTGAGGAATTAAAAGCAGCAACTTTAGAGTCTTATGGCGGTGTGCTAGATTCATATTGGAAAAAAGATCACATTCAAAAATTAACCACCATGTTTCCAGAAGGACAGGTGGTTATTAAAATAGATGGAAATCTTGCGGGTTGTGCATTATCCCTTATTGTCGATTACGATAAAATTGATGATAACCACACCTATAGCGATATTATTTCGGGAGAATCTTTTAAAAATCACGATCCCGAAGGTGATGTGCTTTATGGTATTGATGTGTTTATAAAACCAGAATATAGAGGTTTACGTTTGGGTAGACGACTTTACGATTATAGAAAGGAAGTTTGCGAAACATTAAACTTAAAGAGTATTGTATTTGGAGGGCGTATGCCAAACTATCATAAGCATAGAGATTTATCGCCTAAGGAGTATATTGAAAAAGTAAAGCGTAAGGAAATTCATGACCCTGTTTTAAACTTTCAAATATCAAACGATTTTCACCCGGTAAGGGTTTTAAAAAATTATTTAGAAGGCGACACTGCATCGAGCGAATACGCTGTTTTAATGGAGTGGGATAATATATTTTATACCAAACCAAATAAAAAAGCAAGCAGTGTAAAAACGGTGGTGCGTTTAGGTTTAATACAGTGGCAAATGCGCCCGTATAAAGGTCTAGACGATTTAATGCAACAGGTAGAGTATTTTATCGATAGTGTTTCGGCATATCGATCAGATTTCGCTGTGTTTCCAGAGTTTTTTAATGCACCGTTAATGGCTGAGTTTAACCACTTACATGAGCCAGATGCTATTAGAGAGTTGGCCAAATTTACAGAAACGATTGTTAATAGAATGCAACAGCTATCTATTTCATACAATATCAATATTATTTCTGGTAGTATGCCAGAATTGGTGGGCGATAAACTTTATAACGTTGGTTATTTATGTCGTAGAGATGGAAGCTTGGAGCGTTATGAAAAAATACACGTAACACCCGATGAAGCTAAGGTTTGGGGAATGCAACGTGGTGATAAATTAAAAACTTTCAATACCGATTGTGGTAAAATAGGCATTTTAATTTGTTACGATTCGGAGTTTCCTGAGTTGTCTAGATTATTGGCAGATGAAGGTATGGATATTTTGTTTGTACCATTTTTAACCGATACGCAAAACGGATATTCTCGAGTGCGTTTATGTGCGCAAGCACGTGCTGTAGAGAATGAGTGTTATGTGGCTATTGCGGGAAGTGTTGGTAATTTGCCAAATGTGAATAATATGGATATACAATATGCGCAATCTGCGGTATTTACGCCATGCGATTTCTCATTTCCAAGTAATGGCATAAAAGCTGAAGCTACAACCAATACTGAAATGATTTTAGTAGCCGATGTAGATCTTAGTTTATTGAGAGAACTGCATTCTTTTGGAGCCGTTAAAAACCTTAAGGATAGACGAAAAGATTTTTATGATGTAATTCGTGTTAAGTAATCATAAATAATTATATTTATCTTTTGGCATAAACAATGCTTTAACCAAAAAAACAATTTTACCCAAAGTAAGAAAATAATATTTCATTAAATAGGGTACATGTGAAACCTAATAAAAAAAATAAAAACCAACACATGAAAAATAGAAACGAAAACTTAAAACGTGTCATAGTTGATTTTAAAAAATTGACACCTGAAATATTAGCTTTATTAGTAGAACGATATCCTGATGGTTATGATGATGATCAAATTATTTCATTTAAAAATCAACATAACGAAATTATAGAAGCGGTAGAAGTAACTACCGAGGATACAAAATATTTAGTAAAAGTAAGTTCGAAATTGGCAGTAACTATGGAGAATTATGATGAAGATGATTATGAAGATTTTGATGATAATGATCCTGAAGCTGTACAAGACCCGAGCTTGGAAGACGACGATAACGATTAACACAATTTAATATTATGAGAACAGCTGTTTTTAAATCTTTCGAAAACGGTTATTTTAATTTTTGGTTTGAAAATGGCGAGGAGCTAGCTTTTGAAGAAGTGCATCCGCGTGTTTTAAAACAATTCGATTTAAAAAACGATGAGTCTATGGTGGATAAAGAATTCAGAATCACATTTGTTGAAGATGCAGATGGAGATGATGCCATATATAGGGTTCAAAGTTTAAAACCGATAGATTAAATATTTAATACAGTATTTTTAGACCTGATAGGTGTTAAAAACTTGTCGGGTTTAAAATTCCCTACTCTAAAAATAACAAATACTTTATAACATAACATGTACCGCGTAGTTGCTTACCAAGTAGCTAGTGCTATCCAATTAAAAACTAGTAAACAAGAGTTGCCGTGGCAATTAGTGTTTCAAGATAGCGATGAACTTTATTATAAAAGTTCAGATCAAAAATTTATATACATCTTTCAATACGGAATGGTGTCTTTTTTCAATTTATCGCACGATGAAATTGAACAAGCATTGAAGCAAATAAAACCGTTTTGTTCTAATTATTTTACCGAAAAACTGTCTGAGTCCGTTTCTGTAATTGTGAAACCAGAGGCATTACGGGTTACTTTTAACCATGTTGTTCTCCCTAAACTAGATAAAGAAATGATACGTTTAGTAATGCTTAATACATCGCAATCTGTTGCTTTAGATCGATATGCTGAAATAACAGAAGAGCTTCTTATAGAAACAAATAAACATACTTTGTTTTTAGAAGAAAAAGGAACGCTTGATATTTCGGGAAATAAACTAAAACGGTTTATAGGAAAGATTTTAAATATCAAAAATAAAATTTCAGAGAATTTATATATTTTCGATTCTCCTGAAATTACATGGGAAAATGAGCAGCTTAATAGGCTAAATCAGGATTTAAAACGCACCTTTGATTTGCAAGACCGTTACCGATTAATTCACGATCGAATTGAGATTATAAAAGATAACCTAGAGTTGTTTAAAGATATTATGGATCATAAGGAAAGTAGCAGGTTAGAATGGATTATTATCATTCTTATTGTTATCGAGGTGGTCGATATGTTTATAGGTAAGGTTTTAGGGTAATACAGGCTAATTTAAAGCAAAATAAAAGCGCATTTCAAAATTTTGAAATGCACTTTCTTATTAACTAAAAACAATCTAACAAAATATTTTAGTCTTTTTTGTGGTTTTGGCCTTTTTTATTGCCGCCTTTATTACCACGTTTTTTATGCTCTCTTTTCTCTAAAGATTTTACCCATTCGGTGTATTGCTCATCGTTTAAAATCTTTTTCATTTTAGCTTTTTCCTCAATTTTGTGGTCAAGCATATCGTTCATCATTTTTAAACGTTCTTCTTTTGACGGTTTTTCTGAAGTTCCAGCTTCTTTCTTAGCTTTTCGTTCATCCATCATAGCTTTGCGTTTTGTGGCATTGTCTAAATTTATAGTGTAAATTTTGTTTTGTTGCCCTTGATCTAAATCTAATGCTAAAGTCATTTTTTTAGTTTGTAGCGTTGCCATTTCATTTGCAGTAAGATTCATCATTTTTTCTCCTCTGTCATGATTTCTTGGTCCGCCTTCTTTTCTTTGAGCAGTTGCTTGTAATCCAATAAAAGCTAATGCAATAATTATTAATTTTTTCATCTTTTTAAGTTTTAATGTTTATTTGCTATTAGGACTTTTACATTTCAAAAAGGTTTAAAAAGGTTTGCGAATTTAACTAGCTTTTAACAAAAAAAAGGCTTCCATAGCGGAAGCCTTTTATAGGTGTGTTAATTAAATAACTCGTTTTTATTTAGGGTCTAAAATAGCATTAATTTGCTCTACCATATCTCTAAGGTGAATATTTGTAATAGCGTTTCTAGAACCAATTCGCGAGCGTACTAGGTTTTTTAAAGTAGTAAGTTCGGCACGAGAAATAGCTTTAATATCCGAGTTACTTGTACTCGTCATTAAATAAGCTAATCTGTTAACATGTGCACGTTGTAAATTACGCTTGTAAGTATCTATATTTTTTCCGGTGTTTAATTCTTTCCAAACGCCGTTTCTTAAGTCACGCATCATGCTTGTAAGCGCGTATGCGTCGTTTCCGTTAAGCGATTCGTTCTCTATCATTCGTTGCATTCTAGAGGTGCTTAAAAGGTTGTTTAACGTTCGTGCTTGCACGGCGTTAATGCGTTCTATAATTCCTGAAGACTGAATTTTATCATTAATTTCTGGAGAGATTAACCATTTTGGAGTTTCAAATAATTGATTGTTTAAAAATAACAAGCAATTTTTTTGATGTGCTTTGTTTACATGGCTGTAAACAGCACCTTCTTGATCGGCTGTTTTATAGTTTTCGTAAACACCACCAACGTTATTGGCAACATGCCCCATATAGCGGTTGAATTGTGAAAACACATGGCCATACATAGTTTTTAAATCCTCGTAATCCGATGTGTTTTTAGTAGTCCATTCAATTAAGTTAGGGACAACGCGTTTTAAATTTTTAATACCATAAGTACTTGCTAAAATAGCGTCGTCTCCTAGGTCTTCGGTTTGCGAGCTAGGATCTATGGTTTCTCTTTGTTGCTTCCCAAATCTGTAAAGTGGATCGCCATCGTGGGCCATAATCCAACCGTCTAAAGTTTCTTTTTCTTCAACAGCTGTTTTGTCTAAAATAGGTTTATATCCCCAAGCAATCGAGTATTTGTCATAAATACCAATATTAGGAAATAGTGAAACTCCAACATCTTCTGGTTGTGCAATGTAATTGAATCGTGCATAATCCATAATAGATGGCGCGGTTCCATATTTTTTTGTGAATTCTGGGTCACGCAAATCTTCAACTTTGTAAGCCGAACTGCTTCCCATGTTGTGCGGTAAGCCTAAAGTATGGCCAACTTCGTGAGAGGATACAAAACGGATTAGTTCTCCCATAACCTCATCTGTAAATTCAGAGTTTTGAGCATTTTTGTTAGCAGCAGCTGTTTGTGTAAAGAACCAACCATTTACTAAACTCATTACGTTATGATACCAGTTTATATCAGATTCTAAAATTTCACCAGATCTAGGGTCGCTAACATGTGGCCCATTGGCATTAGGTATTGGTGAAGCCAAGTAGCGTACAACAGAATAGCGTGCATCTTCTGGAGTCCATTCCGGATCTTCTTCTACGCTCGGTGGGTCTTTAGCGATAATAGCATTTTTAAAACCTGCAGCTTCAAAAGCAATTTGCCAGTCTTCGATACCTTGCTTAATGTATTTTCTCCATTTTACAGGAGTTGCTCTATCTATGTAGTAAATAATTTGTTTCTTAGGTTCAACTAGTTCGCCATTTTTAAATTTTTCTAAATCTTCATCTTTTACTTCTAATCTCCAACGGTCTAAATAGGTTAGTTGTTTACTTTTTTGAGCTTCTAAACCATAGTCGGTTTGGCTACTTGTAAACCAACCAACACGCTTATCGAAGTAACGACGTTTCATTGGTGTTTTGGGTAGTAAAATCATGGAGTTGTTAATTTCAATACTTATCGTACCTGTGCTAGAGTTTGAGGGCGGATTACCAGCGTAATATGTTTTTACGTGGCGCGCTTCAATATTTAATGGGTAACTTTTTACAGATTCTATGTAAGATTTGCTATCGTCTAATCGAGAAACTTTGTAAGTTTTTTTATTTCTAACGCTTAATCCTAAGGAGTTTACATCTTTTTTGTATAAATCGGTTACATCGATAACTGTTGCTGTAGAGTCTTTGCTAAAAGCCTTTATAGGGAAAGTATATAAAATAGGTTCGAAATTAGAATTTACAACGGCCTCGTGAATCGGTAACGATTTATCAGCTACTACGTTATTAGATACTACACGTAGCAATACTTTTTTATCCTTTACTTGCCAGCGCAATACTTGTGTGTTTTCTTTTCCGCCGCCAAAGCCAAGTCCGCTTGCGGTTTTAGCAATACGGGTTACCATGAGCATTTCTCTATCGAAAAGAGAATCTGGAATTTCATATAAATATTTATCGTCTATAGTATGGATTTTAAATAAACCTATATCTGTTTTAGCATCTTTTGTAACGATTTTACTGTAAGGCTGAATTTGTTGTTTTTTAAGTTTGTCGGCCTTCGCTTTTTTAGCGAGCATGATTTTTTTAGCTGCATCGGCTTCAGCTGTCTTTTTTGCAGAATTACAAGACAGTATTATTGTTGTTAGAGACAACAATAAAAGTTTGGTAGTTTTTTTCAAATTATTGTGGGTTAGTATTTAATAACGTGAAAATATTTATTTTATATAAAATTATAACCAGAAGGAGTGAAAATTAACGAAATTTTAATTAAAATTAACAAAAACCTGCTTTTTTATTAATTGAGCACGGGTATTTTAATGTTAAATCCCGTTTGAAAATCCGGAGCGTTATTTACAAGAAAATCTTCTTTTACATAAAAAGCCAATTGCATATTTGGCCTGCCATATGTATAGGTAAAATTCCAATTAGTTAATGTTTTGTAAAGTGTGCTCACACCATGTTGCCAACCACCATTTATTTCTTTCCACTTACCCACAAGTTTATAGTAACTCGCTTCGTCTTTATTGTTATAACGCGATTGTAGTTGGTAGTTAATGCTAAAAGCATTGTAGTTTCCTTTTTTAGTATACTTTGTAATTTCAATAGTACTTTCTGTTGTTGCTATAAAGGGATTATTGCCTAAATCTACATTATCTTGAAAATCTATTATATTTTTACGTAAAAGGTTTGCTCCTAAAGCAATATTGAGCTCGTAATTGTTTTTTAATTTGAATTGTTTAACAGCATTGGCAGATACGCCAATGTCTATAGCCGAGTTATATTTTGAAGTATTTAAACCCAAGTGGCTTCCAAAGTTTATAAAAATATTACGGCTTTTGTTTATTAAAAACTCAGGATAATAAAAGTGATTAAGTTCAATCCCTCCAATAAAAAAATCGTTATTCTCAAATTCTAATACTTTTCCGTTTCTATCGGTGTATTTAAAATCTACTTTATTTAATCCATAATAGCGTCGGCCATATGGATCTTCTCCTCCGGCAATATTGCTGTGGAACCATTCTATACTTTCATCACTTGTAAAAGGTGAAAATGGATATTTGCCCTTTGTTATAAGGTGAGAGCGAAGCGATATACTTAATTCATGATGTATAGATAGGGGTATGCTTAAATTTACGCGGAATTCTTTTATCACAGCATCTACAACAATATTCATGTAGTCGGCAGGTGTGGTTTCTTGATCAATAAAATAAAAAGGTCGATCATGCCATTTTAACTGGCTTAGTTGTGCTCTTGTTTCGGAATCTGTTGGTAAATAAGCTTCCACAAAAGGATGGAAAGTATTTCCGTTAGATATGTTGAAGCTGAAAGTATTACGTTTAGGAGCTTGAAATTTAAAGTTGGTAGAAATTCTAGAACTGAACATTCCAAAATGATGTGTTGCTAAGTGATTTGGGCTATCTATACCATTTTTAAAAACGATACTATCATTTTTTTGTGCTTCTGAAATAAAACAGCACAGTAAATAGGCGATTAATAGGATACTTTTATTCATTAAACAAATGTAAATAAACTAGATGGATAAAATTTAAAGCGGCTACTAATTTGATTACGTAATTAAACTAAAAAGAATACAGCTTAGCAAAATATTCGATTTTTTCATAAAAAATTAACAATTAGTCGGTTCTTATCTTAAAAAAAAGATAAAATTACAACAAAGCATGTTAAACAAATCTAAAGATGCATTAGGTTTTCGAATTTAGATTGTTTCTTTGTATGGAGTTTAAGGAGTAGTTAACCTTAAATTTTTTTCATAAAAAAAGTTGATTAGTTAGTTAGTAAAAAAAGCCCATAACCTTGTTAAATGTTATGGGCTTTTTTATTGCTTTAAAATCACATATCAACATCGTTGTCTTAAAAAATTAACAAATGGATTAGCGTTCTCTTAAAGAAAAGATAAATTTAAATGAAAGCATGTTAAACAAATCTAAACAAGTGTAAAGGTTTCAGATTTAGAGTGTTTCTTTGTATAGAGTTTAAGGAGTAGTTAACCTTAAGTTTTTTTCATAAAGTTGATTAGTTAATTTAGTTAGTTAAAAAGCCCGTAATTTTTATTAAAAATTACGGGCTTTTTTATGTTCAAGAAATAAGTTTGTAAAGACTGTTTTTCTTAAAAAATTAACAAACGCTTCGTTTTAATCTTAATGAAATTATAAAATTGATTGAAAGCATGTTAAACAAATCTAAACAAGTGTAAAGGTTTCAGATTTAGAGTGTTTCTTTGTATAGAATTTAAGAAGTAGTTAATCTTAAATTAATTTCATAAAAGTTGATAAGTTAGTTAGTTATTAAAAGGCCCGTAATTTGAATAAAAATTACGGGCCTTTTTTATGTTATAAACTTTCTTTTAGTTTCTAAAGAGCTTCTACAAAAAGTCCTTCATCGGTTTTGGAAACTTTAGCCAAGTTGTTTTTAGTTAAACCTTTAATGGTTTTGTCCCATTTTTTATTAGATAAGCCGCTTTGAGTTTTTAAAGCGTTCAAATCTATTTTTTCAACCTTTTCAATTAGTGCAAGTAGGGTTTTCTCATCTTCATTTAATTCAACCGAAGATGCTTTCTTTTCAGGGCGCATTTGCGGAAAGAATAGAACTTCTTGTATAGACTGGTTGTTTGTTAAAAACATAATTAAGCGGTCCATACCAATACCCATACCAGATGTTGGAGGCATACCATATTCAAGAGCGCGTAAAAAATCTTCATCTATAAACTCCGTAGCTTCATCGTCTCCCTTTTTTGCTAGTTTCAATTGGTGCTCAAAACGCTCACGTTGGTCAATAGGATCGTTTAATTCCGAATAGGCATTTGCAATTTCTTTACCACAAACCATTAACTCAAAACGTTCGGTAAGTTCTGGGTTATCTCTATGCTCTTTACAAAGCGGGCTCATTTCTTTTGGGTAATCTGTAATAAAGGTTGGTTGTATGTAGTTGCCTTCACATTTTTCACCAAAAATTTCATCAATTAGTTTTCCTTTACCCATAGTCTCATCCACCTCAATGTGCATACCTTTTGCGGCTGCTCTAATTTCATCTTCGGTTTTACCAGTAATATCAAACCCAGTAAAGTGTTTAATAGAATCGGCCATAGTAACACGAGCGTAAGGTGCTTTAAAATCTATTTTATGCTCACCAAAAGTAGCTTCGCTAGTTCCGTTTACGGCAATAGCACAATGCTCTAAAAGTCGCTCGCAGAAATCCATCATCCAGTTATAATCTTTGTATGATACGTAGATTTCCATGGCTGTGAATTCAGGATTATGCGTTCTATCCATACCTTCATTTCTAAAGTTTTTCGAGAATTCGTAAACCCCATCAAATCCACCAACAATAAGTCGTTTTAAATACAACTCGTTGGCAATTCGCATATACAAAGGAATATCTAAACTGTTGTGGTGTGTAATAAATGGGCGAGCCGCCGCACCACCCGGAATAGGTTGTAAAACCGGAGTTTCAACCTCAAAATATCCAGCATCGTTAAAAAACGAACGCATGGCATTAAATAATTTAGTACGCTTGACAAACACCTCTTTTACGTGTGGGTTTACCACTAAATCGGCATAGCGTTGGCGATAACGTAATTCAGGATCCGTAAAAGCATCAAATACTTTTCCGTCTTTTTCTTTTGGTAATGGTAGTGGTTTTAAAGCTTTACTTAATAAAGTAAAATCTTTAACACGAACAGTTTTTTCGCCAACCTTAGTTGTAAATAAATTACCTTCAATACCAACAAAATCACCTAAATCTAGTAATTTTTTAAAAACATCATTGTATTTGGTTTTGTCTTCACCTGCACAAATTTCGTCACGGTTAAAGTAAACCTGAATTCGTCCTTCACCATCTTGTAACTGCGCGAACGATGCTTTACCTTGTATATTTATTGCCATCAATCTACCAGCAACAACCACCTGTTTTTCCTCAATAAAATCCTGTTTTATCGATTTCGATGTGTGGGTCACAGGGTATAAATCCGCTGGATATGGGTTAATACCCATAGCGCGTAATTTTACTAATTTCTCTCTTCTTACAAGTTCTTGTTCTGATAATTGCGACATAGTCTAAATGCTCTAAAAATTTTAAAGGCACAAAGATAAACATTTGGCAGCCCATTTTCCATTATCAATTACCCATTTTTTTTTGGGCGCTACCACAAGGGTCGGGCTATGCGTTGCAAGTCCTCGCAGTGCCAATTACCATTGGCACTACTGTGGGCTTTTCACTGCTATCCCTAGCGCATAGATCATAACGAAGTTATTTGTAAAAGCAGCTGGTTATAGCGTTATTAAGTAAATTTAAGGTTTTAAGAATTGAAAAATTCGGTAATAACTGTAACAAAACAATCGATAAAACGTCAAATAATTAAAATCATCAATCAAAATCAAATCATTATGAGTTTCTGGAGAGTTTTACTTTCAATTATTTGTCCGCCCTTAGCCGTTTTAGATAAAGGCTGCGGATCAATAATTATCGTTTTTTTGCTATGGCTTTGTGGCTGGGTGCCAGGCGTAATTGCAGCATTAGTTATTTTAAATAATCCTAAAAGTTAAGTTTTAGTTTATTTATTAGAATAAAAAAAAGGCATAACAATTAATAATTGTTACGCCTTTTTTAATAAGATTAAAATATGTTTTATTTACAATAAGGTACTGTAAATATACCTTCAATAGTATTCTCAGAGCTGGAAACGGCTTTAATTTTCACAGTAATTTCAGTGTCAGTAAGCGATGTTACTTCAACAATACTATCTAAATAGTTTAGGGGAGCTTCTCCATCTTTATTGAAAACAACATTTATCCCTTCATAAACACCTACTTCAGGTGTAACGTAAGTAGATATTTCTAGGTCATAATCAAGAACAGAAGATTCACAGTCGGCGGCTATATTTGTTATGTTTACAGAAATATCTTCGCCAGAATCGAATGCTTTACCTCCTAAAGCTGTAAAATCATTTCCAAATACTTGTCCTTGTAATATTTGATTGGAAATGTTGTCTTCAGAATTGCTGTTGTCGTCACCTGAACAACTTATCATTAGAGAAATTAATAATGTTAATGAAATTTTAAAGTAGGTTTTCATAGGTTTTGTTTTTTGTGAACAGCAAGGTTAATTATAATATTTGATATAATAAAATTCTTTCATTTATTAAATAATCAGTTTTTCTAATCACCCCAAATTGATGGTTAGTCTTCTTTGCCTGTAATATTTCAGCTTATAAATTCTATTCTGTAGGTTTGGAATTTGTAGCTAATAGTTTGGTTTTTAGTTTGCTTCGTTCTTTTTGTTGCCTGAATTCTTGCGGAACAAAAACGGGTAAATTCATCGAAAAAAACAAAATATTTCATTATTTTTGCACTTCATTTTTAATAAGATAGCAAGCCGTTAACTCTTGGGTAGCCAACCATGGACTGTCAAGTGCGGATTGCCAACTCAATACTTAAAAACCATGTTCAATAATTTAAGCGATAAATTAGATAAAGCCTTACACGTATTAAAAGGTCACGGAAGCATAACCGAAGTAAACGTAGCCGAAACTTTAAAAGAAGTTCGTCGTGCACTTTTAGATGCCGATGTTAATTTTAAAATAGCTAAAGATTTTACCAACCGAGTAAAAGAAAAGGCTCTAGGGCAAGACGTTTTAACCACCCTGCAACCAGGGCAATTAATGGTTAAAATTGTAAAAGATGAGCTTACCGAACTTATGGGTGGCGATGTAGAAGGTATTAATTTATCTGGTACGCCAAGTATTATTTTAATGTCGGGTTTACAAGGGTCTGGTAAAACAACCTTTTCTGGTAAACTTGCAAATTATTTAAAAAACAAAAAAACAAAAAAACCTTTATTGGTAGCCTGTGATGTTTATCGTCCGGCGGCAATAGATCAGTTACATGTTGTTGGTGATCAAATTGGTGTAGAGGTTTTTAGTGATAGAGGTAATACCGATCCGGTAGCTATTTCGCAAGCCGGTATTGCTCACGCAAAAGCAAACGGACATAATGTGGTTATTATTGATACCGCGGGTCGTCTAGCTGTAGATGAGGCCATGATGACCGAGATATCAAACATCCATAAAGCTATCAATCCTCAAGAAACTTTGTTTGTTGTAGATTCTATGACGGGACAAGATGCTGTAAATACTGCAAAATCTTTCAACGATGTCTTAAACTTCGATGGTGTTATCCTTACTAAATTAGATGGTGATACACGAGGTGGAGCAGCAATTTCTATTAAGTCGGTAGTAAACAAACCAATTAAATTTATTGGTACTGGTGAGAAAATGGAAGCTATCGATGTGTTCTACCCATCACGTATGGCCGACCGTATTTTAGGTATGGGAGATGTGGTGTCTTTAGTAGAGCGTGCACAAGAGCAATTTGATGAGGTTGAAGCAAGAAAACTTCAAAAGAAAATTGCTAAGAATCAATTCGGTTTCGACGATTTCTTAAAGCAAATTCAGCAAATAAAGAAAATGGGAAACATGAAAGACCTTATGGGGATGATTCCAGGTGCTGGTAAAATGCTTAAAGATGTAGATATCGATGATGATGCTTTTAAAGGTATTGAAGCTATTATTCATTCTATGACGCCAAGCGAAAGAACAAATCCTGCTATTATTAACGCAAGTAGAAAAATAAGAATAGGTAAAGGTTCTGGTACTTCTGTACAACAAGTAAATCAACTTTTAAAGCAATTCAACCAGATGAGCAAAATGATGAAGATGATGCAAGGTGGTGGCGGAAAGAAGATGATGCAGATGATGCAGAATATGAAATAAGCCGACAGTAATTGAGTCAGCAGTAAGTAGTCAAAAAAATAAAAAATAGAGATTATATTTTAAGCATTTTTTCGAAAATATATTCGTGAATTTGTGATGAAAACAGATAAAAGATGACAATTTTAGACGGAAAAAAAGTAAGTAACGATATTAAAGATGAAATCGCCGAGCATGTTAGTGCTATGGTTGCTAAAGGAGAAAAAGTGCCACATCTTGCTGCTATTTTAGTTGGTACAGATGGTGCAAGTATGACCTACGTAAATGCAAAAGTAAAAGCTTGTGAGCGTATTGGTTTTAATTCTACTTTAATAGATTTACCAGATTATACTACTGAGGAAGAATTACTTCAAAAAATAAATCAATTAAATACCGATAGTGATATTGATGGTTTTATAGTGCAATTACCACTGCCAAAACACATCGATGAGCAAAAGGTATTAATGGCTGTAAATCCAGATAAAGATGTTGATGGTTTCCATCCAACAAACGTAGGGAAAATGGCTTTAGATTTACCTACCTTTTTACCTGCAACACCTTACGGTATTATGGAATTGCTAGAGCGTTATCAAATAGAAACTTCGGGTAAAAACGTGGTTGTTTTAGGTAGAAGTCATATTGTTGGTCGCCCAATGAGTATTTTAATGAGTCAGAAAAGAAAAGCTGGTGATGCTACGGTTACTGTAGTGCATAGTCGATCTAAAAACTTAAAAGAAATTACTTTAGAAGCTGATATTGTTGTTGCTGCTATTGGTATTTCTGAGTTTTTAACAGGAGATATGGTTAAGGAAGATGTTGTAATAATAGATGTTGGAATTACGCGTGTGCCAGATGCTACTAAAAAAGCAGGTTATAGATTAGCTGGAGATGTAGAGTTTGAAAGTGTAAGTAAAAAAGCAAGTTATATTACACCAGTACCTGGAGGTGTTGGCCCAATGACGATTGCGATGTTGCTGAAAAATACATTATTGGCTCGAGAAAGAAATATGCAATAAAAAACCGAATTTAAGCAATTAAGAAAAGAGATTATGCTAGATGCATTAGTATTAAAACGTTTAACAAAAACAGGAGTTATTGCTTATTTTGTTGGACAAGTAGTTTTATTCGCGATTTGGGGATTTTATGTTTTTGGAGTAAAAGATAGCTCGCTAGATGAAGGAGAAATGGCTTTTATTATTGGAATGGTTATTATTGCTTTAATTTGGGCAGGTGTTTGCTTAATGGTTTGGAAAAAGCCAAAGGAAACGGAAGACAGTTTGAATACTACAGAAACCAAAAGTTAACACATAGAAATAAAAAAATAAAAAGGCCTTAAGTTTAAACTTAAGGCCTTTTTTTATGGGTTTCGTCTTTTGTTGTCTTCATAATTTTTTGTAGAATCTTCCAAAAGCTTATTTAAATTAATAAATTCTTCTTTACTTAATTCGCGATATTCACCAATAGGCATATCGAGTTTAATATTCATAATTCGAACACGTTTTAACGACTCTACCTCGTAGTTTAAGTAATCGCACATACGACGAATTTGCCTATTTAAACCTTGTGTTAAAATAATTTTGAATGTATGAGAGTTTATTTTTTGAACCTCACATTTCTTGGTGGTTTTCTTTAATTCTTCTAATGGGATACCTCCTGCCATACGTTCAATAAACGTTTGAGAAATGGGCTTGTCTACCGTTACCACGTATTCTTTTTCGTGATTGTTACTCGCGCGTAAAATCTTGTTTACAATATCGCCATCATCGGTTAATAGAATTAAGCCTTCACTCGGCTTATCTAATCGTCCAATAGGAAAAATACGTTTTGGGTAATTTATAAAATCGATAATATTATCTTTTTCCACAGAAGTGTCTGTTGTACAAACAATACCGATAGGTTTATTGAATGCGAGATACACGAAAGAGGTTTTTGTGTTGGTTATTTCTTTGCCATCAACACAAACCACATCGTTTGGAGCTATTTTGGTACCCATTTCTGGTACGCTTCCATTAATAGTTACTCGTCCAGCATCGATTAATTTGTCGGCTTCTCTACGCGAGCAATATCCAACTTCACTCAAAAATTTATTAATACGTTTTAATTGTACTTCCATCTTGCAAAAATAGGTTAATTAAGTGTTTAAAAAGTCTAAAATATGGTCGTAAACAAGTTCTGATTTTAAACCATGTCCAAAACCTTTTGTAGAAACAAATTCAGCATTTGCATAGTTCTGTTTAAATTTTAGGCCATCCTTGTAGGGAATAATCCTGTCTTTTTTGTCGTGCACTATAAGTCCTTTCTCTTCGAAATTGCTAGTAAATTTTGCAGCATCGAAATATTCGGGCAAGTGATTAAAACGTTTTAATACATATTTTCCCATGGCTTTAGATGTTCGATTATTGTATCCCATCATATCTATATATCTAGAAAAAACACCTGTAAAATCTGCGGGAGCTCCCAAAAGCACAAGTTTTTTTACATGAGGTAATGGATAGTTGTAATTACCAAAAGCCGTAGCCATACCACCAACTGAATGACCTATAATTACAGAAGCATTGAATTTTTTCGCAACAGCATGTATGCATTCAGAATAAATTAAAGCGTTAAAAAGTTTTCCTCCAGAGCTTCCATGCGCAGGAGCATCTAAAGCAACGACATTGTAGTCTTTAGCTCTTAGGAGCTCTATTAAGTCTTTCCATCTGTAGGTGTTACTTTCCCAACCATGTGCCAATAAAACGGTGTCTTTTTTGCCGGTCCACTGGTAGGTTTTAATAGTAATGTCTTTACAGATAACTTCATCTTGGTTGGCGCCTTTTAAATAATTTGCTTGTTTTTCGTTTGTCTTACCTTTTTTAGGAGAAGAGAACAAAGTCATTGATAAATGTGCAGCGTATTTAGGAGCCAATAGGCCAATGCTATTTATACTGAAACCAACAATTTTTGGAATGTATTTTTTCATTTTTTAATCTTCTCGGTTTACTAAATCTATTGAAAATGCGGGTGTGCAAATAGCAATATATTCGCAAACTTCGGTAAACGGGTTAGAGTATTGAACACGGGTATTACGTTCAATTTTTATAGATTCACCAGCTTTTAGAACAACAGTTTCATTGTCTATTATAAATTGTTTTTTACCACTAATGATAAAAGTAAACTCATCAAATTCTGGTGTTTGAAAAGGCTCGCTCCAACCTGCAGGTGCTTTCATGTGTGCCATACTGATGTCTTTATTGCCATCGGTGATGTTTCCAAAATGTTCTTTAATAACTTTACCGTCCGTAGTTGGAACGATAAAAGGATTTGTTTGAATGGTGAATTTCTTTTTAGACATATATTAATTTTGCTTTCGTCTTAATACTATTTTAGATTAATCTATCTCCTTAAAATATTGTAATTTTGCAGCCTATGAATAAGCAAATTGAACTGCAGGATTTAGGCCATAAAGATTATAAAGATACTTGGGATTACCAAGAGGCTTTGTTTAAGGGTATTGTTGATGCAAAAATAAAGAATAGGAGAGAGGAAACCTCTTTAAAAACCAAAAACTATTTTTTGTTTGTTACACATCCCCACGTATATACTTTAGGTAAAAGTGGCGATTTGTCGAACTTACTTTTAAATGAAATTCAATTAGCTGAAAAAGGCGCGAGCTTTTATAAAATAAACCGTGGCGGAGATATTACGTATCACGGACCTGGGCAAATTGTTGGCTATCCCATTTTAGATTTGGAGAATTTTTTTACCGATATTCATAAATATTTACGGTTTTTAGAAGAAATGATTATTTTAACCCTAGCGGAATATGGTTTAAAAGCAGAACGAAGTCCTGGAGAAACAGGTGTTTGGCTTGATGTAGGAACACCTTTTGCTCGAAAAATATGCGCCATGGGCGTGCGAGCTAGTCGTTGGGTTACCATGCATGGATTTGCATTAAATGTAAATGCTAATTTGGGGTATTTTGATAATATTATACCATGTGGTATTCGCGGTAAAGCAGTGACATCACTTAATGTAGAGTTAGCTCAAAAAACAGTTGATGAGGTTGAGGTAAAAGAAAAATTACTAAAACATTTTAAAGCCCTTTTTGAAGCTGAATTCGCTTAAAAAGAATCGCTATTATTTGAATAATAAATTATTTTTACTTTAAAAAAATAAATTTGATATCACCAGCATCCATAGATTTAGTATTTGAAACCGCCCGAGTAGAGGAGGTTATCGGCGATTTTGTAAACTTAAAAAAAGCAGGAAGTAACTTTAAGGGATTGAGTCCTTTTAGTGATGAACGCTCGCCGAGTTTTGTGGTGTCTCCGGTGAAACAAATTTGGAAAGATTTCTCTACAGGAAAAGGTGGTACAGCAGTGTCTTTTTTAATGGAGCACGAGCATTTTACTTATCCAGAAGCGATAAAGTATTTAGCAAAAAAATATAATATTGAAATTGAAGAAACCGAACAATCTAACGAGCAAAAAGAGCAAGCTAACGAGCGTGAAAGTTTGTATTTAGTTAGTGAATTCGCAAATACATATTTTCAGAAAATTCTTCATAAAACAGACCAAGGAAAATCTATTGGTTTAAGTTACTTTAAAGAGCGTGGTTTTACAGAAGAAACTATTAAAAAATTCGATTTAGGGTATTCCCTAAACGAATGGCAAGGGTTTACCGATGAGGCTTTAAAGCAAGGTTATAATATTGATTACCTTGCAAAAACAGGACTAACTATAGTAAAGCAAGATAAGCGTTTCGATCGTTTTAAAGGGCGTGTTTTGTTTCCTATAAAAAGTATGAGTGGCCGTGTTTTAGGTTTTGGTGGGCGTATTTTGGTTCTCGATAAAAAGGCTGCTAAATACATGAATTCGCCAGAAAGCGATATTTACCACAAAAGTAAAGTGCTTTACGGTATTTATCATGCCAAGCAAAGTATAGCAAAAGAAGATAATTGTTATTTAGTAGAAGGATATACCGATGTTATTCAGTTTCATCAAAGAGGAATTACTAATGTTGTAGCATCTTCTGGTACCGCTTTAACGCCAGACCAAATTAGATTAATAAATAGGCTTACTAAAAATATTACAGTACTTTTTGATGGCGATGCGGCAGGTATGCGCGCATCCTTGCGTGGTATCGATTTAATTTTGGAACAAGGTATGAATGTTAAGGTTTGTACATTTCCAGAGGGCGAAGATCCCGATAGTTTTGCAAAGCAAAATACGCTAGAAGAGGTTAATACATATTTATCTGAAAATGCTAAAGATTTTATTCAATTTAAAGCCTCTATTTTATTCGAAGAGTCTAAAAACGATCCGATTAGAAAAGCAGATACCGTTAGAGATATTGTAAATAGTATTTCTAAAATTCCTGATCACATAAAGAAAGAAATTTACATTCAAGAGTGCGCGCGTATCATGGATATGAGTGAGTCTGTATTATTCAGTACGCTTGCCCAAATTGATAGTAAAACGGCTAAAGATAATAGTTCGAAACCAGCAACTAATAAGCAGAATTACAATATGGATCCGAATATGGATCCGAATCAAGACCCTAGAGAAGGACCGCCAGATAATTATCCGTTCGAGGTCATTACTAATAAAGAGCCGGTTAAAAAAGTAGACGTTCAGTATCTTTTAGAACGAAAAATTATTGAAGTATTATTACTTTATGGTAATGAAATTGAGGAGTTTGAAGATTTGGTTTTAAAAGAAAACGAAAAAGGAGATTTGGTTTTGGAGCCCGTTGTTCATGAGGCAAAAGTATTTGAAAAAGTATTTTTGGATTTGCAAGATGATGAAATGGAGTTTACAAATACACAATTTAAAGAGCTGTATTATACTATTATTGATAGATTAAATCAGGATACTAAGTTTGAGCTGAAAACCTTCATCAATACTGTAAGTACAGATATGTCTAGTGAAATTACAACCATATTAATGGATGATGATCGCTATGCTTTAGACGATTGGAATAGGATGAATATTTTTCCGAAGGAGAAGAAAATGAGTATAGCGCAACTAGTAAGTGAAACTATATTGAATTTACGTTGTTTTTTAATAGATCAAAAAGTAAAGGAATTTCAGCAAGAAACTCTTCAAAATAAAAAAGACTCGAATAGAAACATACTAGAAGAAGTAAGAGACTATTCGGGTCTTAAAATGTTGTTATCTCGAAAATTAAACCGCGTACTATAGGTGTTCTGCTAGTTTTGCTTGGTTAACTAAATCAATAAGGTTTGTTACTTTAAGCTTACGCATTAAACGCGCTTTATAAGTGCTTACTGTTTTTTCGTTAATGTCTAATTCTTTAGAGATTTCTTTGTTTTTTCTACCAATAGTTAAAAGCTTCAAAACTTCAGCCTCCCTAGTAGATAGTTTTTTGTAGAACGTTCCAGAGCCTTTGTTTACTCTGTTCCCAAACGCTAATTGTTGGGTTAGGTCATTACTTAAATAAATACCACCATCGTAAACTTTTAAAATAGCTTCGTTGATAGTAATCACATTTACAGATTTATGAATAAATCCAGAAGCTCCTGCTTTAATAGCATTTATTGCATAAACTTCTTCAGGTTCTCCGCTAAAAATAACGGTTTTAATGTCAGGGAAATCATTTTTTAAATAACGTAAAAGTGTTAATCCGTTGAGCTTAGGGAAATCAGCTTCGGTTAAAATAATGTCCACGTCGTTTTTTCGGATAAAGTCTAAAATGTCATTTCCGTCTTGTAGACTTCCAACAATTTCAATGTTTGGAGAGGCAGAAAAAAGCACCTCTAATCCTTTCCTTGTAATAGGATGGTTGTCTGCTATTAATAATTTTATCATAGTTTTTCGAGCTTTCATTGTAAAGGGTTGAGAGAATATACTACTTGAAAGAAAAAAGCTCGGGGCTAATGTATGAGTTTTTTACGTATTTTGCAAAAATCACATCAAATTATCAGGGATATCGCATATTGGTATAGGAATCATTTTGTGTTTATTGCTAGAATTGAATCTTTTGTAAATTTTAAAAACATCCAGTTCTCGACCTGAAAATTCAGTTTCGGTTTTTCCTGCTTCATCCATAGACATAGCCCATTCTAACTCAGGGTACGAGGCGCCAATTTGGTCTTCATCGCTTCTTGTATCTCCAAAAAGTCCGTCACTAGGAGCTGCTTTCATAATCGATTCAGGAACTTCTAAAAATTTGCCTATTTCATAAACTTGGGATTTTAGTAAATCTGCAATTGGGCTTAAATCTACACCACCATCGCCGTATTTGGTGTAAAACCCAACACCAAAATCTTCAACTTTGTTACCGGTTCCGGCAACTAACAGTTTATAAAGCCCTGCGTAGTAGTATAAGGTAGTCATACGTAATCGAGCTCTAGTATTGGCCAATGCCATATCTACTGTTGCCTTATCGCCGTCAGAAAATAATTCTGTTTTAAAAGACTCGAATACAGGTGTTAAATCTGTTCGTGTATCGCTAACATTACCAAAGCGTTTAGATAGTTGTGCAATATGCTCTTGTGCCCGTGTTACGTGGCTTTCGGCTTGGTGTATTGGCATTTCAATACATAAAACGTTTAAGCCTGTTTTTGCGCATAATGTAGATGCAACTGCCGAGTCTATTCCGCCAGAAACACCTATTACAAAACCGTTTACTCCAGCTTTTGTTGCATAATCTTTTAACCAATTTACAATGTAATCTACTACTTTTTCTGTTTGCATTTTAGAAGAGTTTTGATATAAGAATACTACCTTTGCCAACAAAAATAATGTAAACACTCAATTAATAAAAATTTAAATCGTTTAAGTTTTAGTATGAAACAACTGTTATTAATTTTTCTAATTACTATTTGTGTTTTTTCTTGTAAAAAGAAAAGCGATATGGAGTTGGTCTTGGAAAACAACAAGATAGACATTTCAGTAGAGCGCTTCGATCGATTTTTTGCAGAAACTAATCGGTATGAATTGCCTAAGTTGAAAAAAGCATATCCGTTTATGTTTCCAAAATCTATAGCAGATTCTATTTGGATGGATAAAGTGAACGATACGTTGCAACAAGAATTAAGTGGCGAGGTAGATAAAGTGTTTTCTAATTATAAAGAGATAGAAGAGGAGTTGGAAGATTTGTTGACTTATATTAACTATTATTTTCCTGAATTAAAAACACCGCGAGTTATAACAACTACTAGTAACGTAGATTATAGAAATCGCGTTATTGTTACAGATACTATTGTTCTATTAGCTCTAGATGCTTATTTAGGGAAAGATCATTATTTTTATCAAAGCATTCCAAAATATATTTCAAAAGATTTACGTAAAGAACAAATTGTTGTTGATGTTGCAGAAGAATATGCTAAGAAATATGTTTTTCAACCGGAAAGAAAAACGCTTTTGGATGAAATGATCTATTTCGGTAAAATTCTATATTTTAAAGACAAAGTAATTCCTTTTAAATTAGAAAATGAGCGTATAAGTTATACTCAAGAAGAGTTAAATTGGGTTGATAATAATGAGAGTTCGGTATGGCAATACTTTGTAGAACGGGAATTATTATACAGCACAAATTCTAAGTTACCCAATCGGTTTATAAATCCAGCACCATTTTCTAAATTTTATTTAGAAGGTATAGATGACGAATCGCCAGGAAAAATAGGGCAATACATGGGGTGGCAAATTGTAAAAGCTTATATGGAGAGTAATGATACCGCTTTTAAAGATATGTTAATCATGAATGCTGAAGAACTCTTTAATAAATCAAAATTTAAACCAAAAAAAAGTAATGGCTAATATAAAATCTAAGATTGAATTAAATGTGGAGTTAGATGAAAATCGAGTTCCAGAAAAATTAAATTGGACGGCCCAAGATGGCGGTATTTCTAATGCTGAGGCTAAAGCCATGATGCTATCTGTTTGGGATTCTAAAACACAAGAAAGTTTACGTATAGATTTATGGACTAAGGATATGCCCGTAGACGAGATGAAAGTCTTTTTTCATCAAACCCTTGTAGCAATGAGTAACACATTTAACCGTGCCACACAAGACGAAAAAATGACGGCAACCATGAAAGATTTCTGTGATTATTTTGCTGAGAAATTGGAGATTAAAAAATAATTTTTCAAGCATATTTCTAGTTTTATTATTTCTTTTTACATCCCTTTATATCGATGTGAAAAGAAAAAAAATGAAGGCTTTGGTTGTAGATATCAACTTTTAGCTTACATTGTTGCGTTCAAAACTTTAGATTTTTCAATAATTGAGATGAAATGTAAAACAACTTTTTAAAGCTTCTTAAATTGAAAAACCGGTTATACTAAAAAAATATATGAAAGAAGTAAAGATAGAATCCACCTTATACGTTTATGATGATTTAAATGAAACACCTGATGATGTTGTTTCATTAATGGCGAAAGCTATAGAAGCTCGGGATAAAGCCTATGCGCCATATTCTAAATTTCATGTGGGCACTGCCATACTTTTGGATAACAATGAAATCATTACGGGTAGTAATCAAGAAAACGCATCATATCCGTCTGGTTTGTGTGCAGAACGTACTGCTATATATTATGCAGGAGCTAAGTATCCAGACGCAAAAATTTTACGCATGGCTATTACTGCTGGTTCAAAAATAAAAACAACTTTAGCACCTATTCCTCCATGTGGTGCTTGCCGACAGTCTATAGCTGAATATGAGGTGAAACAAGATAGCCCAATCGAAATTTATTTTATGGGTGAAACAGGCAAAGTCGCTAAATCAAATTCTTTAGCTAATTTATTGCCTCTAGGTTTTGATAAATCAGCGCTTTAGATTTTTAAAAAATCAGTATTCATTCAAATTATTTGAAGATAATTTAAAGGCGTTCTTAAATTAAGTTTTTTTAATATTTTTTTCACTTTAAGTGCATTGGGTTTTTACAATTACTTGCAATGTGTTACTTTTGTCTTTCGCGAAATAAAAACATTAACACTAGTCGATGCAAAAAATCACAAAAGAGGTTTACCTCAAATGGTATGAAGACATGTTATTCTGGAGAAAGTTTGAAGACAAGCTAGCTGCCGTTTACATTCAACAAAAAGTAAGAGGATTTCTTCATTTATACAATGGTCAAGAAGCTGTTTTAGCAGGTGCTTTGCACGCTATGGATTTGACTAAGGATAAAATGATAACCGCTTACCGTAATCACGTTCAACCTATTGGTATGGGAGTAGATCCTAAACGTGTAATGGCAGAATTGTTTGGTAAAGTAACAGGGACATCTCAGGGTATGGGAGGTTCTATGCATATTTTTTCTAAAGAATTTCGTTTTTATGGTGGTCACGGAATCGTTGGTGGTCAAATTCCGTTAGGAGCAGGTATTGCATTTGGCGATAAGTATCACGGTAGCGATGCCGTAACTTTATGTTGCTTTGGTGATGGTGCTGCACGACAAGGTTCGCTTCATGAGGCATTCAACTTGGCAATGCTTTGGAAGTTACCAGTAATATTTGTTTGTGAAAACAACGGTTATGCTATGGGAACTTCAGTAGAAAGAACGGCAAACCATACTGATATCTGGAAATTAGGTTTAGGTTATGATATGCCTTGCGGACCTGTAGATGGTATGAACCCAATTAAAGTTGCAGAAGCTTTTGATGAAGCTATTCAAAGAGGTCGTCGTGGTGATGGTCCAACTTTCTTAGAGTTGAAAACTTACCGTTACAGAGGGCACTCAATGAGTGATGCGCAGCATTATAGAACAAAAGACGAAGTAAAGGAGTACAAGAAAATAGATCCAATTACGCAGGTAAAAGATGTTATTCTTGAAAACAAATATGCTACGGAAGACGATATTAAAATAATCGATAAGCGTGTTAAAGATCGTGTTGCAGAATGTGAAAAATTTGCAGACGAATCTCCATACCCAGAAAAGCAACAGCTTTACGATATGGTATACGAACAAGAAGATTATCCATTTATACAACACAAAATATAAGCTATGGCAATAGTAGTAAATATGCCTCGTTTAAGCGATACCATGGAAGAAGGTACCGTTGCAGCTTGGTTGAAAAAAGTAGGAGATAAAATTGAAGAAGGCGATATTTTGGCCGAAATTGAAACTGATAAAGCCACAATGGAGTTTGAGTCTTTCAATGAAGGTACTTTGCTTCATATTGGTGTTCAAGAAGGTGAAACTACTAAAGTAGATGAGCTTTTAGCTATTATTGGTGACGAAGGTGAAGATATCTCAGCGCTTTTAAACGGTGGTGGTGCTTCTACGGAAGCGACAACTGAAGAAAAAACTGAAGAAGCAACAGCTCCTGTAGCTGAAGAGCCTTCGGAAGAAACAACTGCATCTGCTGAATTGCCAGAAGGTGTTATTGTTGTAACTATGCCACGTTTAAGTGATACCATGGAAGAAGGTACCGTTGCAACTTGGTTGAAAAAAGTAGGTGATAATGTTGACGAAGGTGAAATTTTAGCTGAAATTGAAACGGATAAAGCAACCATGGAATTTGAATCATTCCAGTCAGGTACTTTATTATACATTGGTTTACAAGAAGGTGATTCTGCAAAAGTAGATGAACTTTTAGCAATTATAGGCCCTGCAGGAACAGATGTTTCTGGTGTGGCTTCTAGTTTCTCTACATCAGTGGCTCCTGCCAAAGAAGCTCCGAAAGCTGAAACTAAAAAAGAAGCACCAAAAGCAACTCCAGCAGCAGCCACAGCTCCTAAAAAAGCAAGTGCACCAGCTCCAACGCCTGTTACGGCAGACGGACGTGTACATGTGTCTCCATTAGCAAAAAAGCTAGCTGAAGATAAAGGAATTAACTTAACGAAAATACAAGGTTCTGGTGAAAATGGACGTATTGTTAAGCGCGATATTGAAAATTATGAACCTGCATCAGGAGCAGCATCGGCTGGTAAGTTTGTGCCTTCCGGTCAAGAAGATTTTGATGAGGTTGATAACTCGCAAATGCGTAAAGCAATTGCTAAAGCGTTAACAAACTCTAAGTTTTCTGCACCACATTACTATTTAAGTGTGGAGTTTGATATGGAAAACGCAATGTCTTTCCGTACGCAATTTAACTCTATTCCTGATACTAAAATATCATATAATGATATTGTTGTTAAAGCTTGTGCTTTAGCTTTAAAGCAACATCCACAAGTAAACTCACAGTGGTTTGCAGATAAAATGCGTTTAAATAATCATGTGCATATTGGTGTTGCAGTAGCAGTTCCAGATGGTTTGGTTGTACCAGTAGTTAAATTTGCAAACGAGCAATCGTTACCACAAATTGGTAGTGCGGTTAGAGAACTTGCAGGTAAAGCTAAAAACAAAAAATTAACTCCAGATGAAATGCAAGGTAGTACATTTACTGTATCTAACTTAGGTATGTTTGGTATCGATACATTTACCTCGATTATAAATCAGCCTAATTCTGCAATTCTTTCTGTTGGAAATATAGTTGAAAAGCCAGTGGTTAAAAACGGACAAATTGTTGTTGGACATACCATGAAGTTATCATTAGCATGCGACCATAGAACGGTTGATGGTGCTACAGGTGCTTTATTCCTTCAAACATTAAAAGGATATATTGAAAATCCGGTAACTATGTTAGTGTAACCAGATTTTTAAAAATCTAAATATAAAGACCTGTTTCATATTTTTGAAGCAGGTTTTTTTTATCTTTAATTTTTAAATCTAAATATGAAAAATATATTAAGTCTTAGTTTAGTAATGTTTGTTTTTAGCTGTGCTGCTCAAAATAAAATAGAAGAAAAATCTATTAAAACGAGTTTAGAGTATTTAGCATCTGATGCTTTGGAAGGACGAAGTACAGGAAGTGTTGGTATAGAAAAAGCCGCAGTTTTTATAGAGAGTTTCTTTGTTGAGAATAATATAAAACCTTATTTTGAAACTTATAGAGATACTTTTAAAGTAAAAGATATTACAGGCTATAATGTGGTAGGTTATATTGAAGGGAATGATTCTAGTTTAAAAGATGAATTCGTGATTTTAGGTGCGCATTACGATCATATTGGTACAGCAAAAGAAGTTAATGGCGATGTTATTGCAAACGGTGCTAACGATGATGCTTCGGGTACAGTGGCTGTTATGGAATGGGCAAAATATTTTTCTGAAACTAAAACTAATAAACGTAGTGTTTTGTTTACGCTTTATGCTGCAGAAGAAATGGGTTTAAAAGGTTCTGGACATTTAGCTGAGCGTTTAAAAAACGATAGTTTAAATGTGTACACCATGATTAATTTCGAGATGATTGGAGTCCCGAGAGCAGAAGGAGAAACTATGGCTTATGTTACTGGCTATAAAGAATCGAATATGGCGGAGAGGTTAAATAGTTATGCCGACGCTGAAATTATAGGGTTCCTGCCAAAGGCAAAAGAATTTAATTTGTTTAAACGTTCAGATAATTATCCATTCTACCAATCTTTTCAAATTCCGGCGCAAGCCATTTCAACCTTCGATTTTACAAATTTTGATTATTATCATCATGTGGACGATGAAACTGAAAATATGGATTTTATGCACATGACGAATTTTATAAATAAAATGATTCCTGCTCTAGAGGGTATGATAAACGCTTCAACTAAAGAAATAAAACTTACCAATGAGTAAAAATATAATTATTACAGGAACAAGTAGAGGTATTGGTTTTGAGTTGGTACAGCTTTTTGCAAACGAAGGGCATAATGTATTGGCGCTTTCGCGGAATGAAAAGCCTATTAGTAATTTAAATTTAAAGAACGTTACTTCCTTTTCTTTCGATTTAAACAATGAAAAGGCTTATGAGAAAGTTGAAACTTTTATTTCCCAAAATTGGAAACAAGTTGATGTTTTAATCAATAACGCTGGCGCTTTACTAAATAAGCCATTTTCAGAAATAACAATGGCAGATTTTGAAGCGGTTTATAAAACAAATGTTTTTGGTGTTGCCGAAATAACTAGAAAAGTACTTCCGTTTATGCTAGCTTCAAGCCACGTGGTTACTATTAGCTCTATGGGAGGTGTGCAAGGTAGTATGAAGTTTCCTGGCTTAGCGGCTTATAGTTCTAGTAAAGCCGCTGTAATTACGCTTACAGAGCTGTTAGCAGAAGAATATAAAGAATCTGGTATTGCTTTTAATGTATTGGCTTTAGGAGCTGTACAAACCGAAATGCTGGAAGAAGCTTTTCCTGGCTATAAAGCACCAACTACAGCTTTAGAAATGGCTCAGTATATTTTCGATTTCTCACTTAACGGAAATAAATATTATAACGGTAAAATGTTACAAGTTTCTAATTCTACGCCTTAAGATTTAGATAGTATTAGAAAGTATTTATGTTATTCTGTCAATTCAAGTTTTTTAATAAATCAATGGCTAATTCATTTTGTGTGTGATTAGTTGGTGCTGTTTGTCGGTTTTTTCTTTTTATTATTGTGTTTTTTATTAATTTAATCGATGAAATACATAAAAATCAGTTGTTTGGTGTTTTTTCTTCTCGTTTTTTAGTTAGCGATTTTTATTTTTTCCACCTTTGCTCGCACACGGTAATTAATACGGTGTCTAGAATCTAAATTATCTCAATTGAAAAAAGCCTTCTTTTTGACTTTTGCACTTCTAATAACTTGTTTTGCAAAAGTATATGCACAATGCGATGAAATAGTGACTTATAATGTTTGTGACATGACAACCATTGATAAGAACGCTGATGGAACGCCTGACGGAATAATTAATTTGTACGATGTGTACAATAGTATTCCTGGAGCTCAAGCTCCAATAGATTTAACGTCGGGGTCGTGGTTTGATCCTAATTATAATTTTTCTGTAGATTCTTCTACCGGTGATTTGTATTTATGGGATCTAAAGGATGCATCGGTTAATATCGATTCTTATCAGTTTCAATTAATTGATGCATCGAGTACTTGTCCCAATGGGATTATAACAAAACTAAATATTGTTTTAGGACCTTTTGAAGGTAAACCTCTACCTCCTACTGGAGTTAATGACGCTAATGTCACAGTTTGTCAAGCAGTTTTATCTAGTTTCGATTTGTTTCAGGTTTTTGAGTCTCAACCCTCTCCTCATAAAAATGGGGTATGGGAGTTTGTTGGAAATATGGGAGATTCTGATAATTTTAAAAGTTTAAGTGCCGAAGGTAAGTTTAATGCAGAAATTCCTTATGTACCGTATGGTGATTTGGTGGAGTTTGATGTTTTCGAATTTACTTATACCGTTTATGGAGTTACTCCATGCGCTTCAGAAAAAGTATCACATTTTAAAGTCGAGGTTATTCGTGATGTACTATCGGGAGAGCCCTCTACATATGATATTTGCGAAACTGATATATTGTCTGGATTATGGGATGCTGATATTGACTTAACAAACGATGCCTTTTTAATTGGTGAAGATGCAGAGGGAACATGGAGTGCCGTTTTAGACCCTACCAACCAGATTGATAATCCTATAGATTCTACAATAAATATTAGACAAGTTTATGATTATTTAAAAAACACCGAACCTAATTTTGGATGTAAAGAGTTTATTTATAAATATTCGGTAGAAGCTAGATCATCTTTAAGTGATTGCCCAAGTAAAGAGTCTGAAATCGTTTTTAGAATTTACGAGCCCATAAAACCTTTTTATCAAATAGAACCTTTAGAAGTTTGTTTAGATGACAATAAACCAACAAGTATCAATTTATACAACGAGTTAACCTTCACAACAGAAAATGGAGTTTTTTATGATTATCCTGAAATTCTAGGTTGTAACACATGGAGTTTTGTTTCTGGTCCATCGGATATTAGAAGAGATGTGGACTCAGGATATATTGATTTAGCAACACTTACTCAAGCCGACGCTGGCACATATGTTTTTAGATATTATGTTTCTGGTTTATGTAATAATTGCGGTAGTAGTGGGAGTTCGCCATGTGATCCGAAATTTACAAATGTTACAGTGGTTTTATTGCCTAATAATTATGCAGGGGAAGATACTGTTGAGTTAGAGTTTTGTGAAACCGATGTGTTAATTGCAAATCCGTTAAATCTATTTTCTTTATTAGGTACAAATGGTATTGATGACCCCATTTATGAAGGACCTCTAGGAACATGGACTGATAATATTTCGGGAGAGACCTTAACAAACCCAACAACTTATGAGCTACCAGAAATTAATGATAATCAATTTTTCGATTTTACGTATTCAACTTTAACTGATAAAGGTTGTACTAATTCAGCTAATTTATCATTTACAGTTTATGAAGAGTTTAGCGCCGGACTGGATACGCTTCTTGATGTTTGTGATAATAATGGTGTTGTTAATTTGTTTACTGAATTAGGCGGAAATCCAAACCGTACAGGAACTTGGACAGGCCCAAACGGATATACAACTACAGATTATAATGCTGATTTTGATCCTGGTACTTCAGAAGAAGGTATTTATACATATACCGTTCCAGATCATGTTACACCATCGGGAAGTACCATGTGTTCCGGAAGTGAGGCAACCGTTACAGTAACTGTTTATACAAGCCCAAGTGCTGGAGGAGATGTTGCTTATAATGTATGTCGATCTGATTTAGAAATTGATTTAGTAAATTATCTAGATGATACAGCTAATAGTGGAGGTGTTTTTATTGATATGGATAACACAGGTGTTTTAGCCGGAAACTTATTAGATGTTTCTCAATTAGACTCTGGGATTTATAATTTTAGATACGAAATTCAAGGGCATGTTTCCTGTCGTTTAGCTGTAGCCTTTATAGAACTAACTATTGAGGAGGTTGATGTGCCAACAACGTTTAATCAAACATTTTGTGCTGTAGATGGAGAAACTGTAAGCAGTTTGGTAGCTGATAATGGTTATGATTTTAATTGGTATGATACGGAAATAGATACCGCACCATTGCCTTTGGGAACCGTTTTAGTAAATGGTGAAGATTATTTTGTTGCTGCTGTGGATGAAAACGGTTGTGAATCAGAAAAAGTTTCCATGGTGGTTACTATTCTTCCATTTGGTAATGACAATTGTGAGAGCTGTATCAAAGATGGGATTTCGGTTAATGGAGACAATATGAATGATGAGTTTAGTTTATGTAACCTCCCGGAAACCTATCCAAATTTCGAATTAAATATTCATAATAGATATGGTGTTACTGTTTATAAAGGCACCGAGAGTACGCCGCTTTTTAATGGTAAGTCTAACGTCTCTGGAGTACTAGGTAAGCAATTGTCTTCGGGGGTATATTTTTATGTTTTTGATCCAAAAGATGGAGCAACCAAACCTTTCCAGGGTAATTTTTATTTAAGTAGATAAGTTGATGAAGATAAAATTATTTATATTATTTATAGTCTGTAACTTGGCTGGCTTTGCTCAGCAAGAACCTCAGTACACACAGTATATGTATAATATGAGCATGATAAACCCTGCTTATATGATAGATGAACCGAGCCTTATTGAGGTTGGAGCTTTGTATCGAACACAATGGGTTGGCATTGATGGTGCGCCCAAAACGGCAAATATTTTTGCTAATATTCCATTGAATGAAAAAATAGAATTAAGTGTAAATTATTTAAACGATAATATTGGTGGAAATGTAAATACAAGTGAAAATGTATTTAACATCGATGCGGCTTATAAAATTAATTTGAATAAGGAATTAAATTTATCATTTGGGCTAAAGGCCGGATTCGATCATTTAAATTTTAGTGCTATAGGTAGTAATGTATCCAATGATCCTTCTTTCGGCAACACCAATAAAACAGTTTTAAATATCGGTGCCGGAGCATTTTTGTTTCATAAAAATTTTTATGTAGGGTTATCATCTCCTAACTTAATTCCTGCCGATTTAAGTATTAATGAAGATGTGATATACAATAACAGCATTCATGGGTTTTTAATTGCAGGCTATATTTATGAGTTAAATAGTTTGTTTAAAATTAAACCATCAACCGTAGTGAAGATTGTTGGAGGCGCTCCTTTATCATTCGATATTTCTGCAAATATGTTGTATGATAATAAATTTGAGTTAGGTGTTTCTTATCGTTATCAAGATGCTATTTCTGGTTTAGCTGTTTTTAATATAACATCAGATTTACGCATTGGTTATGCGCACGATTTTAATACAAGCCAACTAAAGAGTTACAATAATGGCAGTCACGAATTTGTGTTGCTTTATAGGTTCGATGTGTTAGGGTTAAGTAAAAAATATTCATCTCCAAGATTCTACTAATATGATTAAGAAAATAACTATAATTTTTGCAATCTGTTTTATGTCTCAGATGGCTATGGGGCAGAAATCTAGAGCCGATCGTTTCTTTGAAAAAGGAGATTACATTAATGCGGCTGTATATTATGAAGCAGCATTAGAAAAAGTACGTCATAAAAATGATTTAGAAAACCTTGCAGAATGTTACTATAACACATTTCAGTACCGTTTAGCTTCGCGACATTTAAAGCAATTGGTAAAGGGCAGATTTGGTGAAAAAGATAAAAGTTATAATAACGAATACAACTTTAAACTTTATCAAATGCTTTCCGTTTTAGGGGATTATGAAACTGGTTTAGAATATTTAAAATTATATAAAGAAAATAATTCAACAACCTTAGATATTGCAGAGTCTATTGATGTTATTGAAACCTTTAAACTAAAAAGTCCGGATTATAATGTTGAAAAAGTTCAGTTTAATTCTGATGCATCGGAATTTGGTGCTGTAAAATATGGAGATAGTGTTTATTTTACTTCCGATAGAGGTGTAAATAAATTATTCGGAAAAACTTATAAATGGACGCATCAATCATTTTTGGACTTATACGTTACGGCGGTAAACAAAGAAAATGATACTGTAGGTGCAGTTAAGGCATTGCCAAAAGGTATCAATTCTAAATATCACGAAGGGAATTTCTGTTTCAGTAAAGATGGTAATACACTATACATTTCAATAAGTAATCTTGTAAAAGGTAAACGCGAGTTTAGTGATGATAATACTAATAATATTCATCTATATAAGGCAGTAAAAGAAAATGGAAAGTGGCTAGAGCCTGAGAAATTATCTTTTAATAAAAATGGCTTTTCTTATCAGCATCCTGCACTTAGTCCAGATGAGAAAAAATTATATTTTTCATCTAATATTGAAGGCGGTTTCGGGAGTTTCGATTTGTATTATGTTGTTTTAAAAGAAGATGAAATTGGAGAGCCTGTAAATCTAGGAACTACAATAAACACAGAAAACCGAGAACATTTTCCGTTTGTATCAAAGGAAGGGCATTTGTTTTTTGCTTCTAACGGTCATTTAGGACTTGGAATGCTTGATAATTTTGTGTCGGAGGTTGTTGATGGTGAGTTCTCTATTCCAACAAATTTAGGTGCACCCATAAATTCTCAATACGACGACTTTAGTTTGTCTTATTATAATGAAAACGAAGGCTTTTTTGCTTCAAATAGAAATAAAATAAATGATGATATTTTTCAGTTTAAGCAATCTGGAGAGATTTTTATAAGAGAATATATTAACACTTTTGAAATTCGTGATGCTGTAACGAAGGCTTATATCTCGAATGCTAAAGTTGTTTTAAGTGATAGAAAAAAAGATGAATTGTATAATAATACTTTAAGTAATCCTTCTGTTTTTAATTTGAATTTACTCGCTGCTCATTATGAGCTTAAAGCTGAAAGCGAAGGGTATTATCCTAAATTATTAAAAGTTGAAGTTTTAGAAAAACAAGATCAAAAGCACGTCTTGTATTTAAAGCAAATTCCGCCACCACCACCAGTTGTTGTAGATCCTGTAGAAGCCATTATTGTTGAAAAGAAAATTGATAAGAAATTAAAAGAAAAAGACCCAACACGGTTTGCTTTGCTTACAGATGTCGATGGGCCTCCGGTTGTAGAGAAAGATGGTAAGTTGTTTTTTCAGTTAGAACCTATTTATTTCGATTTTGGTACGTGGAATATTCGTGCGGATTCTAAAAAAATATTAGATGCGTTGGCTGCCAAGTTGGAGCGTTACCCAGAAATATATTTAAAAATTAGTGCGCATACCGATAGCAGAGGTACAGCAAAATACAATCAGATTTTATCTGAACGTCGTGCAGAATCTACTAGAAATTATTTAGCTTTGGAAGGTTATATAAACGCACGTCGATTATCCTTTAAAGGTTTTGGAGAAATGGAGCCTATTGTTTCATGCCCAATGTTAAATTGTACAGAGGAAGAACATCAATTAAACCGACGTAGCGAATTTGAGATTATTAAATACTAGGTTTATGAAAAAATATAAATGTGTCATTTTTGATTGCGATGGTGTTTTGGTCGATAGCGAACCGGTAAGCATTCAAGTATTAGTTGATATAGCCAATGAATATGGTGCCAATATTGATTTAAATTATGGAATGAAACATTTTAAAGGTAGTTTCTTTACAGCTTGCAAACAGATGATTACTGAGCTTGCTCAAAAAGAACTTCCAGACTCGTTAGAAAGCGATTATAGACAACGCAGTTTTGAAGCTTTTAAAAAGGATATGAAGCCTGTTAAAGGGGTTAAAAATGTAATTGAAAATCTAGAGATTCCTTTTTGTGTAGCTTCAAGCGGGCCAGAAGATAAAATTGAACTTAATTTGGGTCTCACAGGATTACTTCCTTTTTTTGAAAACAAAATATTTAGTTGTTACAAGTTGCAAAAGTGGAAACCAGATCCAGCTGTGTTTTTATGGGCAGCCGAAACTATGGGGTTTATGCCGGAAGAATGTGTTGTAATTGAAGATAGCATATCTGGAGTTCGCGCAGCAAAAGCAGGTGGATTTGATGTTTTTGGTTATGTAGAACACGATTATAACAATCAATTGAAAGATGAAGCGACCCAAACTTTTGATAGTATGAGTAAACTCTTAAAAATGATTTAAAAATCTTTTCGTTGCATGAGGTTAAAAAAAACTTTGTTATGAGAATAAAAAAACTAATTCTATTAAAAATATATCTATGAAGAAAAAGTACGCTTTAATTGCATGTCTGTTTTTGTCTTTAAATGTTATGGCGATGCAAATTTTTGTTAAAGTTAGCGATAGTAAAACTATTACTTTAGATGTTGAAGCTAATGATACTATTGATAATGTAAAGGCAAAGATTCAAGATAAGGAAGGTATACCTCCAAATGAACAAGTTATAAAATATAATGGGCAGACTTTACAAGATGGACGTACGTTAGCTGATTATAATATTCAAAAAGAATCTACTTTATTTTTAGAGTCGTCTACATTGTCAGTAAATAATTTAGCTAATGTAGAGCGTAAATTATCTGTATATCCAGTACCTGCTAAAAATTATATTTCTATTTCTAATTTAAAGGAAATTAAAGCGTACCGTATTATTAATGTGTTAGGGCAAAGAATTCAGGAAGGGTTTGTTTCTAGTAGTAAAAATAGAATTAATATTCAAAGTTTAGATAAAGGGTTTTATGTATTGAATTTTAAAAACGAAGAGTCATTACGTTTCTTGAAAGAATAAATAACTCCTTTATATTGAAAATATCTAGGTGATTTTTTTAATCTATTCCTTTCTTAAATTATTGATAGCATCTACAACAGCGCTATGGCTTACTGGGTTGTTTGCAAAATGTTCAACTAATATTACTTTTTCAGCATCGGTAGCTTCAAACTGGTTTAAAATATTCATCAGGTGCATTTTCATGTGTCCTTGTTGAATTCCTGTTGTCGTGAGAGAGCGTAAGGCTGCAAAATTTTGAGCTAAACCAGCAACTGCTACAATTTGCATTAATTCTTTTGCCGATGGTTTGTGTAATAATTCTAAAGCTAGTTTTACTAAAGGGTGTAAACCTGTAAGACCGCCAACGGTGCCTAATGCTAGTGGAATCTCCATCCAAAAGGTAAATATGCCATTTTCTATTTTAGCATGAGATAAGCTGCTATATTTGCCGTTTTTTGCGGCATAAGCATGCACGCCAGCTTCCACAGCTCTAAAATCGTTACCTGTAGCAAGAACAACGGCATCAATACCATTCATAATACCTTTGTTATGTGTTACTGCTCTGTAGGGTTCTATTTCTGCAATATTAACGGCACGCACAAATTTTTCAGCGAAAGCTTTCCCAGAAATGGTTTTGTTTTCAGTTAAATCTTCAACATTACAACTTACTTCGGCACGTACCAAACAATTGGGAACATAGTTAGATAGTATACTCATTACAATTTCTATGTGTTTTTCTTCTTCCGAAAAACTTTTAAATTGTAAAGCTTCATGTTTAAATGTTTTTGCAAAGTGCTCTAAGCATGAGTTTATAAAATTAGCACCCATAGCATCTAATGTTTCGAAAGAAACATGCAGTTGGTAGTAATCTTCGATATCTGTGGTCTTATCGCGTAACTCTATGTCTAAAATACCACCACCACGGGCTTCCATGTTTTTTGTAATTGGCTTTGCATCGGAAATAAGTTTCGATTTAATAGCCTTAAAAAATAAATCTAAATTCTTAGAATCACCTTTGAACATGAAGTGAACTTGTCCAATTTTAGTGCTCGAAATTACAGTAGTTTTAAAGCCACCACGATCTAGCCAAAATTTAGCAGCTTTACTTGCTGCGGCAACAACAGAGCTTTCCTCAATGGCCATTGGTATGGCGTATAGCTTATTGTTTATTAAGAAATTGGGAGCTACACCAAGCGGTAAATAGTAATTACTAATGGTGTTTTCGATAAACTCATCATGTAATTGCTGTAATTTTTCGTTATCATTCCAGTATTGTTTTAATACTGTTTTGGCGTTTTCTGCATTTTCAAAATAAGTGTTTGCAATCCATTCAATTTTTTTAGATTTTGATAATTTAGAAAATCCAGCAATTGTTTTACTCATAATTTGGTTGTTTATCGGTGTAAAGATAATATACTTCTTATAATTATTCGAGAACTTGAGTTTTTCAAGTTATTTATGTGTTAATATAATGGTTTTTTTAAAGGATTTTCACTAAACTTGCCGTTCTCATGAGAAATAAACATCAATTTTAATGAAATACCTAAGAATCAGCTTTCAGATTTGTCTTTTTTTTACAGCAGTTTTATCGGCTCAAACTAAGGAAATTACCCTCGAAGAAATATGGAATGGAACTTTTAGAACAGAAAGGCTGGATGCTTTGCATTCCATGGCAAATGGTCAGCAGTATTCTGTATTAAATTTTAATCGAGAAGAGCGCAGTACTTCAATCGATATTTACGATTATAAAACCTTGGAAAAGGTTAAAACATTAGTAAATTCTTCAGATTTGGAAAGTGTAGATTACTTTACAGATTATACGTTTAGTAAAGATGAAAGTCAGGTTATTTTAGCAACTAATGAAGAGTCGGTTTTTCGTCATTCTGTATTAGGTCATTATTATGTTTATAATGTAGAAAGCGAGTCTTTACAGTTAATCTCTGAAGACAAAATACAAGAGCCTACTTTTTCCCCTAACGGAAGTAAAATAGCTTTTGCAAAAGAAAATAACCTATACGTCAAAGATTTAATTTCTAATCAAACGTTTCAAATTACTTTCGATGGCGTTAAAAACAAAATTATTAATGGTATTACCGATTGGGTTTACGAAGAAGAGTTTGCTTTTGTTCGTGCTTTCGATTGGAATGCAAATGGAACTCAAATAGCCTACATAAGATTTGATGAAGCGAATGTTCCGGAATTTTCAATGGATATATATGGAACTGCACTTTATCAAACACAAGAGGTATTTAAATATCCAAAAGCTGGTGAGGCAAATTCTAAAGTGTCACTTCACATTTATAATTTAGAAACTACAAAAACGACTGCTGTAAATGTTGGTGATAATTTTGAGTACATTGCAAGAATGGAATGGACAAAAGATACGGATGTTTTAAGTGCTCAAATTTTAAATCGTCATCAAAACGATTTGGAATTAATAGCTTATAATTCGGCAACCAATAAAACCAGCGTGCTTTTAAAGGAGGTTGATAAGGCTTATGTTGATGTTACCGACAACTTGACTTTTCTAGAGGATAATAGCTTTATTTGGACGAGTGAAAAGGATGGTTACAATCATATTTATCATTACAGTAAAGCAGGTGAGTTAGTAAACCAAGTAACTAAAGGCAGCTGGGAGGTAACTAATTACTATGGCTTTAATGAAAAAACTAAAACTATTTTTTATCAATCGGTTGAAAACGGTTCGATTAATCGCGATGTGTATTCTGTAAAGCTAAATGGAAGAAGTAAGAGAAGGTTAACAGTAGATGAAGGAACAAACGGGGCTGCTTTTAGTGCCGATTTTTCATATTTTATAAATACATTTTCGAATGCCTCAATACCGCCAAGATATACTTTAAATAATGCGACTTCGGGAAAAGTCATTAAGTTAATAAAAAACAATGATGGTTTAGCGAAGCAACTTTCAGAATATAAAATTTCTAGGAAAGAATTTGGAACCATTGCCATTAACGGTAATGATTTAAACATGTGGATGGTAAAGCCTATTGATTTTGATGCTTCTAAAGAATATCCATTATTAATGTTTCAATATTCCGGACCGGGTTCTCAACAAGTTGCAAATAGCTGGATAAGTTCTAACGATTATTGGTATCAATTATTGGCGCAAAAAGGTTATATTGTAGCCTGTGTTGATGGACGAGGAACTGGTTTTAAAGGTGCTGCTTTTAAAAAGATAACTCAGAATGAATTGGGTAAATATGAAGTTGAAGATCAAATCGCTGTAGCGAAAGAGTTTGGTGCTTTGCCTTATATCGACGCTGAACGCATTGGTATTTGGGGATGGAGTTTTGGTGGTTTTATGAGTAGTAATTGCTTATTTAAAGGAAACGATGTTTTTAAAACAGCTATAGCTGTAGCTCCGGTGAGCAGCTGGCGTTTTTACGATTCTATTTATACAGAGCGTTACATGACGACGCCACAAGAGAATGCAAGTGGTTATGATGAGAATTCACCTATAAACCATGTTGATAAATTAAAAGGTGATTTTCTTTTAATACATGGTTCTGGTGACGATAATGTGCATGTACAAAACACTATGCGCTTAGTTGAAGCCTTAGTGCAAGCTAATAAACAATTTGATTGGGGTATTTATCCAGATAAAAACCACGGTATTTATGGTGGAAATACAAGGTTACATTTATATACTAAAATGACTAACTTTTTAGATGAAAATTTAGGAGATAAAATCAATCAATAACTAATAGTATTACTAACTAACAACAAGTTTATGGCAGCAAAAGCATTGCAATCTCATCAAAAAGAATTATTTGGACAACCAATAGGATTGTATATTTTATTTCTAACCGAAATGTGGGAGCGTTTCTCTTATTACGGCATGCGTGCCCTGTTAGTTTTATACATGACTACGCAAACAACAGGAGATGATAGAGGAGCAGGTTTAGCATGGACCGACCAAGAAGCTTTAGCGCTTTATGGGTGGTATACTATGCTTGTTTACGTGATGTCTATCCCGGGAGGGATGATTGCCGATAAACTTATAGGCCAGAAAAAGGCTGTTTTGTATGGTGCTATAATTTTGTGTCTAGGGCATGCGGTTTTAGTATTAACAGATATTTGGGCTTTTTACACAGGTTTAGGTTTAGTTATTTTGGGTGTAGGATTATTAAAGCCCAATATTTCTACTATGGTTGGTGGCTTATATAAAGCTGGTGATATTAGACGAGATAAAGGGTTTAGTATTTTTTATATTGGTATTAACTTGGGATCGCTTTTAGCAACCATGATTGTTGGTGGTGTTGTTGCAAAATGGGGTTGGCATGCTGGTTTCGGTCTAGCAGGTGTGGTTATGTTATTAGGTTTAATAAACTATATTGCTGGTCAAAAATATTTAGTTCAAGTTGGTAATTTTGTGCCTAGTACAAATGATGAAAGCGAAGTGTCTTATGGTAAGCTTTATAGTGAGTTATTTAATTCGCCAAAACAATTAATGTTCGCAGGTATTTTATTTGTTGCAACTTTAATAGGTTGGTATTTTATGGGATGGGGATATGGATTGTTATTTTTATTCTTAACAGCCATAGCATCTTTATTGATGATGATTTATAAAGATTTAGATACACAAGTATATAAAGATCGTTTTGTAGTTTTATTATTATCTTTCATTATGGTTATAATTTTCTGGGGTGCTTTTGAGCAAGCTGGTGGATTAATGAATTTGTATACCGATACGAAAACCAATAGAATGTTATTAGGTTGGGAAGTGCCAACTGTTATGTTTCAAAGTTTAAATGCTGGTTTTATTATTCTTTTAGCGACATTTATTGCTGGTATTTGGGCGAAAAGAAAACTTAAAGGTGGAGAAGCTTCTTCTTTATTTAAAATGGCGCTAGGTATTATAATTATGGGATTTGGTTTTGTTTTTATGGTATTTGCAGCTTTAGAATTTGAAAATTCGGGTTCTTCTAGTATGATTTGGTTAGTGTTTGCTTATTTATTTCATACCATTGGAGAGTTATGTATTTCGCCTGTTGCGCTTTCTTTTATTACTAAATTAGCTCCTGTAAAATATGCTTCTTTAATGATGGGTGTGTATTTTGCTGCTACTGGTTTAGGTAATAAAGTTGCAGGTATTATTGGAGAGTCTGCGAGTGAGTTTGGTGAGCTATATATATTCTCTGGTATTGTATTGTTTACGGTGGTAATTGGTGTTTTATTTATTATAATTTTGAAACCATTAAAACGATTAACTCACGGAGCAGAAGAAAGTGAGCGTATTTTAAAAAACGATGAAGCTGAAGGTTTCGAGTTAGCTGAAAACTAAAAAAATAAATAACCCTCTTTTGAGGGTTTTCTTCATTATAACCATTAAATATTCTATTTATGAATACAGATATTGAAAATCTATTTAAAGATAAAGTGATAGGGCATCCTGCAGGTTTGTTTATTATTTTCTTTACAGAAATGTGGGAGCGTTTTTCTTTCTATGGAATGCGTATTCTTTTGGTGTTGTTTTTAACTGCGCCAATGCTTGGTACAAATCCTGGTTGGGATTGGCCTCGTGAGCATGCCTTGGCTTTAATTGGAACTTATGGTTCTATGCTTTATTTAACACCTATTGTTGGTGGATGGGTGGCCGATAAAATAACAGGTTATAAATGGGCTGTTATTATTGGTTGTTTTTTTATGATGCTTGGGCATTTGTCAATGGTTTTTGAAACACCTTGGTCGTTGTATTTAGGTTTGGCCTTATTAATTATAGGTACTGGTTTTTTTAAGCCTAACATGACTTCTATGATTTCTGAGATGTATAAAGGTAAGGAGTCTAAAAAAGATGGTGCTTACACTATTTACTATATGGGCGTAAATGCTGGAGCTTTCTTCGGAATGATGCTTTGTGGGTATTTGGCCGAAAATATTGGTTGGAGTTATGGTTTTGGATTGGCAGGCGTTTTTATGTTGCTAGGATTAATTCAGTTTTGGTTAGCAAAAGACTTTTTTGGACAAATTGGAGAAAAACCATCTAAAGTGCATGAAGTAGAATTACCTCAAAATATCAATGAAAGAAATCCTAAAGAACAGGATGTAACCGAGCATGTTGAGAAGTTAAATCCTTTTACAACTATAGATAAGGTTTTGATAATATTATCTGCACTAGGTGGCTTTCTGTATCTTATTAACGATCCGCTTTCTAAAATTGGAAAGGTTAATTTGCTAAACTTTAAATTAGGAGGTTTAGATGGTTCGAGTGTTACCGTTTTAACGGCGTTAGTTCTATTTTTATATTTAATAATAACACGTATTTCTAGATATTCTAGAATTGTACGAGATAAAATTATCGCAGTTTCAGTTTTTGCTGTGTTCACAGTTATATTTTTTGCAGCTTTTGAGCAAGCTTTAGGTTCTATGACGTTGTTTGCAAGAGATTATACGGAGCGCGCGCTTACTGGAAGTTCTGCTACTATTTTTAAAATAATAGATTTAATATTAACAGTAGGTCCTTTGGCTATTATTACTTATGTTTTGCTTTTACTTTTCAAAAAAACGTACAAGAAAATACTTTTGTCTAATATAATTCTAAGTTTATCTTTTGTGTTTCTGTGGTACATTGTTTATTATAAGATTAATAATGAGTTTAGTAAAGATACCACGGAAGTGCCTGCTACTTGGTTCGGGATTTTAAACTCGTTTTTCATTATTACATTGGCGCCATTATTTTCTAGATGGTGGGAAAGTAAATATAACCCGAGTGCAGCCATGAAATATGGTATTGGGTTACTGCTTTTAGGTTTAGGTTTTGGTGTGTTAGTTTTTGGAACATTGGGTATTCCTCAAGGCGCGCAAACAGCATCTGTTAGTATGGTATTTTTAATACTAGCTTACTTATTGCATACTATGGGTGAGTTGTGTATTTCACCAGTAGGGTTATCATATTTAAGTAAATTGGTTCCAGGTAGAATGATAGGGTTTATGTTCGGTATTTGGTATTTGGCCATTGCTATCGGTCAAAAAGCAGCAGGAACCATGGGAGGCATGATTGATAAGATTACAGCAGAGTATTCTCTAAGTAGTTTTTTCTTGATATTTACTATTGTTCCCGCAATATTTGCCTTAATTTCATTGGTGCTAAATCCATTGCTTAAAAGGCTTATGCATGGTGTTCGATAATAAAATAAAATGTTAAAATATATAAGAACGCTCCTTTTTTAGGGGCGTTTTTTGTAAGTTCGGTACGGCTTTTGTTACTTTTGTAACAAGTTAAAGGTTTCAAATAACTAATATGAAGCTGAATACATTAAAATTAATGGCAATGAAAAAAATAACATTCGCGTTTTTATTTACGCTTATTTCCACGGTTTACGTAAGTGCGCAAGAAATTAAATGGTTAACATTAGAAGAAGCTATTACGCTTCAAAAGAAAAATCCAAAAAAGATTATGATGGATATTTATACCAACTGGTGTGGGCCTTGTAAAATGTTGGATAAAAACACATTTCAAAATAAAGAAGTTGCAGATTATGTAAATGAACATTACTATGCCGTAAAGTTAAATGGTGAAGGGAATGCTGTCATAAATTACAAAGATAAATCGTTCAGTAACCCTAATTACGATCCTGCTAAGGCGAATAGACGTAATTCTGCACATGAATTAGCGCGATATTTTCAAATAAACGCATATCCAACTGTTTTGTTTTTTGATGAAACAGCTGAGGTTATTACACCGTTAAGAGGTTATCAAACACCAACACAACTGGAGTTGTATTTAAAGATGTTTAAAAACGACGATCATAAAAATATAAAAACTCAAGATGAATTTAATGCATATTACAATGCGTTTAAATCAGAGTTTAAAGGATAGGGCCTAGAGTATACCCTTAATAGTTTATTATAAAAGCTCCCTTTTCATGCGTGTCATGAAAAGGGAGTTTTCGTTTTTTACAAATAGCTTTCCATTGTTTTGTGTAAGATTTATAGTTGCTGCCATCCGCAACTATATATTTTGGATTAATAGAGTCGATTAATCTGTTTAGGTTTATTTTGGGTGATTGGCGCAGTAGAACATAATCGGGATTAAACGATTTGATGTGGTAGGTGTTTAAGCTATCCACAACTAATAGTTTTTTGTCTTTCAATAGATAAATAGATTGAAGCTTATTGTGTTCAATGTTGTTAATGGAATGACCTACGGTATAGTTTTTTATAGTTGAATTTTTTAAAAGAGCCGTGCTGTCTAAATCATGAGCTACGCTTAATTTGTTTTGCATTGTGTTGCCAATCATGCTAAAACGACTTTTATGAAACACGACAAATTGATTAGAAGGTTTTCTAAAATTTGTGTAAATAAGAGCACACTGAAAACCAATTACAGCTAAAAGCGCCCATTTTAAATTAGAAAACTTATAATTTTTACAGATTTGTATTATTGAAAAAATTATAAGATAAGACGTTAATACATGCCAGGTGGTAAAATGAACATCGTTGAAGATAAATGAATCTTGTTGAGAAATAACACTCATAATATAATTCATTCCGCTAATAATATATCCAAAAAAGTCTGCTAAAAATAAGGGTAATATATTTAGAGAAGCCATTAGAATCACAACGATTCCTAGGCCTAAAATAATAGCTAACGGCGGAATAATAATGATGCTAGACAACAAGAATAGCCCAGCGAATTGATGAAAATAAAAGAGTAGAAGCGGAGCAATACCAAATTGAGCTGCGATACTTATAGTAATAGTATGCCAATAAATATCTAGTAATTTGTTTTTTGGTTGCCATAATTTATAAATCATCGGGTCTATGTAGACAATAGCAAGTACAGCCATATAGCTTAATTGAAAACCAACATCGAATATATAAAGCGGTTTTAGTAATAAAAGAATAAAAACTGAAATTGCTAAGGTGTTGTATATATTAGTTGGTCTATTTAAGTTTTTTGCAATTGCAACAATGCTAAACATCGTTACGGCTCGAGTTACCGATGCTGTTAGACCAGCAATTATGGCAAAACTCCATAGAATGATAAGTATTAATATTGCTTTCTGGAGTTTACCGAACTTTAAACGTTCCATCGGTTTTAAACTCCAATTTAATAGAATTAGTATAACTCCAATATGAAGTCCTGAAATAGCCAATATATGTATAGCTCCTGCATTTCTGTAATCGTTATAAATGTCTTCACTGAGGTCTTGTCTTTGCCCCAGAAAAAGCGCATTAATTACAGCGAGTTCGTCGGGCTTAAAATGATATTTTTTTAATTTCGAATTAATAAATTGCCGAGTGGAATTTGCGTATCCAAATACCGTATGTGTATTATCGTTAATTAAAAATAGCTCGTGCCGTTTTAAGCTGACTTGATGATAAATGTATTTCTTTTCTAAATACGATTCGTAATCAAATTGAAAAGGATTTAACGGATATCCTAAGCTGTTAAAACTGCTTTTTGTGGAATATATGTCGTCTACATTAAGTGATGGATTTATAGTGTCTTTTTTTATGCTTAGTAACGATTTTCCTTTTGTTGGTTTTGTGTCCACTTGTAAAACGTCGATTACATATTTATCGTAATAAGTATTTGATTTTAAAACTTCACGAATTCTAAAAGTTATTGCTTGGTTATTTTTATTTAAAATATGGTGTGTATAATGGTTGGTGAAGTTTTGTTCGTTGTGGATATTTACAGTGAGGATTCCAATAGAAATCATTGAGATAAAAGCAAGGATTCCGAACCAGATAGTTTTAAAAAACTGTTTTTCGGCTATAAAATAAGCTATACCTAAAAAGAAGGATGCGGCTAATGTAAAATACAAAGCCGTCATTAATGCGATTGAAAAAAAATACCCAGTTAGAATGCCAATAACTAGGCAAGTGGTTAGTTTAATTATGGTGAAATTGAGAATTTTCATAATTAAACTAAGATATAAAATATCTTATAAAATCCGACGAGCTTCGTAAAAAGCTTTATGCCAGTAAGTTTCGTTTATCCAAGAGGTCATTACACCTTTGCTACTCGTGGCATGTATAAATTCAATATTGTTATTTTCTATAGAAACAATGAGTCCAACATGGTTAATGGCATTTCTTCTATTTCCGGTTTTAAAGAATAGTAAATCACCTTTATGCACATCTTTTAAATTAATTTTATCACCACGCTTGGCCATGTCTCGAGAAATTCTTGGTAAATTCACGTCGTATGCTCTAAACGATTCGTAAATTAATCCCGAACAATCCATTCCCGCTTTAGTAGTGCCACCCCATTTGTATCGAACACCTTCAAAACTTTCGGCGTACTCAATAATGTTGTCTGCTTTTGTTCTTCTGCTATTTGCGGTTCTTGGTCTATAATTTTTTTCTTCGGAAGAAATAACTACGCGTCCATTTTCGTATGCATCCGATTTTTTAGTGATTATTTTAGAAGAAGAATTGGAATTTCTTTTTGATTGTTTAGAAGATTTACAGCTACTAAAACTAATAAATATAGCAAGTACAAAAATGATTTTTTTCATATAAAGATTAAGCTTTTATGGCGTTGTATATTAATTTCGCAGTTTTTTCACTAGCACCTTTTCCGCCAAGGGCTTTCTCTAATTCGTAGTACTCTAAAAAGAGTTTTTTTCTACCTTCTTTGTCCAAGATACGTTCTAATTCTTTTTTAAGATTTTTTTTATTAAAATCACTCTGAATAAGTTCTGTAACTACTTCTCTGTCCATTACTAAATTTACTAACGAAATAAATTTTAAAGTAATAATGCGTTTTGCGATTTGGTAAGATATGGCACTGCCTTTATAGCAAACTACCTGCGGTACTTTAAATAACGCGGTTTCTAATGTGGCGGTTCCTGAGGTTACTAAAGCGGCAGTAGAAATGCTTAATAAATCGTAAGTTTTGTTGTCAATAAATTTTACGTTAGCCGATTTGATAAAGGTTTGATAAAAACTGTAATCCTGACTTGGTGCACCTGCAATTACAAATTGGTAGTTTTTGAAATCGTTGACAAGGCTAAGCATTACCGATAACATTTTGGTAATTTCTTGTTTTCTGCTTCCTGGTAATAGGGCGATAATAGGTTTGTCGCTAAGTTGGTGAGTTTCTCTAAACGTTTTTTCGCTAACTTGTTCTCTGTTAGCAATGGCATCAATAAGTGGGTGTCCAACAAAGTTTACTTGGTAATCGTATTTTTTGTAAAAATCTTCAACAAAGGGAAGAATAACATACATGGCGTCTATATCATGTTTTATATTTTTAACACGGCTTGCTCTAGAGGCCCAAACTTGTGGCGAAATATAATAATGAGTTTTAAAATGGGCTGCTTTGGCCCATTTGGCAATACGCAAATTAAAGCCCGAATTATCAATAAAAATAACAACGTCTGGTTTGTAGTCAGCAATATCTTCTTTACAAAAATTTATAAATTTAGATATTTTTCTCAGGTTCATAATCACTTCAATAAACCCCATAAAAGCACGCTCTTTGTAGTGTGTTACTAAAGTGCCACCTACAGCTTGCATAAGGTCGCCTCCCCAAAATCTAATTTCGGCTTTTGGGTCTTCTTGAAACAAAGCCTTCATTAGGTTTGAGCCATGTAAATCTCCCGATGCTTCACCTGCGATAATATAATACTTCATTTGCTACAACTTTTATTTTGGTGGGTTTTGTAATTCACTAAAACATTTTAAAGAGAAATGTAAATACCGCAATAAAAACGGTGATTAATAAAACCCCTCTAGCGCGATAATCTTCTTTTCTTCTAATAAAAATAAAAAAACTAATAAGGTTTAAAACAGCACCTAAGCTAATTAATTTTCCTAAAAAGCCTTCTTCGGCAGCGGCTTTAATTACCGTAGTAAAATCATCTCCTCCACCAAGTAAAGTTGCAGTTAAAATTAAGCCAACAGCGTTTGCTATTAAACCAACGAGCATGCCTATAAAAATGTCTTTTTTCATCTATTTTAAATTCCAAGTATTTAGTTGTTGTATAAAGTGATGTGCCGTTAGATCGAATTGTACAGGAACCACAGAAACATAATGGTTTGCTAACGCCCATTCATCGGTGTCTTCACCACCGTCTAGATTTACAAATTGTCCCGAAAGCCAATAATAATCTTTGCCTTGTGGGTTTTTGCGTTTATCAAAAGATTCTACCCAATTAGATTTCGCTTGTCTGCAAATCTTAATACCCTTAATATGTCCACTTTTTACATTTGGGATGTTTACGTTTAAAACAACACCTTTAGGTAAACCTGATTTTAGTACATTTTCTGCAACCGTTTTTATGTAGGGTTTAGAGGCTTCAAAACTAGCGTCCCAACTATAATCTAATAATGAAAAACCAATAGCAGGAATACCTTCAATTCCAGCTTCAATAGCAGCGCTCATGGTGCCAGAATATATAACATTTATAGCAGAGTTAGATCCATGATTTATTCCCGAAACGCAGAGGTCTGGCGTTCGTGGTAGTAGTTCTCTAATGGCTATTTTTACGCAATCGGCAGGGGTGCCAGAGCAGCTAAATTCCTTTTGCGGACCTTCGCTAATTTTAACGTTTTGGGCAAAGAGCATGGCATCTAGAGTAATGGCGTGCCCCATACCGCTTTGTGGGCTGTCGGGAGCGACTACAAAAACATCGCCTATGTTAACCATAACTTCAATTAATGCTCGAATTCCTGGGGCAGTAATACCGTCATCATTCGTGATTAAAATAAGGGGTTTGTCTGTCATAATTTGTTCTTAAATTATAATGCTAAAATACATAATTTCGGCTGTAAACGCCTTATTTCTTCTGTTTAACAAAAAATTAGTATCAAAAACAGATTGTTGGCATAGTTTTTTCTCTATTTTAGTAAAATGATATAAAATTCCCTAAAGAATTTTTAAATACAGAAGATGAAGAATATTATGAAAAAGAATTTCAAAGTGCTATCGTTGTTAATGGTTTTGGCTTTTGCCTCGTGCAGTTTCACTTCCAAGAAATTCGATAATCCAGATAAAGATAAAAAATTAATTGAACTTATAACCTTTGTTATTGAACGCGGTCATTTTGATCCTATCGCTTTTGATGATACCTTTTCGGAAGAGCTATTTTCTGATTATTTAGAGATTGTTGATCCGGTAAAAAGATATTTTTATGCATCAGATTATAAAGAATTTGAAAAATATAGAACAAGTTTAGACGATCAATTAAAATCTGTAGACATCTCATTTTTTAATTTAGTGCACGAGCGCGTATTAGAGCGTATAAGTGAGGCGAAAGTAATTTATAGAGAAATATTATCAGAACCTTTTGATTATACTATCGATGAGGATTTCGACACGGATTATGAGCATACTAGTTATGTTAAAAATAAGAGAGAGATGAAAACTCGTTGGAGACAGCAATTAAAGTTTTCGACGCTTTCTAATTACGATGATATTTATGAGGAAGAAAAACGTGCTAAAGAAAAAGATCCGGAGTACGTTATGAAAACCGATGAGGTTATAGAAAAAGAAGCTCGTGAAGCCACTTTAAAATCGATAGATATTTACTTTAATGATAGTGTTGACGATTTAGAGCGTGATGATTGGTTTGCGGTATATGTAAATACAATTGTAGAAGAATTTGATCCGCACACATACTATTTAGCGCCAAGAGGGAAAGAGAATTTCGATCAACGTATGTCTGGTAAACTAGAAGGTATTGGAGCGCGATTACAAAAAAGAATGGATTACATTAAAATTGTAGAGTTAATTTCTGGGGGACCAGCTTGGAGAAGTAAGCTTTTAGAAGTTGAGGATGTTATTTTAAAAGTAAAGCAAGAAAATGAAGATGTAGCCGTGGATATAGTGGGTATGCGTATAAATGATGCTATTAAATATATAAAAGGCCCAAAAGGAACGAAAGTTACACTTACTATTAAAAGTATGGATGGTACGGTTAAAGATGTTACCATTACTAGAGATGTAGTTGAGCTCATGGAAACTTATGCAAAATCGTCGGTTGTTGAAAAAAATGGTGGACGTTTTGGTGTGATTGATTTACCTGCGTTTTATGCAGATTTTCAAGATTATAAAAATATAAATGCAGCTAAAGATGTAAAAGAAGAAATTCTACGTCTTAAAAAAGAAGGAATTGAAGGATTAGTGCTAGATTTAAGAAATAATGGTGGCGGATCTTTGCCTACTGTTGTTGATATGGCAGGATTGTTTATTGAAGAAGGTCCAGTGGTTCAGGTGCGTTCAACAGGACAAGCAAAAGAAGTTTTAAAAGATAGTGATAAATCTATTGTTTGGGATGGGCCTTTGGTTGTTTTGGTAAACGAAATTTCAGCTTCTGCATCAGAGATAATGGCAGCAGCCATGCAAGATTATAAGCGTGCTATTATTATTGGAAGTAAACAGACTTATGGTAAAGGTACCGTGCAAAATGTAATAGATCTTAATAATGTTTTACGCAGTAATACCGGTGGAGATCTTGGTGCAATAGCATTAACCACAAAAAAGTATTACAGAATTAATGGTGGTTCGGTGCAGTTGGAAGGTGTTAAAAGTGATGTGCAAGTTCCTGGCAGATTTAGTTATATTGATGTAGGTGAAAAGGATAAAGATAATCCGTTACCATATGATGAGATTGATGCAGCCGATTATAAGCCTTGGACGGGATATTTTGATTACAATGCCATTGTAGCAAATAGTAAAGGGCGTATGGCTAATAACGCACAATTAAAACTTATTGATGAAAATGCCAAATGGGTGAAAAGTAAAATTGATGATACTAAGTTTTCTTTAAACTTCGAAAAGTACAAATCGCAATTAGATAGAAATGAAGAAGAGGCAAAACGTTTTGATGCGATTTCAGATTATAAAACCAACTTAACTTTTAATTCAACAAGGTACGAGCAATCTCTTTTTGATAATGATACTACTGATTTAAAAGAGAAAAGAGTACGTTGGCACGAGAGCTTAAGTCAAGATGTTTATGTTGAAGAAGCTTTAAACGTTTTAGAGGATTTAAAAAGCTTTCCAATAGAAAAAGTAGCGCTAATAAAACCTCAACCAAAAAATTAGAAGCAATAAAATATATGAGTTCAAAATCTAGCTCACTAAAACAGTTGGCACTCCAAAAATTTAAAAAGAATTTTTGGGGTGTTTTTAGTTTGTGCTTTATTGGTCTTGTTGGGTTCGTGTCGGTTTTTGCCTATGTGTTTGCACCCGATAATTCTCAATACGCCAACCAAATGCATTTAGCCATACATTCTAAAAAACCAGGATATACGGCAACTATGCTTACTATTCCTTCGGAGTTAGAAGTAAGTCAGAATATATTTGATCAACTATTTTTTGGAAAGAAAAATACCGATTCAGAAATTCCAATTTCAGAATATCATATAGGTGCCGAAACTTTAGTTTATACCGAATATGCATCCGATGGGTTAGAAGGGGTTAAAAAAACAATAGCCTTAAGTCGATTTTTGAACCAAGATGCTACGCCATTTATAAAAGAAAAAACGTTTCTTTTCGGAACAGATAAATACGGACGTGATTTGTTGAGTCGAGTTTTGGTCGGTGCTAGAATTTCGTTTTTTATTGGGTTTGTAGCCGTTTTTATTTCTTTAGTTATCGGTGTTTTTATGGGAAGCCTTGCTGGTTACTTTGGGGGCAAAGTAGATGCGGTTATCATGTGGATTATAAATGTAACTTGGTCTATCCCGACATTATTGTTGGTTATAGCAATTACTTTAGCTCTAGGTAAAGGATTTTGGCAAGTGTTTATAGCGGTAGGTTTGACTATGTGGGTAGAAGTGGCTAGAGTAGTGCGCGGACAAATAATTAGTGCCAAAGAAATGCAATACGTAACAGCGGCTAGAGCTTTGGGTTTCAATGATTACAGAATAATAACAAAACATATTCTGCCAAATATTATGGCCCCAGTAATTGTAATTTCGGCAGCAAACTTTGCTGCAGCTATTTTAATAGAAAGTGGTCTTAGTTTTTTAGGGATAGGAGCACAGCCACCTATGGCAAGTTGGGGTGCTATGATTAAAGATCACTATAATTATATAATATTGGGGAAGCCTTATTTGGCTTTAATACCAGGGCTTTGCATTATGAGTTTGGTGATGGCTTTTATGCTTATAGGTAATGCGTTACGCGATGCGTTAGATGTGAAGGCGTAAGTTTGTTTAAGTAAAAACTAAGAATTGCTAAATGGGTAATTAGCCATCATATTTCATGTTAGCATTTAGCTCGTCAATATAGCCTAGAACTTCATCTTTACCAATGTCTTTAGAAGATGATGTAATAAAGTAGTTCGGCATTTCTTCCCATGTCTCTAAAAGAATAGCTTTGTAAGCATCAACATGATCTTGAATGGCTTTGGGTCTTAGTTTGTCAGCTTTTGTAAAAATAATAGAAAAAGGGATGCCGTTTTCGCCTAGCCAAACCATAAAATCAGAATCTACAGGTTGAGGCGTATGGCGAATATCAACTAAAACGAAAGCTGTAACAAGCTGTTCGCGTTGTCCAAAATAATTGGTGATAAATTTTTGAAATACTTTTTTAGAGCTTTTAGAAACTCGTGCATAACCATAACCTGGTAGATCGACTAAATGCCAGTTTTTATTAATTAAAAAATGATTAATAAGTTGAGTCTTTCCTGGTCGTCCCGAAGTTTTAGCTAAGCTTTTTCGACTAGTTAACATATTAATCAACGACGATTTCCCTACGTTACTTCTGCCAATAAAGGCGTATTCTGGTAGTCTGCTTTTTGGGCATTTTTCAACTTCAGAATTGCTCATTACAAATTCGGCCGATTTAATATGCATCTATTTTTTAATATTTAAAAGTTGGGAGTGTTTTGCTAGAAAAGTAGTTAGAATTGTCTTTTTTCTAGCCAGGCATCCATGATTTTGTTGAATTCAATAGGGTGTTCCATCATGGCAGCATGGCCACATTTGTCAATCCAATGTAATTCAGAATCTGGTAAAAGTTCGTTGAATTCTTCAGCGACTTCTGGCGGTGTTACGCTATCATTTTTACCCCAAATTATACAAGTTGGAGTTTCCATGTTAGGTAAATCTTTTGCCATATTATGCCTTATAGCACTTTTTGCAATTGCTAAAGTTTTTATTAATTTATTACGGTTATTTACAGTTTCGTAAACTTCGTCTACAATTTCTTTGGTGGCAACTGCAGGGTCGTAAAATACATCTTGTGCCTTCTTTTTGATAACCTCGTAATCACTACGTTTTGGATAGCCACCACCCATGGCGCTTTCATAAAGTCCAGAGCTACCTGTTATTATTAAGGCTTTTACAGTGTTGGGAAACATTTTTGTGTGGTAAAGTCCAATGTGTCCGCCAAGTGAATTTCCTAATAAAATAACTTCATCATAACCTTTGAAAATTATAAATTCATGTAGGTATTTGGCGAAGCTTTTTACGTTAGTTTTAAGCAGTGACATGCTGTATATTGGGAGTTCTGGAATAAGAATTTTATATCCTTTTTGGCTAAAAAAATCAGTTACGGCATCAAAATTACTCAATCCGCCCATTAAACCGTGTAGCACAATAATTGGTGTACCCTCTCCGGCTTCAATATAGCTGTAATTACCTTCTTTTTTTAAACTATGCGTCATTAATCAGTGTTCATTGCATGAAAAACAAATATAGTTATTTCATTGATATTTCAAAGGTTTTAATTCCTTCACAAAAAAGAATAATTTTTATCCTTCAAGTTTAGTATTTCAAATCAAGAATTTTCTTATAAAACTAATTAAAAAGTCGTTGTGTTTGCTTACATGTTTTATTAATCTCGTCGATTCTGGAACGCATTTCATCAAAAACTTGTTAACAAAGTGGGGTAAAGTGGTAAAATGTGGTAAAATTTTCAATATATTTGAATCTTAAACGTTTAAACCATAGCGAAATACTATTGGACTTAATTACAGGGACATACGATTGTAAAGTTGATGCCAAAGGCAGACTTATGATGCCTGCTGCGATAAAAAAGCAGTTGGCCACGGTGTTGCAAGATGGTTTTGTGCTGCGAAGATCGGTTTTTCAGCAGTGTTTGGAGCTATATCCAATGCAAGAATGGCAAGCGTTAATGCAGAAAATGAATAAGCTTAATAAGTTTAAAAAAAAGAATAACGATTTTATTCGAAGATTTACTGCAGGAGCAAAAATTATTGAAGTGGATGTTAATGGGCGTTTATTGGTACCTAAAGATTTAACTGTTTTTGCTAATATCTCAAAAAATATTGTAGTGGCTTCGGCAATCAATATTATTGAAATTTGGGATAAAGATTTATATGAACAAGCCATTGATGATGCGGCAATTGATTTTGCAGATTTAGCCGAGGAAGTTATGGGGCAAGATGATGAAGATTATGGAATATCATAACCCGGTATTGTTAAAAGAAACGGTAGATGGTTTAAATATTAAGCCAGATGGTGTATATGTTGATGTCACTTTTGGTGGTGGCGGGCACAGCAAGGAGATTTTAAAGCGTCTTGGTGAAAACGGAAAACTATTCGCTTTCGATCAAGATTTGGATGCGCTTGAAAATACCATTGATGATCCTCGATTTACATTAATAAATGAGAATTTTAGATTCATAAAACGTTTTTTGCGATTTCATGGTGTGAAAAAGGTAGATGGTGTTTTGGCAGATTTTGGCGTATCGTCGCATCAGTTTGATGTTGCAGAACGTGGTTTTTCTACTCGGTTTGAAGCAGATTTAGATATGCGCATGAATCAAGAAAAAGCGCTTTCGGCATTTCATGTTATAAATGAATATGAAGAAGAACAATTGAAAGATGTGTTTTTGCAATACGGAGAGTTGCGTGCGGCTCCTGCAATGGCAAGCCTAATTGTTGCGCATCGTGAAAATGAACCTATTGTTACGAGTGAGCAGTTAAAATCGGTTTTGAGAAAGTTTTTACCGCCGAGACATGAGAATAAAGTATTGGCGCAAATATATCAGGCAATTAGAATTGAAGTGAACCAAGAAATTGAAGCTTTAAAAGAGTTTTTGTCTCAAACGCCTGAGATTTTGAACGAAAATGGAAGGCTAAGTTTTATATCGTACCATTCTTTAGAAGATCGATTGGTAAAGCGTTTTATTAGAAATGGACTGTTTGAAGGGGAGCCGGAGCGAGATATGTTTGGCAATTTTGAGGTTCCGCTAAAAAAAGTTGGTGGTTTGGTTGTGCCAAACGCTGCAGAAATTAAAATAAATAATAGAGCAAGAAGTGCAAAATTAAGAATTGCAACTAAAGCTTAATTTAAAGACGGATAAGGCGAGGTTATATAATAAAAAGGATACTGAATTGTTAAACGAAGAATCCGTGTCTTAATTAAAAGAACGGTTTTCTTGTTTTTAGGAGAAGGTAGAATTGTGTGCTATGGGTGTTAAAAACAATATATACGACATATTAAAAGGAACGTTTCTCGTTAGTGATGATTCGTTTAAAAATTGGCGTATGATTTTGTTTGTGTCTGGTTTGGCGATAGTAATGATAGCGAGCTCGCATAGTGCAGATAAAAAGGTTTACGAAATATCTAAACTTAATAATGAAGTAAAAGAAATGCGGTCGGCATTTGTGGATGGTCGCTCTAAATTACAACGATTAAAAATGGAATCGACGGTATTAGCAAAAATGAAAGAAAAAGGTTTGGCAACTTCCACAACGCCAGCAAAAAAGATAAAAGTAAAATCTCAAAATAATTAGAAAACCTTGGCTGTAAACGATAAGGGCATATTAAATAGACTATATTTTGTAGCGGGATGCATGTTTGTGTTCGGGCTTGCTGTGCTGTTTAAATTGTTTAGCATTCAGTATTTGCAAGGTGATAAATATAGAGCGCTGGTTGAAAAACGTGATGTTCAAAATATTACTATTCCTGCAAATCGTGGTAATGTGTATTCCGATAATGGTGGTTTGTTAGCAACATCGATCCCTAAGTATAATATTGCTATAGATGCAGTGGTGTCGCCAACTAAAAAGTTTGAAGAATTTGTTGGGCCTTTGTCCGATTCGCTTTCGAAATATTCAGGGAAATCATCATCGTATTACGAGAAGTCTATTAGAAAAGCACGTGCTAATAAAAATCAATATTTGCTATTAGCAAAAAATATTAATTATACAGATTATGTACGTTTTAGAGGGTTTCCCCTTTTAAAATTAGGAGCTATACCTGGTGGGCTTATAGTGAGTCAAAGAACCAAACGGGAATTCCCAATGGGCGCTATTGCACAACGTTCTATTGGTTACGAACGCTTTGATGAAGATGGAAACGTTACTCGTGCTGGAATCGATGGTGCTTTTGGCGTGAAGTATTTGCGAGGAACAGATGGTAAGCGTTTAAAACAAAAAATAGGAAAAAATAAATGGAAACCACTTACCGATTATAACCAAGTGGAACCAAAAGATGGTTATGATGTTTACACAACTATCGATGTAAATATTCAAGATATCGCACATCATTCATTGTTGGGGCAGTTAGAGTATTACGAGGCTGAGCATGGTTGTGTTGTGGTTATGGATGTTAAAACTGGCGAAATTAAAGCTATTTCGAATTTAGCAAAGACCAAAAGTGGCGAATATTACGAAAAACGAAATTATGCCGTTTGGGAGTCGCACGAGCCGGGGTCTACTTTTAAAGTTATGGCGCTTATGGCTGCTTTGGAAGATAAGGTGATTGATACTTCGACTGTTGTCGATACTAAAAAAGGTGCTAAGCGTTTTTATGGAAGAACAATTTATGATTCGCATCATGGAGGTTTCGGTAAAATTTCTGCGGCAAGAGCTTTAGAAGTGTCTTCAAATATTGGTTTAGCGACAATTATTGATGAAAACTATTCAAAAAAACCTGAGAAATTTATAGATCATATTAAGGATTGGAATTTGGATAAACCTTTAGGGGTTTCTATTAAGGGCGAGGGTGATCCAGATATTCCAGAACCAGGGGATAAAAAATGGAGTAGAAATGCTTTGCCATCTATGGCTTATGGTTACAACTTGAGTTTAACGCCGTTGCAAACATTAGCTTTTTATAATGCTATTGCTAATGATGGCGAAATGGTGAAGCCAAGATTTATAAAAGCAGTTAAGGAGTTTGATGAGGAAATTGAGGTTTTTGAAAAAGAAGTGATTAATAGAAAAATTTGTTCTGATAAGACGCTCGGTGAAATTAGAGAAATACTAAAAAATATTGTTGTTAGAGGAACGGCAAGTAAGTTGTATTCTCCAAATTTCTCAATGGCAGGAAAAACGGGTACAGCGCAAACAGAATATTGGATGGCAGATTGGAAAAACAATAAAAGATATATCTCGTCTTTTGCAGGTTATTTTCCAGCGGAAAACCCAAAATATTCTTGCATTGTAGTTATTCATAAACCAAGTACTAAAAAAGGGTATTACGGGGCCGATGTTACAGGGCCGGTTTTTAAACGTATTGCTCAAAAAATATTTACAGATACACCTTTAATAGATGAAGTGAAATCCTTAAATGTGAAAGTAGCTTCTGTAGAAGATGAGTATAATAAGTTTTACGAAACCACAAAAACATACAAAACTATTATGCCAAATGTGGTAGGCTTGCCTGCTATGGACGCATTAGCCCTTTTAGAAAATATGGATGTGAAGGTTAAGGTGAAACTTAACGGAAACGGCGTTGTGAAAGAGCAATCAATAAATAAGAGTACCAAGTTAAAAAACAATCAAACGGTTACATTAAAAGCATCATGAGTGTATTAAAAGACATATTATATAAGGTTACTTTAAATGCTGTTGTTGGAAACACGAGCATGGATGTAAACAACATTCATTTCGATTCGCGCAACATTGTTAAAGGTGATGTGTTTGTGGCTATCCGTGGCAGTGTTGTTGATGGGCATAAATATATAGATGTGGCTATTAAAAGTGGTGCTACTGCAATAGTTTGTGAGGAGACTCCAAAAAATGTTGCTGACGGTATAACTTATATTGAAGTTGATAATTCCAGCAAAGCTATGGCTATTATGGCATCCAATTTTTACGGTGTGCCGTCCGAGAATTTAAAACTTGTTGGTGTTACCGGTACTAACGGAAAAACGACAGTTGCTAGTTTGTTATTTCAGTTGTTTAAAAATGCCGGTTTTAAGGTCGGTTTGCTTTCAACAGTAAAAATCATGGTCGATACCGTGGAATATAAAGCTACGCATACCACACCAGATTCTTTAACTATTAACAAGTATTTAAAGGAAATGAATGCGGCAGGTGTCGAGTTTTGTTTTATGGAAGTTAGCTCGCATGGTATTCATCAATTTAGAACAGAAGGTTTGCATTTTGAAGGCGGGATATTTACCAATTTATCGCACGATCATTTAGATTATCATAACACTTTTGCAGAGTATCGCGATGTTAAAAAACGTTTTTTCGACGGTTTACCATCAACAGCTTTTGCGTTAGTGAATACCGATGATAAAAATGGAGCAATTATGCTTCAGAATACAAAAGCTAAAAAACAAACATATGCTTTAAAAGGCTATGCTGATTATAAAGCGCAGATTCTAGAAAATAGATTAAGCGGTTTATTGCTTAAGGTTAATGATAGTGAGGTTTGGACACGGTTAATCGGGAATTTTAATGCTTACAATGTATTGGCTATTTACGCTACAGCGGAATTGTTAGGGCTCGAAAAAGTAGAGATTCTTCGTTTAATTAGTGATTTGAAAAGTGTGAGCGGACGCTTTCAGTATTTTATTTCAGATGAAAAAATAACAGCTATTGTTGATTATGCGCACACACCCGATGCATTGAAAAATGTATTAGAAACTATAAATAGTATTCGAACTAAAAACGAAGAACTGATTACGGTTGTTGGTTGTGGTGGAGACAGAGATAAAACCAAGCGTCCAAAAATGGGGTACATCGCTTCGGCGTTAAGTACAAAAGTGATTTTTACTAGTGATAATCCAAGAAGCGAAGAACCACAAGCTATTCTGGATGATATAGAAAAAGGTGTAGAGCCTCAAAATTTTAGAAAGGCCTTAACAATTTCAGATAGAAAACAAGCTATTAAAGCGGCTTGTCAAATGGCGCAACCTAACGATATTATTTTAATCGCAGGAAAGGGGCATGAAGATTATCAGGAAATTAAAGGAGAACGTTTTCATTTTGATGATTATGAAACCGTACAAGAGTTATTAAAGCAATTACAGAAGTAGTTAAAACAATAAAGAATGCTGTATTACTTATTTGAATATTTAGAAAAACAGTTCCAGTTTCCTGGAGCCTCACTCTTTGGGTTTTTAACTTTTAGAGCCGCATTGGCTATGATTTTTGCTTTGCTTTTTTCAACAATTTACGGTAAAAAAATAATTAGCTTTTTATCTAGAAAGCAAATGGGAGAAACCATTCGTGATTTGGGTTTAGATGGTCAAAAAGAAAAAGCCGGTACACCTACAATGGGTGGTATTATTATCATTCTTGCTACGTTAATTCCTGTGTTGCTATTAGCAAAACTTTCAAATATTTATATCATTTTATTGATTGTTACTACCATTTGGATGGGGATTATTGGTTTTATAGACGATTACTTAAAAAAGTTTAAAAATGATAAAGACGGTTTAAAAGGGCGCTTTAAAATTTTAGGGCAAGTTGGTTTAGGTATTATTGTTGGGAGTACATTGTTTTTTCATCAAGATGTTACCATGAAGGAAAAATTACCTATAGAACAACAACGTGTTTTATTGGCAGAAAATCCGGATATAGCACCTTCAAAGTTATTCGCGGCCGAAATGAAATCAACTAAAACAACCATTCCGTTTGTTAAAGGTAATGAAATTGAATACGCAAAGTTAATCACTTGGATTAGTCCGGATTTAGAAAAGTATGCTTGGATAATTTTTATTCTAGTTACCATTTTTATAATCGCAGCCGTTTCAAACGGAGCTAATTTAACCGATGGAATTGATGGTCTCGCAGCAGGTACATCGGCCATTATAGTGCTTACGTTAGGCATATTCGCATGGGTTTCTGGTAATATTATTTTCTCGGAATATCTTAATATAATGTATATCCCACGTGTTGAGGAAATCACAATTTATATCGCGGCTTTTGTTGGTGCGCTAATTGGTTTTCTTTGGTATAATACCTATCCGGCGCAGGTTTTTATGGGCGATACGGGGAGTTTAACTATTGGAGGTATTATTGCTGTAATTGCTATCGCGGTGCGCAAGGAATGGTTAATACCTGTGCTTTGTGGAATCTTTTTAGCCGAAAATTTATCGGTAGTAATGCAAGTAAGTTGGTTTAAGTATACAAAGAAGAAATATGGTGAAGGTCGACGCATTTTTAAAATGTCGCCGTTACATCATCATTATCAAAAATCGGGGTATCACGAAAGTAAAATTGTAACACGATTTTGGATTGTTGGTATTTTGCTAGCTATTCTCTCAATTGTAACACTAAAAATTAGATAGTATATGTATTATTTCCGCGAAAGCGAAGGTGGTATAAAAAGTATAAAAATGGCAAAACAAAGATTAGTCGTATTAGGTGGAGGAGAAAGTGGTGTAGGAACTGCGCTTTTGGCTAAAACTAAAGGTTATGACGTTTTTGTTTCCGATAAGGGAAAAATAAAAGAAAATTATAAACAAGTTCTTGTACAAAATGATATTGAATGGGAAGATGAGAAACATTCTGAAGAAAACATTCTGAATGCTAATATCGTCATGAAAAGTCCTGGTATTCCTGATAAAGCGCCTTTGGTAAAACAGATTCGTGAAAAGGGAATTAAGGTAGTTTCGGAAATTGAATTTGCAGCCAAATATACCAACGCAACAATTATTGGTATTACAGGGAGTAATGGTAAAACAACAACGGCAACGCTGGCGCATCACATTTTAAAAGAAGAATTAAATGTAGGGTTAGCAGGTAATATTGGCGATAGTTTTGCTAAGCAGGTTTTGGAAGAAAATTTTGATAATTACGTTCTTGAAATTAGCAGTTTTCAGTTAGATGATATCATCGACTTTAAGCCTAAAATTGCTGTAATAACGAATATTACTCCAGATCATTTAGATCGATACGATTATAAATTTGAAAATTATATTGCGTCTAAATTTCGAATTGCCAAAAACCAGAGTAAGGACGATTATTTAATTTATGATGCTGATGACGAGGTGATTGTGGATTATTTAAAAAAGAACCCCGTTCAATCAACATTATTGCCGTTTTCATTAGTGAAAACAATAGAGAATGGCGCGTATTTAGACAAAGAAAATATTAAAATAACAATAGATAACACCCAAATAATTATGCCAACAAATAAAATAGCATTAGAAGGAAAACACAACGTAAAGAACGCTATGGCGGCTTCTACTGTTGCGCATTTACTAAAAATAAGAAAACAAACCATTCGCGAAAGTTTAGAGAATTTTCAAGGAGTAGAACATAGATTGGAAGAAGTTTTAAAAATAAATAAAGTACAGTACATAAATGATTCTAAGGCAACTAATGTAAACGCGACGTATTTTGCTTTGGAGAGCATGAGTGCCCCAACGGTTTGGATTGTTGGTGGTGTAGATAAAGGTAATAATTACCAAGAGTTGTTTCAGTTTGTAAACGAAAAAGTGAAAGCTATTATTTGTTTGGGTGCTGAAAATGAAAAGTTAATAAGCACTTTTGGAAATATGGTTGATATTATTGTTGAAACTCAATTTATGAGCGAAGCCGTAAAGATAGCCTACAAAATTGCTGAATCTGGAGATAATGTATTATTGTCACCAGCATGTGCAAGTTTTGATTTATTTGAAAATTACGAAGATAGAGGGCGTCAGTTTAAAAATGCTGTTAGAAATTTATAACAGACAATCTCATATAAGTTGCAAAAATAATAAAACAAAAAAAGTAAGGTAAAAGTAAATGCAAGCGTTATTTAAAAACATAAAAGGAGATCGGTTAATTTGGGCCATTGTAGCACTACTCGCTATATTGTCCTTCTTGCCTGTTTACAGTGCGGCGAGCGATTTGGCGTATAGTAGATACGACGGAAATACATTTATCTCATTTGTGAAACACTTTATGCATTTGTTTTTAGGTTTTGCAATTATGTATGGTGTACATAAAATACCATATAGATATTTTAAGGGCTTGTCTTTAGTAATGATTCCTGTGGTTTTAGTTTTATTAGGTATAACCATGGCTCAAGGAACGGTAATGGGCGGTGCAAGTGCTAGTAGATGGATAAAAATACCGGTTGTTGGGTTGTCTTTCCAAACATCAACTTTGGCTTTCGTGGTTTTAATGGTTTATGTGGCTCGATATATGTCGAAAATTAAAGACGAAGTGGTATCTTTTAAAGCATCAATTTTACCGCTTTGGTTGCCTGTGTTTTGCGTGTTAGCGTTAATTTTGCCGTCCAATTTTTCTACCGCTGCTATTATGTTTTTAATGGTTATGATTTTAGTTTTTTTAGGTGGTTATCCTATACGTTATTTAGCTGTTATTTTGGGTTCTGGCTTAGTTGCTTTAGTGTTGTTTATTATGGTGGCTAAATTAACAACAGGGCCGCTCCATGTAAAAGTAACAACTTGGGAAAATAGAATTAAAAACTACTCAAATAACGAAGATACCGATGCGGATTATCAAATAGAAAAAGCTAAAATAGCAATTGCTTCTGGTGGAATTAGCGGTGTAGGACCGGGTAAAAGTATTCAGAAACATGCTCTGCCTCAATCGTCTTCCGATTTTATTTTTGCTATAATAATAGAGGAATACGGATTAATAGGAGGTTTTTCAATCATGATTTTATACATGTGGTTATTGTTTAGAATTGTAATAGTATCGCAAAAGTCCGATACTATTTTTGGTAAACTTTTAGTATTAGGTGTGGGCTTACCAATAGTTTTTCAGGCCTTAATAAATATGGCTGTTGCAGTAGAGTTATTTCCTGTAACAGGGCAAACTTTGCCATTAGTTAGTAGTGGAGGAACATCTATTTGGATGACTTGTTTAGCGATAGGTATTATACTTAGTGTAAGTGCTAAACGTGAAGAGATGAAAGAGAAAGAAATAAATGAAGATAATCCGTTAGAAATCCTTTCGGAAGCGATATAAATATTGAATTAAAAAAGAGAAGTAACTTTCCCTTAAGGGGAAGAGTCTAAGAAGAATGAAACCATATAAAGTTATATTATCAGGAGGTGGAACAGGCGGACATATTTATCCGGCTATCGCTATTGCGAACGAATTAAAGTTGCGTTATCCTGATGCTGAGTTTTTGTTTGTTGGTGCAAGCGATCGTATGGAAATGGAAAAGGTGCCACAAGCGGGTTATGATATAAAAGGGCTTTGGATTTCGGGTATTCAGCGTAAGCTAACCTTTAAGAATTTAATGTTTCCGTTTAAGTTAATTAGTAGTTTGTGGAAAGCTAATACAATTGTGAGACGTTTTAAGCCCGATGTGGCTATTGGAACGGGCGGATTTGCAAGCGGGCCATTATTGCAAATTGCAAATTCTAAAGGAGTGCCTACTTTAATTCAGGAGCAAAATTCGTATCCTGGAATTACAAATAAATTCTTAGCTAAAAAAGCTAAAAAAATATGCGTAGCTTATGATAATTTAGAACGCTTTTTTCCTCAAGATAAAATTATTAAAACAGGGAATCCGGTACGACAAGGTTTGTTGGATATTGATACCAAAAGAGACGAGGCAATAAAATATTTCGATTTAAAACCAGGTAAAGTAACGCTTTTGGTGATAGGTGGAAGTTTAGGTGCGCGACGCATTAATCAGTTAATCGAGAAGAAATTAGATTTTTTAGATACGCAAAACGTTCAAATTATATGGCAATGCGGGAAACTATATTACCAACAATATAAAATTTGTGGTAATATAAAAAATGTTCAAGTTCATGAGTTTTTAAATAACATGGATTTGGCTTATGCTGCTGCAGATGTCGTGATTTCAAGGGCCGGAGCTAGTTCTGTTTCAGAACTTTGTATTGTTGGAAAACCAGTAATTTTTATTCCATCACCAAATGTTGCTGAAGATCATCAGACCAAAAACGCTATGGCCGTCGTAGATAAAGATGCGGCTATGATTATAAAAGAGGAAGATTTGGATGCCGATTTTCAAAATAAGTTTTCTCAACTTATTGCATCGTCAAATCGCCAAGCAGAGTTAGGTCGAAATATTAAAAAATTAGCATTAGTAAATGCAACAAAAGATATAGTCAATGAGGTTGAAAAGCTTCTAAAGAAATAAATGAATTTAAACAACATACATAACATCTATTTTATTGGCATTGGCGGTATTGGCATGAGTGCTTTAGCACGCTATTTTAATGCTAATAAGAAGCTTGTGGCTGGTTATGATAAAACACAAACTGCAATTACTGATACTTTGGTAGAATTAGGTATGCAAGTGCATTTTGATGATGATGTAAAAAATATAGATTCAGCTTTTCTAAATTCAGAAAACACATTGGTGGTTTACACACCAGCAGTGCCGAAAAATCATTCGGAATTAAATTATTTTAGAGCTAATAATTTTAAAGTCTTAAAACGGTCGGAAATTTTAGGTTTAATTACCGAGAATACGGTGTGTTTAGCTGTTGCAGGAACGCATGGTAAAACAACAACAACAAGTATTCTTGGGCATTTAATGCATGAGTGTCTTGTACCACTTACTGCTTTTTTAGGAGGGATTAGTGAAAACTATAATTCTAACTTAATTTTAAAAGGAACGGAAGTTTCTGTGGTAGAAGCCGATGAGTTTGATCGTTCGTTTTTAACGTTGTCGCCAGATTTTGCAGGAATAACATCTATGGATGCAGATCATTTAGATATTTATGGCGATGCGTCAGAATTAAAAAAGACTTTTGAAGATTTTACAAAACGATTAAAACCAAACGGCAAATTGTTTATTAAAAACGGATTGCCATTAAAAGGAATTACATATGGTATTGAAGATAATTCTGATTATACTGTTCAAAATATAAAAATTATAAATGGCGCTTATGTTTTTGATGTAAAAACACCAACTATAGTGCTGGAAAATTTGGAGTTTAACCTACCAGGAAGACATAATTTGTCTAATGCATTATTGGCTTTGGCGATGGCTGTAGAATATGGTTGCCCGTACCAACAGCTCGCCAAAGCATTAGCATCCTATAAAGGAGTGAAACGCCGGTTTACTTATCAAATTAAAACGAATAATTTGGTGTATATTGATGATTATGCCCATCATCCGGAAGAAATTAATGCGGTACATCAGGCTGTTCGCGAAATGTATCCGAATAAACGTGTATTGGCCATTTTTCAGCCGCATTTATTCAGTAGAACAAAAGATTTTATTGACGAGTTTGCTCATAGTTTATCACAGTTCGACGAGTTATTGTTGTTAGATATATATCCGGCGCGAGAATTACCTATAGAAGGTGTAACATCGGAATGGTTATTGGGTAAGGTTAAAAGTAAACAAAAACAGCTAGTGAGTAAAGCAAACTTACTTTCCGAAATTAAAAAAAGTACTGCTCAAGTTGTTTTAACCATTGGAGCTGGAGATATAGGAGAACAAGTAAAACATATTAAAAAAGAGTTAAGTTTTGAAAGTTAATTGGAATTACATAAAAATGGTAGCGTTGTTCTGCTTGGTAGTTTTTCTATTTGCTTTTGCATCGGGAAGAAACAGTGCTAGATTGGTTACGGAGCCTGCAATAACTTTTACAGGAGAAGATAACTTATTTATTACTAATGAGACTGTTAGTAAATTGTTAATACAAAATTACGGCGGTGTTAAAAACGTTGCTAAAGAAACTTTAGATTTGAATAAGTTGGAAAATACGCTCAAATCGAACCCCATGATTAAGAGTGCCGAAGTGTATGTTGCAGTAAACGGAACGCTTAACGCGGAAATAGAACAAAAAACACCAATAGCTAGAGTTAGTACAAATGCGTCTTATTATATTGATGATAGAGGTTTTTATATGCCTTTATCTAGTAATTATTCGGCCAGAGTGCCACTCGTTACAGGTTTTGTAGAAAAAAACAACTTAGAAAACATTTTTAAAATAGCGACAAAAATTAAAAACGATGAATTTTTAAAAATGAATGTTATAGAAATTCATCAAAATGCTAATAATAGATTGTTTTTAAAATTAAGACAGTGTAAGTTTTTAGTACAATTAGGTGATTTAAACTTATTAGATAAAAAAATAAATAATTTGAAGGCGTTTTATCAAAAAAACATCAAAGAAAAGACGCTAGATAATTATAGCAAAGTAAATTTGCAATTCGATAACCAAGTAGTATGTACCAAAATATAAGCCATGGAGCATAACATATCAGTAGGATTAGATATAGGAACCACAAAAATTGTGGCTATGATTGGTCGTAAAAATGAATACGGCAAACTTGAAATTTTAGGCATAGGTAAGTCTAAAAGTTTAGGCGTGCACCGTGGTGTTGTAAATAATATTACACAAACCATACAGTCTATTCAACAAGCGGTTCAAGAAGCAGAAGCAGCAGCCGAATTAAAAATTGACGGTGTAACGGTTGGTATTGCAGGGCAGCATATACGTAGTTTACAGCATAGCGATTACATAACTCGACCAAATTCCGATCATGTTATTGATGATGAGGATATTGATCGTCTAATAAATCAGGTTCATAAATTAGTAATGCTTCCTGGTGAAGAAATTATTCATGTTTTACCGCAAGAATATAAGGTAGATGGTCAAGCCGAAATTAAAGAGCCAATTGGAATGTATGGTGGCCGTTTGGAAGCTAACTTCCATGTGGTTGTTGGTCAAGTATCATCCATTCGTAATGTTGGCCGTTGTATACAAAGTGCCGATTTAAACCTAGAAGGTATTACATTAGAGCCGTTAGCTTCCGCTAATGCCGTTTTAAGCCAAGAAGAAAAAGAAGCCGGTGTTGCTTTGATTGATATAGGTGGAGGAACAACAGATTTGGCTATTTTTAGAGATGGAATTATCCGTCATACAGCAGTTATACCTTTCGGAGGAAATGTAATTACAGAAGATATTAAAGAAGGTTGTTCAATAATTGAAAAACAAGCCGAATTATTAAAAATAAAATTTGGTTCAGCGTGGCCAGGGGAAAATAAAGATAATGAAATTGTATCTATTCCTGGTTTACGCGGTCGTGAACCAAAAGAAATTACATTAAAAAACTTATCTAAAATCATCCATGCTCGTGTGGTGGAAATTATAGAACAGGTATATGTTGAAATTAAAAATTATGGTCACGAAGAGCAAAAGAAAAACCTCATTGCTGGTATTGTTTTAACGGGTGGAGGAAGCCAGTTAAAACACCTAAAGCAGTTGGTAGAATATATTACAGGTATGGATACCAGAATTGGTTATCCTAATGAGCATTTAGCAGGTGATAGTAATGAAGATGTTACGAGTCCGCTTTTTGCAACCGCAGTAGGTTTAGTTTTAGACGGATTAAAACGACAAGAACGTAAAAAGATAGAGCAGCAAGTAGAAGAGGAAGTTGTAGAAGAACAAGTGGAAAACACGACCGAAGAAGTAGAAGAAGAAATTAAAGTAGAACCGGTTAGAGAAAGACGTTCCTTTCTTGATAAATTAACCGATCGCGTTAAAGATTTTTTAGATAACGCCGAATAATAGTATAGATTAAGAAATCCATTGAATAAAAAATATTTAGTACAAAACCCCAGTAAAACAGAGTTATGAGCAGCAACAAAGAATTCGAAAACATCGCATTTGATTTACCTAAAAATCAATCAAATGTCATTAAAGTTATTGGCGTTGGTGGTGGCGGTAGTAACGCTATCAATCACATGTTTCAACAAGGTATAAAAGGTGTCGACTTTTACGTATGTAATACCGATGCGCAAGCCTTACAAAACAGTGGTGTACCAAACAAAATACAATTAGGTTTAAACTTAACCGAAGGACTTGGTGCAGGAGCAAATCCTGATATCGGGGAGCAGTCGGCAGTAGAAAGTTTTGAAGACATTTCTCAAATGTTAGATTCTAATACTAAAATGGTATTCATTACAGCCGGTATGGGTGGTGGTACAGGTACTGGTGCAGCGCCTATTATTGCTAAAATGGCTAAAGACATGGATATTTTAACTGTAGGTATTGTAACTATGCCTTTTCAGTTTGAAGGAAAAATGCGTATTGAGCAATCTCAAAAAGGTATTGAGAAATTGCGTGGGATGGTCGATTCATTAATTGTCATTAATAACAACAAACTTCGAGAGGTTTATGGAAATCTTGGTTTTAAAGCAGGATTCTCAAAGGCAGATGAAGTGTTATCTACCGCTGCTCGTGGTATAGCCGAAGTTATTACACACCATTATACACAAAACATAGATTTACGTGATGCTAAAACTGTATTAAGTAATAGCGGAACAGCTATTATGGGTTCTGCATTAGCATCGGGTCAAAATCGTGCGCAAGATGCAATCCGTAAAGCTTTAGATTCTCCATTATTAAACGATAATAAAATTACAGGAGCTAAAAATGTACTGCTTTTAATTGTGTCTGGTGTTCAAGAAATTACTATTGATGAAATAGGAGAAATAAACGATCATATCCAAAATGAAGCTGGCCATGGTGCTAACATTATTATGGGGGTTGGTGAAGACGAATCTTTAGACGAGTCTATCGCCGTTACTATTATAGCAACAGGTTTTAATATTGAGCAACAAGACGAAATTTCTAATACTGAAACTAAAAAAGTTATTCATTCTTTAAGTGAAGAAAAAGAAATAGAAGCTAAAGCCGTTAAAGAAGAAGTTAAGCCTGAAGTTGTTGCTCCGCCAGTTGTAGTAGAGAAAAAAGAAGAACCTAAAGTAGTAAAGCATACGTTGGATTTAGAAGAGGAGGAGGAGTTCACTTTTTTGGAAAAAAGCGTGATAAGAAAGGATAAATTATCATCGCCGCCACAAAATATTAACTTAATTCCTACCTCAGAAATTTTAAAAAACATCAACGTGGTTTATGACGAGGTTCGTGTAAATGTTGAAGATGAAGATGATTTTATTATTAAATCTGTAAATAATCAAATTGATGCTGTTGAAGATTTCGATGAAATTGAAGTATTAGCAGACGATTTTGAAGAAGAAAAACAAATTACCTTAACTTTTGATTTGCCAATAAGTAGTGAAGCTAAGAAAGAGCCTAAAAAGGAAGAGGTGATAGAAGAAAAGGTGACGTTTAGTTTAGATGACGATGATATTAAAGATATCGCAGTTAACGATCACGTAGAAGTTTCTGCGGCTAAACCAAATGAACATGGAGATATTAGATATACGTTAGATGATTTTTCTGAAGTTGAAGCTTCATTCAGTAAAAAACAAACGTCAAGTCAGGAGATTGTTGAAGAAATAGAAGAGGATATTGTTTTCGAAAGAAAAGTGGTTCAAAAAGAAGAAGTTGTTCAGCATAATCTTCCGGAGGAAGAGGAAGAGATTGACCCGATGAATACACCAATTTCAGAATTACTCAAAGAACGCGCTGCTGAACGTCGCCGTAAAATGAAGGATTTTAACTATAAATTCAATAATGCAAAAATTGATGATATAGAAAAAGTGCCTGCTTACAAGCGTCAAGGTGTGAATTTAGAAGACTCAAAGCATTCATCGGATAATGATTTTTCTAGAACAAGTATAGGTCTAGATGATAACGACGATTTACAAGTAAGAAGAAATAACTCTTTTTTACATGATAATGTAGATTAGTGCTTACTGCTAAACTTAACTAAATTATAAGCCCGAAAAGTTAATCATACTTTTCGGTTTTTTTTATAGCGTTTACCAATAAAACTAATCGATATTCGACTCTTTAAATACTAAGTTTTTTTTATCTTCGCATACTAAATAAATTGAAAATGGCTCTACAACAAGACATAATGACGGCGCTTAAAAACGCAATGAAATCTAAAGATCAAACAGCGCTTACAGCTTTACGTGCTGTTAAATCGGCTATTTTACTCGCACAAACAGAAAGTGGTGCGAAAGAAGAATTAAGTGAAGATCAAGAGCTTAAAATACTTCAGAAGCAAGTAAAGCAACGTCGCGATAGCGCCGCTATTTATTTAGAACAAGGAAGAGAAGATTTAGCGACTCCAGAGTTAGCAGAGGCCGATGTTATTTCTCAGTTTTTGCCAGCAGCATTATCTGATGAAGAAGTTGAAAAAGTGGTTGTTGCAACTATTGAACAAGTAGGCGCGCAAGGCATGAAGGACATGGGGAAAGTTATGGGTGTTGTAAGTGGAAAACTTGCGGGTCAAGCAGATGGTAAAACTATTTCTACGATTGTAAAACAAAAATTAAGTTAGAAAACATACCGTTTATACGGAAAATGGCTGCGTAGTTCAACTGGATAGAATATCAGATTTCGGCTCTGAGGGTTGGGGGTTCGAATCCCTTCGCGGTCACGAATGAAACAAAATCTTACATGTAAAATCAAGTTTGCTTGAATTTGTATATGTGAGATTTTGTTTTTCAAAGCGGAGCTTTAATCGTTATTTAATCCCTGCGCGTTTACTAAAAAAAAGCACCTTGCATTTTAACAATAGTTAATCTGTAAGGTGCTTTTTTTAGTTATTAGAATAGTAATTATGAATTTAAATAAGCTTCTCTTACTGTTGTTTTATTAGTTTTTATTGTTGAATAGACTAGGTTTGATTTCCTATTATAGTAAATTCAGGTCAAACCTATGTATAGGTTGGTAAACCTCTATTCTACCACTGCCAATAGTTATATATTTAGTTTCTAAACTTAACTAAGTATAATGAAAATTACATCAGCCAGTCCGAAAAGTAGAAAGCGGTTCAATATATTAACTATGGTTTTTATAACTGTAGTTATAAATTATTTAGATAGAAGTAATATATCTATAGCTGCTGTAGGAATGAGAAAAGACCTAGGTTTTGATACGGTACAAATGGGATATATTTTTTCGGCATTTGGACTTACTTATGCCATATTCCAGATTCCGGGAGGAATGATTGCTGATAAAATAAAATCACGAGTTCTATATTCAATCATTTTAATATTTTGGTCTATTGCAACTTTATTTCAAGGGCTTACTAATTCATTTCTGGTTTTAGTCGGCCTAAGAGGGAGTATAGGTGTTTTTGAGGCGCCTTCCTATCCTATTAATAATTTAGTGGCAACCCGTTGGTTTCCTGAAAATGAAAGAGCAACAGCAATTGGAATTTATACTTCCGGTCAGTTTCTAGGTTTGGCATTTTTAACACCATTACTAATTTATATTCAAGATCAATTAGGGTGGAGAGGTTTGTTAATTGTTTCTGGTGTGATAGGTATCGTTTGGGCTGGAATATGGTATTTATTTTATAGAGATCCTATGGATCATAAAAGTATTAGTAAATCGGAATTAGACCTTATAGAAAAAGGCGGAGGTCTTTATGCAGGAAAAGATAAAAACGAAGCTAAAGAGTTATTTAGCTGGAGAGACCTAAAGGAAGCCTTTGTTCATAGAAAACTATGGGGTATTTATATAGGTCAATTTTGTCTTGGAGGTACAACTTGGTTTTTTTTAACTTGGTTTCCAATTTATTTAGTTGATTACCGAAATGTTGCCTTTGCAGATGCAGGGTTCCTTGCCTCTGCACCTTTTTTAGCTGCTTTTTTTGGTGTATTACTCTCTGGTTTTACTTCAGACTTTTTAATTAAGAAAGGATTTTCTGTCGAGGTTGCAAGAAAAACACCAATTATTACGGGTATGCTATTATCCACTTGTATTATAGGGGCAAATTTTACTGATGATACTTTTTATATCATACTATTTATGTCAATTTCATTTTTTGGAACAGGGTTGGCAAGTATTGCTTGGGTGTTCGTTTCTTTAATGGCACCTAAAAAAAATATGGGTTTAATTGGAGGAACTCTTAACTTTATAGGAAGTATGTCTAGTGTAATAGTGCCATCGGTTATTGGCTTTTTAGTTTTAGATGGTGATTTTAGTCCAGCTTTATATTTTATTGGTGGAATTGCATTGCTAGGCTTCCTTTCTTATACTTTTATAGTTGGAAAAGTAGAACGGATTATTGTTAAATAGTAAATTTTAAGTTGTGAAAATTACAGATATAAAATCATACCCCATCAATATAAAAGGTGGAGGAGTACAGTTAGTTGTAAAGGTAGAAACAGATTCAGGTATTTATGGTTGGGGTTGTTCTGGGCTTTCCGGTCGAGAACTCGCAGTAGTAGGGCTTTTAAAACATTTTAAGAGTTTATTAATTGGCAGTGATCCAAATCAAATTGGAGCTATTTGGCAAATGCTATATAGAGGACAGTATTTTGAAGGAGGCCGTGTGTTTACAGCAGCTATTTCTGCTATTGATATTGCACTTTATGATATAAAAGGTAAGGCGTTAGGTGTTCCGGTATACGAGTTGTTAGGAGGGAAGCAACGTGATTTTGTTGAATGTTTTGCCTCGGTTAGATTTACAACAGAAGATGAGTTATTAAATTATTCTAAAATATGTGTGAATGAAGGTTGGAAGGTTTTGCGATTGGCTCCAGCCGAATTTGAATCACAAAAAGATAAAACTAGATTTGAGCCTAGAGAATCTATTAATCAATTAGCAATGTGGATAACTCGCTTAAGAAAGGAAGTTGGACCTGAAATTGTTATCGGGTTAGATTATCACACAAGGTTAAATGCAGCCGAGACCTATTCATTCATGAAACGAATGCCTGAAGGTACTATAGATTTTCTAGAAGAACCTATAAGGGATGAAAATCCAGGGGCGTATCAAGCTTTACGAAAAATGATTGACGTACCGTTTGCTATTGGGGAGGAATTTTCTAGTAAATGGCAATTTATGCCTTTTATAGAGAATGATATTGCGCAGTATGCAAGAATAGATGTTTGCAACCTTGGTGGAATTACGGAATCAATGAAAGTGGCAGCAATGGCCGAAACTCATTATATTGATTTAATGCCGCACAATCCCTTAGGTCCAATTTGTACAGCCGCAAGTATTCATGTGGCAGCTGCATGTCCTAATTTTAGTTATTTAGAAGAGGTCAATACACCAGCACAATATATGGGTACTAATGCTCCCGAATTCTATCCCGTTCAGCCAAAATTGGAAGGAGCTCGTTACAGAGTATCCGATGCACCTGGTTTAGGTGTAGAATTCAATGAAGAATTGGCCATGGCTCAGGAATTTAGAATGGTCGATATTCCAAAGTTATATAAAAGTGATGGTTCGTTAACAAATTGGTAGTGTTATGAGTTTTATAAGTTTTGGAGAAATTATGTTAAGACTTACCCCAACCGAGCATGCGGGTAAGATTAACTCAGCAGAATCCTTTGGAGTAGGCTATGCAGGTTCAGAATCTAATGTAGCGAGTTCATTGGCTGTTTTAGGGAATAATGTGCAGTTTGTTACAAAACTGCCTTTAAACGCTGTCGGAGACGCATGTATTATGTCTTTACAGCATTTTGGAATATCCACAAAAAATATTTTGAGAGGCGGAAAAAGGATTGGTACTTATTTTATTGAAATAGGCTCTTCTATTAGACCATCTAGTGTTATCTACGATCGGGCTGGTTCTGCTATTAGTGATATAGATAGTAATGAGTTCGATTGGGAATCTATATTAAAAGGGCAATCACATCTTTTTATTTCAGGAATTACTCCGGCAATATCAAAAAACTGTGCAGATGAAACTATAAAGGTTGCCAAAATTGCGAAAAAATTAGGTGTCAAAGTTAGTTTTGATATGAATTTTAGAAGAACCCTTTGGGAAGATAAAACCGAAGCTAGAAAAATATTCGATGCTGTTTTAGAACATACAGATTTATTATTCGGAAACGCAGGTGTACTCGAAGATATTTATGGAATTAAAGAAAAAGGAATTGGGCAAGCAGAAATTACGCTACGAGCTTTAGAAAAAGCAAGAAGTCAATTTGGTTTAAGCGAAATTGCATTTACGGTTAGAGAACACAATTCGGCAAGTGAAAATAAGTTGTCTGCAGTATGTTTGTCTGCAGGTAATTTTTTTGAATCTAATGCATATACAGTTCAAATTAAGGATCGATTTGGAACTGGAGATGCATTTGCAGCAGGTTATTTGCATGGAATTGGAAAAAACTGGGATATAGAAAAAACCTTAGGGTTTGCAACAGCAGCTTTCGCATTAAAGCATACCATTAAAGGGGATCAACACACAAGTACAGAAAAAGAAATTTTATCTATAATGGATGGAAATACATCCGGACACGTATTACGATGAATAAAGAAATAATATTAAGTAAAATAAAAAAAGAAAAATTAGTCGTTGTTATTAGATTGCAACAACAAAGATATATACCAGAGGTTATAAATGCTTTAGTCACTGGTGGTGTTGAGGTTTTAGAAATAACATCTAACACACCTGGATTTTTAGAAGAAATAAAAAAAGCGCGACGGAATCATCCTAATATATTAATTGGAGCAGGAACTGTAATTAACTCATCAATTGCTGAGAACGCAGTAAAAGCCGGAGCACAATTTATAGTAACACCAAATACAAATGTAGATGTTGTAAATGTCGCTCATAAAAACGATGTTCCTGTGTTAATGGGAGCGCTTACTCCAACCGAAGTATGCAATGCCGTAGATGCTGGTGCTGATGTTGTTAAAATATTTCCTATTGCTAACCTTGGTGTTGGGTATTTTAAAGCTATAAAAGGGCCTTTGAGTGATGTTGACTTTTTTGCTGTTGGAGGTGTATCTATAGATGATATCCAAGAATGGAAAAATGCCGGAGTTTCAGGTTTTGGTTTAGGAGGGAATTTAGTAAAACCAATAGAAAATCAACAAGACTTTGATGAAATTGTTGAATTGGCAAAACAAATATTGAAAACTATTCATAGTTAAACTTCAATTAAAATAGTTGTTTTTTTATCTAAAAGTCATCTGAATTTTTAGGTAGGTTTGGATGCGTCTTGTAAAAAATCGAGTAGCAATAGAATACAAATGATGTGTTTTTTAGGTATCACGTGAAAAACAACTTAAAACCAATTATAATTCTTAAAATAAAAGTTTTGTATGGCTTTTGGTTAGGATATCCAATTAAATGAACAGTATATTCATAAATCCATAAAAAAACATCAACTCGCTTTATGTATATTTAGCTCATTAAAATAATTCAAATGCGCAAAAGATATACCACCCGTTTTAAAAACTTTAGTTCTATTTTTTTATTAATGTTTTTTATGATTTTTGGTGTGAGTTGCGAATCTTCCAAAAGAGATAGTAATGACAAACAGCCTAATATTATTTTAATAATGGCCGACGATTTAGGTTTTGAGTGTATTGAAACCTATGGAGGAACTTCGTATAAAACACCAAATATTAATAAGCTATCAGAAACGGGATTACAGTTTAATAATGCCTATGCGCAGCCATTATGTACTCCTACAAGGGTTGAATTAATGACGGGGAAGTACAATTTTAGAAACTGGAAGGCCTTTGGTATTTTGGATCCTAATGAGAAAACATTTGGACATTTAATGCAAGATGCGGGCTACAATACCTGTATTGTTGGTAAGTGGCAATTACAAAGTTACGACACTATTGGGCATCCCGGAGCGCAATATAGACGAGGTTCCGGAATGAAAGTTGACGATGCTGGTTTTGATGAGTATTGTTTATATCACACAGGGCATCAAGAAGACAAAGGTTCGAGGTATCCTAATCCTAAAATTTTACAAAACGGAGCCTTTTTAGAAGATACTAAAGATAAATATGGACCAGATATATTTTCTGATTATGTTAATGAATTTGTAAGTAAGGAACACGATAAGCCCTTTTTTGTGTATTACCCAATGGCTTTAACACACGATCCCTTTTCTCCAACACCAGATAGTAATGAGTGGTCGGAATACAATCAAAGATTCGAAGATGACCCAAAACACTTTGGCGGCATGGTGGAGTATATGGATAAAATAGTTGGAAAAATTGTTAAGAATTTGGACGATAAAGGACTGAGAGAAGAAACGGTTATTCTATTTTATTCGGATAATGGTACACATCAAAAAGTAACATCGCTTTTAAACAATAAACCATATAAGGGCGGTAAAGGCTTAACGATTGAAGCTGGAGTTAAAGTACCGTTTATAGCAAACTGGTTAGGTAAAATTAAAAAAGGCACAAAAACAGACGAATATGTAAGTCCTGTAGATTTTTTACCAACAGTTTTAGATATTGCAAATACTGATGTTTCAAAAATATCTCAAACCGATGGACAAAGTTTTTTACCTGTTCTAAAAGGAGAATCTACTAACAGAAGAGATTGGGTTTATATCGGTTACAATCCAAAACCAGGAATTGGTAAAGAAAAATTCGATTTGCAAGAGTTTGTTTTAAATTCTAAGTATAAAATGTATAGTGATGGACGTTTTTATAATACACAACAAGATGTTTTAGAACAAAATGCATTGGATATAAAAACAGTTTCAGATACAGATAAACCTATTGTAAATAAATTTAAAAAAATTCTAGATTCACTAAATAAATATCCGCCTTATGGATATATTGATAGGCTAGATCCTGCTTTAGACGAGGTTTTATCAAAAGACGTGAAAATTGAACTTGTAGCACGAGGTTTTAATTGGTCTGAAGGACCAGTTTGGTTACCAAAAGAAAAGAAACTTATTTTTTCTGATGTTCCAGAGAATAAAATTTATGAATTGAGTGAAAAAGATGGTTTAAAAATTTATATGTTTCCTTCGGGTTACACGGGCTTAAATAGAAAAAAAGAAAAAGGTTCTAATGGTTTAGTGCTAGATGAAAATGGAGATTTAGTTCTGTGCCAAGTTGGTGATCGAAACATTAGTAAGCTTAAAAGTTTGGTGAGCTTTAATAAACCTGAGTTCGAAACTATTGTGACTCATTATAACGGAAAAAAATTTAATTCCCCTAACGACTTAGTTTACGATAAAAAAGGAAATTTATATTTTACCGACCCTGCTTTTGGTTTAGGAAAAAAGAAAAGTGATATAGGCTTTAATGGCGTTTATTTTTATGGTAAAAAGGGAAATCTTGTTTTACTAGATAAAACGATAGATAAGCCAAATGGTATAGCCGTATCGAATGATGGTAAAATACTTTATGTAGCAGATTCTAATTTTGAGAGACCATCCATTTGGGCTTTTGATATAATTTCTGATGGTAAAATAAAAAATAAACGACGGTTTTTTGATGCTACAAAAGCCTTAAATAGTAGCATTGATAAGCAGCGAGCAGATGGAATGAAGTTGGATAAAAATGGAAATATATTTCTAGCAGGTCCAGGAGGTGTTTTAATAATAAATCCACTTGGGAAACACTTAGGAACCATAACACTAGATAAAAAAACAGGAAATTGCGAGTTTACAGACGATGAAAAATATCTTTTTATAACTTGTGATAATTATTTAATACGTGTTGATTTAAAACCTTAATAGCCATAATTTAAATAAATGAGTAAAATAACCCATATCCTTTTTTGTGCTTTAGTTTTTGTTTTGTTTTCATGTGAAAAGGAAAATAATACAGCAGTTAAAAGTTCAACTTCTTTCAGTTCTTTATCAAATTTAGATACAGGAATAGATTTTTCAAACACTATTATAGAGAACGATACTCTAAATTATTTTGAGTTTCCATATATGTATATGGGTGGAGGTGTCGCCATTGGTGATATAAATAATGATGGACTCTCGGATGTGTATTTTACAGGAAACATGTCTGATAATAAGTTATACCTTAATAAGGGTAACATGAAATTTGAAGATATCACTAAATCGGCAAAGGTTTCTGGAGATAATAGATGGTATACAGGAGTTACAATGGCCGATGTAAATGCCGATGGTTGGTTAGATATTTATGTTTCTGTTTCTGGAATTTATGGAACTACAAAAAATCAATTATTTATTAATAATCATGATAATACATTTACCGAAAAAGCAGAAGCGTATGGGTTAGATGATGAAACTACTTCTATACAAGCCACTTTTTTCGATTATAATAGCGATGGATTACAAGATGTCTTTGTGGCAAATTATCCTACGGTCAAAGTCAGTATGGGCAATAAATATTATCATCAAAAAATGCTAGAAAATAAGCTAGAAGATTCTGGTCATTTATATAGAAATAACGGTGATAATACGTTTTCAGATGTAACAGCAGAATCTGGAGTTCAAAATTTTGGGATGACACTTGGTGTTGTTGCTTCCGATTATAATAATGATGGTTTTCAAGATTTATATCTTTCTAATGACTTTAATGTTCCCGATTATTTTTATTTGAACAATGGAGATGGAACTTTTAAAGAAGTTGTGAAAGATGCTACAAACCATACCGCCATGTTTGGAATGGGGATTGATGTAGCCGATTTTAATAATGATAATTTGCTAGATATTATTCAGTTGGATATGACGCCTGCCGATTATAAAAGATCTAAAACAAACATGGCAAGCATGAACCCCGAAACGTTTTATGAGGCGATAGATTTAGGGCTACATTATCAATACATGCAAAACGCACTACAGGTTAATAATGGAATAAACAAACAAGGGATTCCTATGTATAGTGATATTTCTAGACTTACCAGTTTAGCCACAACAGATTGGAGTTGGGGAACACTATTTGCCGATTTTGATAACGATGGTTTAAAAGATGTCATTATTACAAACGGCATGAAAAGAGATGTTAATAATAACGATGTTAACCAACGTACTAAAACGACAAGTTTTGCCGATTTTAATAAGGCCATCGATTATAAGCAATACCCTAGTACACCAATAGATAATTATGTTTTTAAGAACGATGGAGATTATGGGTTTTCTAGAGCAAATGATATTTGGAATATAAGTTATAAAGGCTTTTCTAATGGCGTGTCTTATGGTGATTTAGATAATGATGGTGATTTAGACATTGTAATAAATAACCTTGGAGACATGGCGTCTGTTTTTGAGAATGAAAAAAACAACCAACTTGAGAATAATTATTTTAAAATTAAACTAAACGGAACTGCTGAAAACGCTTTAGGATTAGGGGCGAAAATTTACTTAACATCTAAACAAGGGAAGCAGTTTCAGGAATTTACACTTACAAGAGGTTTTCAATCTAGTGTGGAACCTGTTTTACATTTTGGTTTAGGTAAAGATACCACTATAGATACACTTTTTATTTCTTGGGCAAACGGAAAAGGGCAAAAATTAACTAGTATAAAAGCAAATCAATTATTAGAAATTGATATTAAAAATGCTGAAAAAATATCAGAAATAAAATCGAGTAAAACTCAAATATTTAAGGATATAACCGAACGTTCCGGAATAGCATTTAAACATACTGAAGATAGTTATGATGATTTTGAACTTGAGCCATTATTACCACATAAAAATTCTCAATTAGGAGCTGCGTTAACGGTAGGAGATATAAATGGAGATGGATTAGAAGATTTTTTTGTTGGAAATGCAGCAGGAAGTAAGTCGGAAATGTATATTCAAAATACATCGGGAAGTTTTGAAGTTTTAGACGGTCCATGGTATGAAGATTTTCAAAATGAAGATACTGGAGCGCTTTTATTTGATGCAGATGGCGATGGAGATTTAGATCTATATGTTGTAAGCGGAGGAAACGATCCAACAAAACCTGCCAAATATTACCAAGATAGGTTATACGTAAACACAACAAATGGTTTTATAAAGTCGACAAAATCTTTACCTAAAGTTAACTCAAGTGGATTAGTTGTTATTTCTGAAGATTATGATAATGATGGCGATTTCGATTTATTTGTTGGAGGTAGAATTTTTCCGGGAAAGTATCCGTTTCCTGCTAAAAGCTATATTCTAAGAAATGATGGTGGAAAAGATGAGTTTATAAAATATACGGATGTAACTAAAGATGTTCTGCCAACACTTACCGAGACTGGTTTAGTAACATCTGCACTTTGGGATGATTTTAATAATGATGGTAAAGTAGATTTAATAGTTACGGGCGAATGGATGCCTATTCGATTTTTTGAAAATACTGGTAAATCTTTTAAGGAAGTAACAAATCATTTTGGATTCGAAAATAAAACAGGATGGTGGAATTGTATAGAAAAAGTAGACTATGATAATGATGGAGATTTAGATTATCTAGCAGGAAATTTAGGATTAAATTATAAATACAAGGCAAAAAAAGAAGCACCATTTGAAGTTTATGCTAACGATTTTGATGAAAATGGTAGTATGGATATTGTGTTAACCTCTAAGAAGAAAGGAATTCAATTGCCATTAAGAGGTAGAGAGTGCTCTTCGCAACAGGTGCCAGCTATTAAAAAGAGATTTGAAACTTTTGAATTGTTTGCAAATGCTACACTGGCAGATATTTATGGGCAAGCAATGTTAGATAAGTCTCTTCATTATCAGGTAAATACGTTTGCGAATTCATGGATTGAAAACAAGGGAGACGGCAATTTTACATTGCACGAGCTACCTACTAGAGTTCAGTTTTCTTCAATAAACGATTTGGAAGTATTCAAATTTGGCGATAGTGGTGTGTCTGATATTTTAGTTGGAGGTAATTTATACCAGTCAGAAGTTGAAACTCCTCGTAATGACGCTAGTTATGGATTACTATTTTCTGGTAGCTCGAACCCAAAAGAGGTTGTTTTACAAAATAATTATGAAAATGGATTGTTCATTAAAGGAGAAATAAAAAGTATTCAAACAATTCGTATCGAACATCATAAAACCCAAGCAGTTTTATTTCTAAAAAATAATGATAGTTTAAAACTTCTTGAAATTAAACTAAAAGAATAAGTTGCTTCATTTTTTTAATGTAAGTAAATTCTTTTTACTTTGGGTTTTTCTAAAATTTCACAAGGATAATTTAGTAATTACATTATTTAAAGGCGGTTTGAATGCGTATTCCTAATATTTGATACGATATTCCCATTTTAAAACTTCATAAAGTAGTTACTTTGAAACTGGTATAGTTAAACTAGCTTACCGATTAAACTAATTAAACTTAAACTTTATGAAAGAAAAACTATTTTCTAGATTTTTTAAGAGTGGCGCATTGCTTTTGTTGTTTTTTACAATATTAAGTATGCAGCACTTAAATGCTCAGACCGTTAAAGGTTCTGTTGTAGATGAAACAAGTATTGGGATACCAGGAGCAAATATTGTAGTTAAGGGGTCCTCAGCTGGAGCAGTTACCGATTTTGACGGTAACTTTAGTATTGCAGCGAAAAAAGGCGATGTCTTAATTGTTTCCTACATAGGGTATACTTCTCAAGAAATTTCAATTGGATCACAGACAAATTTAAAAATTACTTTAGCGCAAGACTTAGAGAGTCTTAATGAAGTTGTAATTGTAGGTTACGGTTCTCAAAAGAAATCAGATTTAACAGGTTCTGTTGCTACAGTAGGATCTAAAGATATTGAAAAGTTTACCTACAATGATGCATCTCAAGCCTTACAAGGTAAGATGGCAGGTGTAAGTGTACAAGCGCAAGGTGGAGCTCCAGGAGCTGGTTCGGTAATTACTATTAGAGGTACTGGTACATTTAGTAACGCTGGTCCATTATATGTAATTGACGGCATGATTACTGGAAGTATGAGTTCTCTTAACCCAGGAGATATTGCTTCTGTATCGGTATTAAAAGATGCATCTGCAACAGCAATATATGGATCTAGAGCTGCAAATGGTGTTGTTATTATTACAACCAAAAAAGGTAAAAAGGGACAAGTTACTATTAACTTAGATACTAGTTTTGGATATCAAAATGTTATTAATGAACCACAATGGGCAAACGCAACTCAATATGCCACTATTGTAAATAGAGCTAATGATGCAGATGGATTAAATAGGTATCCAGCCAATGATACAGAATTTGACCCAAGCTACAGTAGTAATTTATATGAAGACTCTTTCCAACAAGCTTCAGTAAGTAACACAAACCTTAGGCTTTCTGGTGGAGGTGAGAACAGTGTTTTTAGTTTATCATTAAATCAATTTGATCAAGATGGTATAATCAAGTTTTCAAAATTTAAAAGAACCACTATTAGAGGTAACTTTGGTTTAGAAAAAGGGAAATTTAAAATGGAAAGTACAGTGGGTTTAACACGAACTGTAGATAATCCAAACCCTTATTTTAACAAAGAAAGAAACTTACTACCAACTATTCGTTTAAAAAACGATGCTGGAGAATGGAGCGCAGATGATAGAGCAGATAGAGGAATAACTACAGCTTATGGAGCCTTTTATGGACCAGGAACTATTGCAAACGAATTAGGTATAGCTGCATTAGAAACTAGAAGAAATACAACAAATAATGTATTAGGTAATATTTCTGCTACCTATGAGATTTTAGAAGGGTTCAATTACAAACTTAATTTAGGGATGGAAGCATTCTCAAGAAATAACTTCACATTTACACCAGAAGAACAAGTTATTTTTGATGGAAGTAATAATGCAACTTCCAGATTAGTTGAAACAAACACTAACGGTCTAAACACTCTGGTTGAGCATACATTAAATTACAGTAAAACCTTTGGTAAGCATAAAGTAAATGCTTTAGTTGGTTTTACCGATCAAAAGAACAATACTAGATCTTTAGGTATAGATGCTATTAATGCTACTAACGGAATAAGCGTTGCAGGAGCCTACCCTAAAGAAAACTTACAGTCTGCTCCTGGTAGAGACAACACAACAACTATTCAATCATACTTTGGTAGAATAAACTATGTGTTTGACGATAGGTATTTGCTTACGGCTAGTTTACGTCGTGATGGGTCTTCATTATTTAGAGAAGAATTAAGGTTTGGAGAATTTCCTTCTTTTGCCATTGGTTGGAATTTAAGTAACGAAAAATTCATGGAAAACTTCGATGCTTTAACAAATATTAAATTAAGAGCAGGATATGGAGAAATAGGATCTAATAATATTTCTGCATATGATATTGATCCTAGAATCAACTTATTTAGCACTTATGTTTTAGGTGATAATAATGTAAGAGTTAGTGGGAATGCTGTTACCAGAGGTGTAAACGCAAATGCCTTCTGGGAAACTACAAAAACTACAAACTTCGGGTTAGAGTTTAACGCTTTTGACTCTAAATTAAGCGTTACTATGGATTATTTTATTAAAAAATCTGAAGATATCTTAGTAAGCATCCAATTACCTTTATACACTGGATTTAATAATCAAATTCCATTTAACAGAGGAACCATAGAAAACAAAGGTTTTGAATTTTTAGCAACATACAGAGATCAAATAGGTGATTTAAACTTTAGTGTTACAGGAAACTTCTCTACACTAGATAATGAAGTAACTTCTTTAGGCGGGCAAGCCCCAATAATAGGAGGTGGATTTACATCTAACGGATTAAGAGGAACAAGAACTGAAGTAGGACAACCAATTGGCTCTTTCTACGGATATACTACAGATGGAATATATCAAACAGATTTAGAAGCTACCAATGCGAATGATCAAGAAGGGAATCCTGTAGCGGGAGATTTAAAATTCAAAGATTTTGACGGTGACGGTGTTAATCCAGATGATAGAAGACACCTAGGAAGTCCAATTCCTAATTTTGAATATGGAATTAATTTAACTGCAGATTATAAAAACTTCGATTTAAGTTTATTCTTTAACGGTGTTTCTGGAAACAAAATATTAAACTCTACTAAATACAGAGGTTTCTTTGACTTTAACGGAAACTATTTGGCAGAAGCAGCAAATGCATGGACACCAACCAATACTAATACAAACATACCTAGAAACACTCAGGTAGATCCTGGTTTTAACCGTAGAATGTCAGATTTCTATTTAGAAAACGGAGCCTATTTTCGTTTAAGAAATGCACAAGTAGGTTATTCGTTGCCTGATGATGTATTAGAAAAAATTAAGCTTCAAAAAATTAGACTTTACCTTTCTGCGGCCAATTTATTTACAATAAGTGGATATTCAGGCTATTACCCAGAAGTGGGGAGAAACAGCAGAGGAGGAACTAGTTTATTTAATGCAGGTGTAGATGAAGGAAATTACCCTACTCCAAAAACATTTCAACTAGGTTTACAAGTTTCTTTTTAAAAAATAAAAATGATAAAAATGAAAAATATTAAAACTTCAATAATAGGCATACTAGCTATGCTAACGGTATTGGTTGTTAATACAAACTGTTCAGATGATGTATTAAACCAAAGTAATCCAAACGACCTAGTACCATCTTCTTTTTGGCAAACACCAGAAGATGCCAATAAAGCAATAATAGGTGCGTACAGCCCTTTTTTAGCAATTACTTACTACTCAAGATTTGAAATATTTCTTTCAGATTATCGTGATGATGTAGTAAATGGTTTCAATACATCAGACAGAACTGCGGCTGGAGCATTTAACGCAACAGCAGACCGTAATGCACCTAGATGGATGTGGGAAGCTCAATTTAGAGGAGTTGCAAGATCTAATGATGTACTATTTTATGTTCCAAATATAGAAATGGAGGCAACAGAAAAAGATAATATTTTAGGTGAAGCTTATTTTATTAGAGGATTTAACTATTTCAATCTAGTAAATAACTTTTTGAATGTACCAATTATTACTTTACCAACTACTGAAATACCAAATTTAGATTTACTTCCACAAGCGCCACCTGCTGAAACATGGGCTCAAATTGAAGCAGATTTAAAAATGGCTCAATCTAAATTACCAACATCATGGCCAGCAACACAAACAGGAAGAGCAACATATGGAGCTGCAACTGGTATGTTAGGAAAAGTCTATTTATACCAAGGTAAATATGATTTAGCTAAAATAGAATTTGCAAAAATTATGGATGGTAGTTACGAACTAACAGATGATTATGCGCACAACTTTACTGAAGAATTTGAAAATAACAAAGAGTCCTTATTTGAAGTTCAATTAATATCTGATGGAAATCAAGGTTGGGGAGCAGATGATGCAAGTAGTGGCTCGGGCTCAGCTTTTCAAGCAGATTTAGCTCCAGTAGGTTATACAAACCAAAACACAATGCGCGTTAATCAATGGGCATTAGATTTGTTTTTAGATGAACAAACCACAAATGGAGAAATTGATCCTAGAGCATATGCTACATTCTTTTGGAATACTCAAGACTCAACTCAATACAAAGGAAAATCATTAAAGTCAAGAACATACCTAAACGTATCGTATCCAGATGCATATTCAGCAACAGGAACAAATATTTATGGTAATAAATATGCTGATTGGGAATTTAACGGTAAAAAGGAATCTAGAGATGGTGGATGGCATAGCTCTGGTAACAACCTAAGAATTTTAAGATATGCAGATGTGTTATTAATGTTTGCAGAAGCGGAAGTAATGGCTAACGGTGGAAACTCTACACAACCTGCCGTAGACGCTGTTAATGAAGTTAGAAGACGTGTTGATATGGCAGAATTTACAAGTGTTACTATGCAAGATATAGAAGACGAACGTGTAAAAGAATTAACATTTGAGCGTACTCGTTATTTCGATTTATTAAGATGGGGAAGGGTTAAATCTAGAATTGTAGACAATCCAGATTTAAAATCAGAAAGCGGAGGAACATCTTCATATAAGCCTGGTAGAGAATATTTGGCGATTCCGCTTACGGAGTTAGATGGAAATAATAATGATGAAGAGTTTAAACAAAACGAAGGTTATTAATTAGTTTTTATCTATAGCGTTGTTTTAGTTTAGTTTGAAAGGGCGACTCAAGATTATTTCGGGAGTCGCTTTTTCTATTTTGTTGACAGCTTAATATAAAGTTTGTGTAAATTATTTGGTAATTGTATTTTTTGCTTTAATTTATCAATTATTTCATATCTTTTTGTAGAGCACTATCTGTAATACAATAAAATTTTCATTAATGAATTTAATAATAAACAAATTGTTTAAGTACTGCTTTTACATGGTGATATTTTTTTTGAGCTCCAATTTAGATGCTCAAAATTCAAAGTTACAATTTGAACATTTTATAGATGATAAAGGGTTAACTCAAAATTCAATCATCGACCTTTTACAAGATAACGAAGGTTATTTATGGATAGGAACAGCAAATGGATTATATAAATATGATGGTCAACGATTTGTTTTATATAGAAATGAACTTAATAACAATAAAAGTTTAATTAATAATATAATTAATAAGTTAGTAATTGATAGTAAAGGTGATTTATGGATTGGTACTGGTAGAGGTCTGTGCAAGTTTGATATAAAAAAGCAAGCGTTTTTTAGACCACATCTAAGTTTAATTAATAAAGAAATTACGGCAATTTATCCAGATGTCGATGGCTCCGTTTGGGTCGGGACTAGTAATTCTGGATTGTACAATATAAAATTTAATAATAAGTCGCACGAGTTGGTAGAGCACTATTTTTATGAGCCAAATGAACTAAATGTAATTAATGACAATAAAATACTTTCAATAACAAAAGACTTAAACGGGAGTTTGTGGGTGGGAACAGCAAAAGGTTTAAATGTAATTTATCTTTCTAAAACTTCAACTAAAAAAGTTTTTAATATTGATGGTGTAAACAATGCTGTTAATGCTTTGCTTATTGATAAAAAAGGTAATTTATGGGCTGGCGAGAAAGGTAAAGGTGTCTTGTTTTTAGACCAACCAAGAGATATTAATTCTATAAAATATGAGAGCTTTAAGAGTTTTTCATTGGGAATTAAAAAACCATATGACAATTTTGGATTTGTTAATGCTATAAAAGAAGATAACAAAGGTAAAATATGGATTGGTGTTTATGGTTATGGATTGGTTAAGCTTAATCCAGAGACTGAAGCTTATTCATTATTTACACCAAACGATCAAGATAGCAAAAGCTTGAGCAGTAGGCGGATAATGACAATATTGTTCGATAATACAAATGTACTTTGGGTAGGGACAAAAGTTGGAGGTTTAAACAAATGTGATTTAGAAAAAAAAGAGATTGGTTTTTTAAATCATAGTTCTATAAATCCAAATTCTTTAACTAATTCGTCCATTAATGCCGTATTAGAAGATGATAATAATTTACTTTGGGTTGGTACAGAGAATGGATTAAATCAAATTAAGTTTAAAGATGAAAACTACAAATCTCCAATCATAAAAAAGTATTTTTTTGATGGAAATGAGGAGGTTGCTCAGTCTTTGGTTGAACAGCCAATAAGATCTATTTTGAAAGATAGCCGTGGAGATTATTGGATTGGCGGGAAAGAAATTATTCATATGCAATTCAATCCAAAAACAGAAACAGCAACATTTAATGAAACAGGGTTAAAGTTGCCAGATGTGTTTTCTATGGTTGAAGATAAATATGGTGATATCTGGTTTGGTTCGTTTTCACAAGGGTTAATTAAATGGGAAAAGAAAAAAATAGCCAACACTAACTCATTCGATTTTTCGAGCATTACTTATTATAGATCTGATATAAATAATGAAAATAGTATTAGTGATAACTTAATTAGCTGCCTATACAAGGATAGCAATCAAGATTTATGGGTTGGTACGCTACAAGGTGGGATAAATTTAGTAATACCTAGCGAAAATGATGAGCCCGAAAAGTTTGTGTCTTTTCAAAATAACCCTAAAGACTCCAATAGTTTAAGCCATAATTCTGTGTTTTCTATAATTGAAGGAGAAAAAGATAATTATTGGGTTGGTACATTTGGTGGAGGCCTTAATAAAATGACTTTTACTTCAAGAGCGCCTAATGAAAACAAGGTAAAGTTTAAAAATTATACAGAAAAAGACGGCCTGTCTAATAATGCCATATACGGTATTTTAAAGGACGATAAAGGAAACTTATGGATGAGTACTGATAAAGGTATCTCATTTTTAGACATAGATGCAGAGCGCTTTAAAAATTATAATAAAGAAGATGGTCTTCAAAGTAATAACTTTAGAAAAAACGCCTATTATAAAAACGCCGAGGGTTATCTTTTCTTTGGAGGGTTGAAAGGATTGAATATTTTTCATCCTAAAAATATTAATGAGAATACGTTCCCGTCCTTGGCAAAAATAACGGGAATAAAAGTGAAAAATGAAGATGTAGCTGTTGGTAAAAAATACAATGGTAGGGTTTTATTTGAAAATTCACTGTCATCTTTAAAAAAACAAGTTGAACTCAAGCATGATGAGAACAACATAACTATAGAGTTTGCTGCTTTACATTTTGCTGCGCCAGAAAAAAATCAATTTAAATACAAGTTAGAGGGTTTTGATACCGAGTGGGTTAATTCTAAAGGGTTGCCTTTTGCTCACTATACTAATCTTTCTCCTGGTAAATATAATTTTAAGGTTATTGCATCAAATAATGATGGTTATTGGAATGAAAATCCTTCTGTCATTAAGTTTAAAATAGAGCCGCCATTTTGGTTAACGGGTTGGGCTTTTTTGTTTTATATATTTGTTTTATTAGTGATTTTGGTTAGTATTCAATCTCATTTTAATTTACGTTCTAAACAAAGAGCTGCTTTAAAAGTACAGAAAGAGATAGAGCAAGTTAATAGATTTAAACTTCAGTTTTTCACAAATATTTCTCATGAGTTTAAAACACCAATAACATTAATTTTAAATCCAATTGAGGAAATTTTAGAATCTATTGGGGAAAACTTAGAATTAAAACCAAAGCTAAAAATTGTAGAGAGAAACGCTAATACACTGCTACGTTTAGTAAACCAATTGATGGATTTTAGAAAAATAGAAGTTGGTGAAACTAAATTAGGAGCAACCAAAGCAGACATAGTAAGTTTTATTCGCGAAATTACATTTGCTTTTAGAGCATCGGCAAAGAAAAATAACGTTAAAATTGCTTTTGAAAGTGAATTGTATACTAAGGATGTTTGGTTTGATTGGGATAAATTAGAGAAAATATTAAATAATTTAATCTACAATGCTATAAAATTTACGCCCTCTGGAGGACAAATTAATATTAAAATAAGTAAGTCTAAAAATAAAGATGTTTTAAATATTATAGATCGAGGTGTAAATGTAGATTATATAAAAATTGAAATTGAGGATACTGGTATGGGAATAGATAAGGATCAGTTGCCTTATGTGTTTCAACGTTTTTATCAAGTAAATCAATCAAAAGAAACAATGGATATTGGCTCAGGTATTGGGCTTGCGATAACTAAGGATTTAATAGACCTGCACCATGGTGTAATTGAAGTTAACTCCAAGAAGGGTATAGGTACTTCTTTCCTAATAAAATTACCTATTGGGAAATTGCATTTATTACCAGATGAAATAATTGAAACCAAGTTACCTGAAAGTTTAAGTGAAGAAGAAATGGATTTGAATTTTGTGCAAGAACATTCGAATTTGGAGGATGATGCGCAGGGCAATCAACTTAAGAATACCATATTGGTTGTAGATGATAATTTAGATATTCGCGAATTAGTGAAGAATGGCTTACTTAAGCAATATAATATAATTCAGGCAGAAAATGGAAAGGAAGCTTTAAGCATAGCTTTAAAAGAGATACCAGATTTAGTAATTAGTGATGTATTAATGCCTGAAATGGATGGTGTAGAATTTTGTAAGGAATTAAAAACTAATATCAGAACCAGCCATATTCCAATAATCTTACTTACCGCATTAAACTCTGTAGAGCATAGAATAAAAGGTTTAGAATCTGGTGCAGACGCCTATATTCCAAAACCATTCAAAATGAAGTTGCTATCCGTAAGGGTGGAGAAGCTAATTGAATCTAGAAATTTAATGCGTAAATATTTTCAAACGGAAAAAGAATTGTTGCCCGAGAGAATTGCATTAAATTCCATAGACCAAGAGTTTTTAAAGAAAATTATGAACTTCATGGAAGCTAATATGGGTAATGAATTGTATTGGGTAGATCAATTGGCTGCAGATATGAATACCAGTCGATCAACATTCTTCAGAAAGCTTAAAAAACTTATTGGTCAATCTCCAAATGATTTTATGAGAATTATAAGATTAAAACGTGCCGTACAATTGTTAGAACAAAATGAATTAACAATTTCGCAAGTAAGTTATAAGGTGGGATTTAGTGATCCAGGTTACTTTGGTAAATGTTTTAGAAAAGTATATGGAGATTCGCCATCTAATTTTATTAAGAAAAAACAGAAAGCTTAGAAAGTACAGAGCATTTGTTTGTGCCTTGAAATATTATTCATAGCCTTAATTGTTAATGGCAAAGGGCTTATTGGAAAGTTGAACTATACAGACTTACATAGATTAAGCATTGCTGATAATGTTACTAATGACGAAACTTGATTAGATATTTAGGTTTATAGTATGTTTAGTGTAGAGAAAGTAATGAAAAGTGCTATTGTTTCCGTACTTCCTTTTAATTCAATTAAATAGTTAGCGCTTTACCAATTATTGATAATAACAAGTGGATTTGTATAGTAACACCAACAGTGTTAATAAGCTACTCGTTATAATAATTTTAAATTTAATTTTTGAATCAATATTTTTAGGATACGTGATAAATGTCATAAAATAAGCGGGAGGTCTTCTGTAAATTTACTTTAGTAAATAAAACAGGAAACCATGAGAAAGCACACGCCTATATCTTCTATTATGACAAAAACAATTATTGGTTTAACTCTCGAAGATGATTTAAAAAGAGCAGAAATGCTTTTTAATAGACATAGGATTAAGCATATTCCTGTAGTTTCTGACGAAGCTATTATTGGCATGATAAGCTATACGGATTTAATGCGAATTAGCATTCCTGAGCGTATTGATGGTGATAATTATAGCTTAAATAGTGTCGTACCAAATAATTTTACCATAGAGCAAGTTATGCAAAAGGACATTGTTACAGTAACGCCAGAAACTAGTATCAAGGATGTTGCTTTAATATTGGCAAACAAAGCCTTTCACTCCTTACCAATTGTAAAGGATGGTTGTTTACTAGGTATTGTTACAACAAGAGATTTACTAAATTATTTTATAAGAGAATGTTAAGAATTAGCAAGTGCTTTTAGTCGTTTAATCGTTTCTGTTTGGTTTTCGCTTTTAAATACGTGACTTCCTGCAACAAAAACATCAGCGCCAGCCTCAACTAGCTTCTCTATATTTTTATCAGTAACACCACCATCAATTTCAATTCTGGTATTTAGACCTTGTTCGTTAATCATTTTACGAAGTTTTTTTACCCTATTGTAAGTCATGTCTTCAAATTTCTGACCTCCAAAACCAGGGTTTATAGACATTAGTAAAACCATATAACATTTAGGTAGTATATCTTCTAAAACAGAAATAGGAGTAGTGAGGTTTAAAACAACACCTGCTTTACAGCCGGCATCTTCAATTTGAGTAAGTGTGCGGTGTAAGTGTACTGTAGACTCGTGGTGTACTGTAATTATATCTGCACCTACCTTTGCAAATTCTTCAATGTAGCGTTCTGGTTTTTCAATCATTAAATGTACATCTAAAGGCTTTGTAGCGTGCTTTTTGATTGCAGCAATTACAGGCATGCCGTATGAAATGTTCGGTACAAAATGCCCATCCATTACATCGATGTGGAACCAATCGGCTTCACTATTGTTAACCATTTCTGTATCACGTTGTAAGTTGCCAAAATCGGCAGCAAGCATTGAAGGCGCTATTAATTTAGAAGACATTTTTTTGAAATTTTAATGTTTTCGCAAAGCTAAGGCTTTTTATTAATCAGAGCTTAATAGCTCTTCAATAATTTCTAAAAAGAGATCACCGTTTTCAAAGTTTGTTTGATCTAGTGCTGTGATGTATTTTTGTAATCCATAAAGGGCCTCAATGTTTTCAATTACAGTGTAGCCTGCATCGAACGCTTCAAAACTTAATTGCGAGATAGGTGCATTTAATATTTCTATAATATTGGAATGCCTGGTATCTTCTTGAATTTTTTGATAAAGCTTATCTATTACAGTTTCAGTTCCTTCTATTATTTGGAAAAAAATCTTATCTTTTTTTACTAAAACACCTGTAATATTGTTATTATCGTTTTTGCTTTGAGTTTCGTTGAGTATAGCTTCAAACTCCAAAATATTTAGAGTTGTTTTTGCTTGGCTTTTGTAGCATATAGTCTTTAGCATAAATCAAATATAATATTATATTAGTCTAATAATATAGAAAAAGAGATTTTTCTGTCATTATTAAAATTTCACTTATTTGTAGCAATGTATATTCTAAAATATTTGAAAGCAAGAAGGAAGCTGTATTTGCTTACTGGTAGAATATGATGTGTTTTTTTTGAAAAAAATAAACCCGCGGTAATCAGCCGCGGGTTCTTTCATCAATCAAAAAACGAACAGTTATTTTTGTAACTGTTTGTAGTTGTAATTTAGTCGTAATACTATGTAATTACTAACCTAAATATGTTTTTAATATTTTACTTCTAGACGTGTGTTTTAATCTACGTATAGCTTTTTCTTTAATTTGGCGAACACGCTCACGTGTTAAATCGAAAGTTTCTCCAATTTCTTCTAAAGTCATTGGGTGTTGGTTTCCTAAACCAAAGTATAAACGAATAACATCTGCTTCACGAGGTGTTAATGTTTCTAAAGCACGTTCAATTTCTGTACGTAAAGATTCGTGTAATAATTCACGATCTGGATTTGGTGATTCTCCTGAGTTTAAAACATCATATAAGTTAGAGTCTTCACCTTCAACTAAAGGCGCATCCATACTTACGTGACGTCCTGAGTTCTTCATAGACTCTTTAACATCATTAATAGTCATATCCAATTCTTTTGCAATTTCTTCAGCAGAAGGTGGACGTTCATGACTTTGCTCTAAAAAGGCAAATGTTTTATTAATTTTATTTATCGAACCAATTTTATTTAAAGGTAAGCGCACAATACGAGATTGTTCTGCTAATGCTTGAAGAATAGATTGACGAATCCACCATACCGCATAAGAAATAAACTTGAAACCACGTGTTTCATCAAAACGTTGTGCGGCTTTAATTAAACCTAAATTTCCTTCATTAATTAAATCGGGTAGTGTAAGTCCTTGGTTTTGGTATTGTTTAGCAACCGATACAACGAAACGTAAATTAGCTTTTGTTAACTTTTCTAAAGCGATTTGATCTCCCGCTTTAATACGTTGTGCTAATTCAACCTCTTCGTCTGCAGTAATTAAATCAACCTTTCCAATTTCTTGAAGATATTTATCCAGCGATGCGGTCTCTCTATTGGTAACCTGCTTGGTAATTTTAAGTTGTCTCATTATAAAGTATGTTGTTTAGGTTCTCTGTTAAGGTATTCAGTAGTTATACGTTAATATACTAATAAATGTTACAAAACTTTCGAACTATTTTTTTTGGTTGTCTCTTTTTAGACTCAAAAACTTCTTAAAAGTCACATGATACAACCATAATTAATTAAAAAGGTTTGCACAGCGTTTAGAAATAAAAAGATTATAAGGCACAAACGAAGGTTCTATATATCATGCTTAAATTGAAGAATAAGTGTTTTATGGCCTAAGTGTTATTGGTAGAGTTTTAAGAGTTCACTTTGTCTGTTTTTTTGCCAAAATTTAACAAAGAGGATCATAAATTTCATGAGATTTTCATACATTACGCTTCTATGTATTTATGTGGAAAATAAAGAGGTTTTTATTAGAAAGAGAAAATCTTTTAATGATACGAGGGAACGCTTTATATTTGCCGCCAAATCAATCAAAAGTTCTAATATTATCTAGAGCCTAAATAAAATTCTAGAGCTTAGAAAAAAAAGAAATAGCTCTGAGAGAATAACGTTAGTAAAAACGTTTTAAATTAATGCACCAATGAAGAACAATATACTTATTGAAGATCAGTATAAGAGAACTAGTTTGTTTGAAAAAGAAAATGTGAATTATTTAGTTCATGTTTTAAAAAGATTTAACACGGTACCGAAAATAAACAATATCAATATTATTACGTCTAATAGTGCGCCAGATGTGTTTAAAATTGTGCCGAACAAATCTATAATAATAGGATCTTTATTTTTAAGTAAGCCGGTTTTGGCTTTGGTTTATTTAAGATATGCCATTGAGTGGCAACTTTGGTACAAAGCCCTAGGTACAGAAAAAAATGATACCGTTTTATGTGATATCGCTGCGCTAGAAGTCGCTAGAATTTTCTATCAATTGTTGCCAAAAGAAGATAAAGGGAAATTGAAACCTTTTAATTATTTTTTGATTGATTTAATTAAGAATGATAAAAATTTAAGTGTAGAAGATTCATTAGAAAATGGACAATTACAGGCCTTACATGGATTAAATACCAACGATAAAATATTTAAAGAATCTTGGAAACCTATTGTTGAAAACTTAGCGAAACCAACAGAATACTTGTTAATGGCTGGTGGTGATCTTAGGTTAAATATAGATGAAATTGATTTGCTTAATAAATATGGTTGCCGACCATTTCCAAGACCCGATGCTTTTACTTTTGCATCATCTACAGCAACCAGTGTTTCTAATTTTGCATTTGATAAAACCGATAAAACGAGGAGTATTTTAATCGGAAATAGCTTAAAAAATGGGTTTGAAGGCACAACTATTGAGTTTTCGGAATTACTAAAAGATAAACTCAAGACTATATTTAAATTGAATGAAGCTTGTGAAATTATATTTTCGCCGTCAGGAACAGATTCTTCATTGCAAATAGCAGCCATAACTCAAATTATTTCCAATAAAGATATTACTCATGTTTTAGTAGCATCAGACGAAACGGGTAGTGGTGTACCTGGTGCATTAAAAGGCTGTCATTTTGAAAATACAACCGCTTTAAATTACCCGGTTACCAAAGGAGATAGAATTGAAGGTTTTAGAGATATAGACTTAATTAAGGTCACGTTAAGAGATGGAAATGGTGAGTTAAAATCATCTAGTGATTTAGATAATGAAATTTTTAATGCTATATCTAAAACAAATGAATTAGGAAGGCATGTAGTTTTGCATACCATGGATCATTCTAAACTAGGCTATCGATCACCTAGTGAAGATATGATGGCGAGATTAGAAACACTAAACAATTTATCTATACAGGTTATTGTAGATGCTGCACAGCTAAGGTTAGATCCTAAAGACATGCAGAATTATTTAAATAAAGGCTATATCGTTACCGTTACGGGAAGTAAATATTTTACAGGTCCTCCATATTCTGGTGCATTAATTTTGCCGGAAAGCGTTAGTGATTCAATTCAATCTGCTAAAAATAAGTTTCCAAAAGGTTTAACAAAATACTATAATAGTTCCGAATGGCCGGCATCTTGGTTTTGCTCACAAGATCTCCCAGATGGTTATAATTTTGGCTCTTATATGCGTTGGAATGCGTCTATAGTTGAAATGGAAAGGTATTATAAAACTCCTGTTTTATATCGAAATATGGCTATCGAAATGTTTTGCGATTTTGTTGACGATTCGGTAAAAGATGCTTCTTTTTTAGAGCCTCTGTACGGAGAACTTCCAAATGCTAATGCTTATAATAGTGAAGAGTTTGGGATACGTAATATCCGTACCATTTTTCCTTTCTTTATTCTTAAAGACGATAAAGCTTTATCGGTTGAGAATGTTAAGAAACTTTACATTTTGTTAAATTCAGATTTATCCGATAAATTTAAAGACGCATCTTTAGAAATTATTAGACTTGCAGCTCAAAAATGCCATATTGGTCAGGCTGTGAATGTGAAGTATGGGAATGATTTTCAAAGTGCTGTGCTTCGGATTAGTTTGGGAGCACGTGTAATTTCAGAAAGTTGGGTGAATAGAGATATTAGTTTGTTCTTTAGAAATATAGAATTACAAATGAATCAAATTACCGTGATTATAAAAAAAATAGAATTGATTTTAAGCAACCCGGAATTGCTAGATTAGTATCTAGATGCTAAGTATAAAAAACGTATCTGTTTTATAAAGTTAAAAAAGCCCAGTAAAATCAATTACTGGGCTTTTTATATTTTAAAGAATGAAATAGAATTTAATATTTAATTTCATTGTTAGTGCAATCCTATTATTATATTTTTGATGTAATAAATTTCCCGTTATTTTCTTCAGCTAAAGTTTTCATGAAATCTAAATCTGCATCATCACCAAAGGCAATAGTGTGAATAATAATATTGTTAGTGTTTACTTTGCTTATTTCGTCCAGCACAACTTTAGGACCGCTGTTTGGTAGTCCGTCACTCATAAGTACTATTTCTTGTACGTCGTGCATAGATAACGCCTCTAAAAGCCCTTCTAGAGTGTTTGTGCCTCCACCAGCTTTTAGATTTTTTACGAAAACATTAGAAGACGTTCTTGATACATTATCGGCTACTTTAAATTCTGTAGATTGTTTTGTAACATCGTTGTTAAAAGTGAAAATAATAAACTTTTTACCGTCAGGTAAGCCTTTTATAGCAGGGATAAGGTTGCGTTTTACTGCGCCTAGCTTGGTAGCTTCATTAGCGACTTGTTTCCCTAATAGACTCCCAAATTTGCCACCTATAATTTTGCTAACTTGGTTGCCTGCCGTGTCTCCAACTTCTCGCATAACTTGGTCTTTTACAGATCCTTCGTCTATACCTTCCATACTCCCAGAAATATCAATAAGGTAAAGCGTGTTGAGGTTCGATGTTTCTATTTTATAAAAATCATCAGATTTCTTCATGACATAGCAAGATTGAAATAGGGTACAAATGGTAATTAAAGCAACTGCGATTAGGTTTTTTTTCATTTCGATTATTATTAATTAGTTTTTTTAGTTCTATTTTAGGTTGATAATAGATTTGAGAAGTTTTAATTTGTTTTTACCATGTCCTAAAAAAAAGGATAGAGTAGAGGGCTTTTACAAATTTTAGAGTAAAGTTAGTTTTATTAAAGATAAAAATGTTCATAAATGAGAATTTCACGCAGTGCATTTAGAAATGAGGCTGTTTTATAGAGAATTCTAGCAATTACATTTTTTAGTTAGTAAAATACAAGAGGACTTTAGTATAGATTATCAATGTACATCAGTAAATTCTTTTTTCTACTTTGAGCTACAGGAATAGCATGATTTTCGTTCAGAATAACCTCTTCATTACGTTTATTAAAAGACGTTATGTAGTTTAGGTTTATTAAAAAGCTTTGATGGACACGAAAAAAATTATGGTTACTCAGTTTTTCATCAAAGGATTTAAGGGGTTTAGAAACTAATATACTTTTATCGTTTGCTAAAAGAAAAGAAGTGTAATTATTGTCTGATTTAGCATATAAAATATCTTTTGTATCTACAACATGAATATCGTCGGTTGTTTTTAAAACAAGTTTTTTAGGTAATTCCTTATTAGAAACATTATACATTAATGTGCTTAACTGCTCTTGGTAATTTGTTTTTTTTATATCATTAACAACTTTATTTATAGCCACGATTAGTGCATTTTTGTCATAAGGCTTTAATAGGTAATCTAAAGCGCTAAACTTAAAAGCATCGATGGCAAATTTAGCATACGAGGTTGTGAATATAATTTTAAAATCAATTTTATCAAATAAAGGAAGAAACTCAAAAGCATTTCCATCCATAAGAAAAACATCTAGAATTATAAAGTCCGGCTTTAAGGTCTTAATGCGCTTCGCAGCTTCTTTAATTGTGTTAGAGTTACCAACTAGTTTTATGTGCTCTTGGCTTTCTATAATAGAGGAAGCATAGGCTAGTGCCTGCGGATCGTCTTCTACAATAAAACAAGTTATGGTTTCCATATAAATACAAAGATAATTTATTTAAATTGTTATAAAACTTAAAATAACTTGGGTGCCATTCGAGGTTGTTTTTACATCAATATCACCCTTGAAGTCTTTAGCTGTTTTATTAAGATTTTTTAATTGTTCTTTTATAATGTCCATACTCATAGACTTATGTAATCGGTTAGAATCGTCTTTTTTTACCTCAAAACCTTTGCCATTGTCCTTTATGGATACATATAAAATAGAGTCTCGTTTATAATATTCTACACTAATAACACCTTGGTCATTATCTTTTAAACCATGCAATATGGCATTTTCTACAAAAGGTTGGGTAATTAATGTTGGTAACATATCAAAATCTTCATTTACTGAGTCTGCAATGTCTATTTTGAATGAAAACTTATTGTTGTAATTCAGTAATTGTAGTGATAAATAGGATTCAATGGCAATTTTATCATCTTCAACGGTAATAAAATCATCGTCAGATTTTTCTAAAACCAATCGGATTAATTTTGAGTAACTTGTAAGATAAGAACTGGATTTTTCCTTATCATTTTGGTAAATGAAATTTTGTATACTCTGCAAAGCATTAAATAAAAAGTGCGGGTTTAGTTGCATTTTTCTCAAGCGCTGTTGGAGTAAAACCTTGTCTAGTTGTTGCTGTACTTTATAACTTTTAAAACCAAAATAGGCGAGAGTTGTAATGAGTATAACAAAAATAATTAATGCTAAAAGTAGATAGTTTTGCTGTTTTATAGTAAGAGCTTGTAGCTTGTTTTTGGTGTTTAAGATATTAATGCGTTGCTCTTTTTTCTCCGATTCATATTTTTCGGTTAACTCAGCTACACTTTCTTTTTGCTTTTGGTTAGTAATGGAATCTTTTATTTTATCTTTTAAATCGGCATAATGCAGGGCCGTTTTGTATTGTTCTAAACCGAGGTAAGATTCTTTAAGGTTATTGAATATGTAAGATTTTAACAGGCCTTGGGCTCCAATGCTAGCGCTATCTAAATAACTAATAGCTTTTTTGTAATCTTTTCTTTTAAGATAAGCATTGCCTACATTATTGTATGTTACATCAAGAGTGTTGGTACTATTGAGTTCTTTTTTTAATAAAATGGCCTTTTCTCCATATGTAATAGCTTTGTTATAATCTGCTCCATTGTTTGTGAAATAGATTGCTAAATTATTATAAATGGTAGCTAATGTGTTTTTGGAGTTGTACTTTACAGCAAGTTGCTCGGCTACATAAATACTTTTGGTATATTTTTCAAACTGTTTTTCGTTTAAATAAATATTACATAAGTTCACTAATATTTGAAGTTTTACAACTTCGTTAGAATCACTTATTTCTAAAGCTCTCTCCAAATATATTTGAGCATTTTTATAGTTTTTTAATGAAGCATTAATAGCGCCAATATTGGAGTAGGTGTTTACAAGTTGTTCTGTTTTTTTTGTTTGTTCTAAAATATTTGCAGCTTGTAGATAAAGAGTTAGTGCTTTTTGAAAATCTTGTTTGTAATATTCTATAGTCGCTAGATTATGTAGCGTTAAGCCCTTAATATGTTTGGGTAATTTTTTATTGAGGTTCTGTTGTAGTAATGAGTCTGACTTAGAGAATTCTTTTTTGAAAATTAAAAGACTACTTTGTTGTAAGTGAGATTTAGCAATTAGTGAATCGTTTTTTATTTGTTTCGAATCTTTAACGGCTTGCAAAGCATAGAAATAAGAGCTATCAATATTTGTTTGTGCTAAAACTTTCGATTTTAATAAAAGAGCTTCTATTTGCTGAGGTTGGTTAATCGCTTCTTGAGCATTTGTAATTGAAACGTTAAAAGCTATTAAAACCCATAGTATAAATTGGTATAGCGTGCTGGGAGTAGGGGGTAGAGTGTTTTGTTTAAGGTGATGACTTAACATAGATGTTTAAACTTAATGCAATATAGAAAAAGCTAGTTGAATTTTAAGAATTTGATATTGTATGTTTGGCAAAATTGTAATATCGATTTTTAATAATAACCACTTTGGATGATAGTATAGGGCAAAAAAAAAATCACAAACTTTATAGTTTGTGATTTTTTTTAACTCGGAAATAAATTTATTTTTTTAAGATATAGAAGTAAGATCGTCTGTTTAATTGATGTTCTTCTTGAGAGCATCTAACCCCATTGCTACATTTGTTTAGTAGTTGTGTTTCTCCATACCCAATAGCACTTTCTATGCGCTCTGGCGCTATACCTCTAGAGAGTATATAGTCTCTAGTAGATTTTGCACGTCTATCAGATAGGCTTAAGTTGTATTTATCTCTTCCTCTACTATCAGTGTGCGATTCAATTTTTATAATCATTGTTGGGTTAGCTCTTAATACATCTACAATATTTTCTAACTCGTATTGTGCATCAAGTCTAATGTTCGATTTATTAAAATCGAAATAAATAGGGTTAATTACAATTTGATTACCTACAATTAATGAACTTAAAAATAAATCTTGTTCAATAGCAACTTCATTTTTATCGCTAGTTATTAGGTCTGCTTGATCATCTAAATATCCACTTTTACTTCCTAGAAGACTGTAGGTTTTATTACATTCTATAGTAAACTCGTAAGTTCCATTTTCGGTAGTGACTATTTCTTCAATTATTTTTCCTGTTTCATCTATAAGTTTAACATTAGTGTTGCCTAAAACTTCGTTGGTGTTTTTATTTCTAGTAGTACCTGTTAAGGTTTGAAAACATACTTTGGAATATACGGTGTAAATATCATCATTACCATTACCACCTGGTCTGTTCGATGAAAAATAGCTGCGTTTGTTTTCGTTAGAAGGATCTATAAAATAAGCAAAATCATCATAACCACTATTGTAAGGTGCACCTAAATTTTGAGGTTGAGACAAACTGTCTTTAATAATGTTTGATTTAAATATATCTAATAATCCAAGATTTAAACGTCCATCAGAAGAGAAGTAAAAGGTACTGTCTTTACTTACAAAAGGAAACATTTCTCGTCCTTCTGTATTTATTTTTGAACCTAAGTTTCTTGGTTCGCTAAATTTATTATTCTCAAGAATATCAACTTCATAAATATCCGTTTGTCCAAATCCACCTTCTCTATCTGATACAAAATATAATTTTTTATTATCAGCACTTAAACTTGGATGACCAGTTGAATATACATCATCATTAATTGGTAACTCTAATATGTTTGACCACTGACCTCCAATTAGAGATGCTCTGTATATTTTTAGGTGAGTGGTGCCTTTCTTATCAAAATTTAATTCGTTTCTTCTTGTTACATTATCTCTAGTAAAATACATGGTTTTCCCATTATTAGAAATAGTGACAGTAGCTTCGTGATAATCTGTATTAACGTTTGAAGCTTTAATTAAATGCGGATTACCAAATTCTAATTCATATCCATTTTCTTTAACAGCAACTTCAAATAAATCTAAAAAGGGTTCTTTATTCCAACCATATTTTTTGTTTTCATCAAGCCTTCTCGAAGAGGCAAAGTAGAGCGTGTTATTTTGTACAAATGAACCGAAATCTGAAAATTTAGAATTGATAGACAAATTCTCTATTGTAATATATAACGATTTATCAACGGTGTTAAGCTCCTCATAATTTAATAAGTCTTCTGAGTTGTTCTCGCTAATTTTGGTATCATCATTTTGAAGTTTTAAATATTTTTTCAACCAAACATCGGCTTCAGCATAGTGACCAATACTTTTTAATGATGAAATGTATTTAAACAAATAAAGTGAAGAGATGTCGTCGTATTTGTTTACTGCCTTTCCATACCACATAGCCGCTTTTTCCGAATTGGAATTGTTATAATAACAATCACCTAAACGTGTTAAAACATGCTCACTATCATCACCGCTTTCAACAGCTTTTTCGTAAAGTTCACTTGCTTTTACATAACCGTAGTTCTCAAAAAATCTATCGGCTAGCTTTACTTGGCCAAACATTATAGAACCGTAAATAGTAAATATAATTAGTAATAAATTTGATTTCATAATATATTTTTTAGAAGAATCTAGGAGATTTAATACGTTTACTTTTAAATACTTCGAACATGAGTATGACCTCGTGAGTTCCACTTGTGTAAGTGTTTAATTCTGATAGTGGATATTCATAAGCATAACCAATACGCAATTGTTTCGAAACTTGTAAATCGGTTATAAAACCAAGAGCAGCTGCAGATTCATTAATTCTATAAGAACCACCTAACCAGAATTTATCATTAAACAAAAAGTTAGCAGTCATGTCGAAAGACAAAGGTGCACCATTTGTAGCTTTAAGTAAAACCGCTGGTTTGAATTTTGTAGTTTCGCTTAAATCGAAAACATAGCCACCAGTTGCATAGTAACTAATACGTTCTAAAGCTACATAATCAATTGTGCCATTTCCACCGTTGTTATAATCCGTATTTAAAACTCTAGGAGCAGACAAACCAACGTACCATTTGTTAGTGTGTAAATAAAGACCTAAACCTACGTTTGGGCTCCATCGATTTGAAACATCATCAAAAAACTGATCATTAACAACCGTTGGGTCATTTAAAATAGTTTGGTCAATATGGTATTGAGTAAAACCACCTTTTATACCAAATGCTAATTTAGCTTTTTCGCCCATTGGAATAGTGTATGAAAAATCGCCATATAAATATGAGAAATTTTCATAACCAAGTTCATCATTGATAAATGATACTCCTACACCTATACGGTCGTTTCTTAGAGGCGTATGGATAGATAGTGTTTGTGTTGTTGGAGCACCTTCTATGCCAACCCACTGACTTCTATGTAAACCTACACCGCTTAATGTTTCTCGACTACCTGCATAAGCAGGATTTATTGAGATTGTATTATACATATACTGTGTGAATTGGGGTAGCTGTTGCGCTACTCCAATCCAACTATTGGCCAGTATAAAAATAATGAGTTTTAATTTTAATGATTTCATAATATATCTGGGTTTATTTAGTGCCTACGTAAAATGCTTTCGCTATAGGTTCTAATCCACTGTTTTTTAAATTGATAATATAGTAATAGGTTCCGTTTGGTACTTTATCTGCATTTCCTACAGACGATTTATGAGCAAATCCATTCCAGTTATTTTGGTAATTAGAGTTCTCATAAATTTTAGCACCCCATCTATTGAATATTTTTAAATCGACAACGAAGCCACAAGTTTCTACTCCGGTAATTGTAAAGAATTCATTCTGAGCATCACCATTAGGAGTTACTACTTTAGAAATGATTACATCATCTTTTCCACATGGAAGAACAATACACTCATCGTGAATTTCTAAAACAACTTCAGTTGTATTTAAACATCCATTATTAGCACTAGTATAGCTAAATGTATAATTACCTAATTCTACATTTTCAGGGTCAAATATGTTTACATCTAAGTTAGCATTACCTTGTGTAATGGTCCAGGTACCACCCGTTTGGTCGTTTTCTAAATAATCATCAAGATCTATTACTCCATCATCAGTACACGCTTTATCGTTAACGGTTGTAATTAAATCGCTAAGAGTAACTGAAACTGTTTGTGTATAAGTTTCAGTGTTATCACAATCATCATTAACAGTCCAAGTTCTAATGATTTCGTAGTCTGAAGGATTATTCTCGTCAAAAGAACTCGTTTCTTCAAAAACAACATTAACATTCGAAGAACAATTATCAGTAAATTCAATTGTTGGAATTTCTGGTAAGTTATCACAGTTTGCTAACAATGAAGCTTCAATAGTAGATGTTGGCTCAGGAGCTACTGTATCTTCAATTGTAAGTGTTGCAACAAGCTCTGTGCTATTGTTGTTTCCGTCAGTGATTGTGTATGTTACTGTTATTGTCCCACTCGCACCACATGTAGAAACTAAGTTGTCAAAACTGTAGTCTGAAGTTACTTGTCCACTAAATGTTGAATCACAAGCATCAGTAGCGCAAAGTTCTAAAGCTGCAATATTTGCATCGTTCCATGCTGTAGCAGTGCTTTCGTTATCCGTTCCAGCACACTCAATAGTTTCATCACTGATAGAACAGTTGATAATGCTTGGAGGTGTTGAATCTGTTATTGATAAATAAACTGTCGCTTGATCACAAGCTTGGTTTGTATTATTATCACAAACAGTATAAACAAAAGAGTCATTTCCTATAAAGTCTGATGAAATAGGAGTGTAGGTGAATTCACCAGTGTTAGCATCAATAATAACGGTAACACCTTCAGTAGTTGTTACTGTGGTTGTTGTTATTGTTTGATTATCACCTTCTATGTCATTATCATTTAAGAATACATTTCCTGAAAGGCTACCACAAGTTGAAGCGAAATACGCATCATCATTAGCATTAGTAGTATTAGGAGCATCTTCAGGTTGCACCGTTACTGTAACAGTAGCGGTATCACAAAGCGCAGGATTCGCATCATCACAAATAGTGTAAGTGAAGGTGTCCTCACCAATAAACCCATCATTAGGCGTATAGGTAATTGTACCATCAGGATTCAGAGTTACTGTACCGTTATTAGGATCAGTAGTTTCTGTTACAGTGATTGTATCACCATCAGGATCAAAATCATTCGCAATAGTAGGAATAGAAATAGGAGTTCCTTCAGGAGTTGTTGCCGTATCAGCATTTGCGATAGGTGCTTCATTCTCAGGGCCACTTACCGGTAATACTTCAATAAATACAGTCGCAGTATCACAAGCTTGAGGATTCCCATCATCACAGATTGTATACTCGAAAGTATCTTCACCTGTGAAACCAGGATTAGGGGTATAGGTATAAGATCCATCAGGATTCATTACCACTGTACCGTTATCCGGTTGTGTATTCTCAGTTACTGTTTGTGCATCACCTTCGAAATCTTCATCGTTTGTTAATACATTTCCAGTTACAGGTTGATCAGCAAAAGTGTTATTGATATCAGCGATAGCATCGGTTGTATTTTCAATACCACCCACAGTAATAAATACAGTAGCAGTATCACAAGCTTGGTCAGCATTATCATCACATATTGTGTAAGTGAAGCTATCCGTTCCAGAGAAACCATCATTAGGAGTGTATGTAAAGTCTCCGTTAGCCTCTACAGTTACACTACCATTATTTGGTTGTGTATTCGCCGTTACAGATTGGTTATCACCTTCGACATCATTATCATTTACTAATAGATTTTGAGTGACATCAGCACCCGGAGTGGTTGTGTACGCATCATCATTAGCATTAGTAGTATTAGGAGCATCTTCAGGTTGCACCGTTACTGTAACAGTAGCGGTATCACAAAGCGCAGGATTCGCATCATCACAAATAGTGTAAGTGAAGGTATCCTCACCAATAAACCCATCATTAGGCGTATAGGTAATTGTACCATCAGGATTCAGAGTTACTGTACCGTTATTAGGATCAGTAGTTTCTGTTACAGTGATTGTATCACCATCAGGATCAAAATCATTCGCAATAGTAGGAATAGAAATAGGAGTTCCTTCAGGAGTTGTTGCCGTATCAGCATTTGCGATAGGTGCTTCATTCTCAGGGCCACTTACTGGTAATACTTCAATAAATACAGTCGCAGTATCACAAGCTTGAGGATTCCCGTCATCACAGATTGTATACTCGAAAGTATCTTCACCTGTGAAACCAGGATTAGGGGTATAGGTATAAGATCCATCAGGATTCATTACCACTGTACCGTTATCCGGTTGTGTATTCTCAGTTACTGTTTGTGCATCACCTTCGAAATCTTCATCGTTTGTTAATACATTTCCAGTTACAGGTTGATCAATAAAAGTGTTATTGATATCAGCGATAGCATCGGTT
>NZ_JBISHH010000010.1:0-19908 GCF_045066735.1 Algibacter sp. Ld11 | reverse complement strand
TCCCGTCATCACAGATTGTATACTCGAAAGTATCTTCACCTGTGAAACCAGGATTAGGGGTATAGGTATAAGATCCATCAGGATTCATTACCACTGTACCGTTATCCGGTTGTGTATTCTCAGTTACTGTTTGTGCATCACCTTCGAAATCTTCATCGTTTGTTAATACATTTCCAGTTACAGGTTGATCAATAAAAGTGTTATTGATATCAGCGATAGCATCGGTACAGTTTATAAGTATTTCAGCAGATACTGTTGTACTACAACCATTGGCATCTATTACAGTTATTGTATAATTTGCTTCTGGTAAATTAGCGAAAGTTCCATCTGTTTGATAGTTAGTTCCTCCATCAATAGAGTAAGAATATGGACTTATACCTCCAGCTCCTTCAACTGTAACTGTACCTAAACCTTCACAAATAATATTTGTTTGATTAGTAATAGAAGCAGAAACATTAGTATCTGGTTCTATTATAGTAGCAGAATTTGTAGTTGTACACCCATTAGCATCTGTAATGGTTACGTTATAAGTACCAGCAATTACGTTAATTAAGTCTTCTGATGTGTCACCGTTATCCCACGCAAATACATAAGGAGCAGTACCACCATTAACCGCAAGGTCAAGAGATCCTGTAGCATCATTTTTGCATAATATATTAGAAACAGCTATAGCAGAACTTAAAACATTAGGTTCGTTAATTGTAATTGTTGTATTAGTTGTACATAAGGTAGTAGTATCTGTTACAGTAATAACATAATCACCAGCAGGTAAGTCGCTAACTGAAGCTGTAGTATCAGAAATGGTATCCCATGCATAAGTAAAGTTTCCAGAACCACCAGTTACAGTAGCAGTAACGCTACCATTATTTTCACCAAAGCAAACAGAAGGAGTAGATGTTCCTGTTACCGAAAGGTTAAGACAACTTCCAGGGTTAACTGTTACGGTAGTTGAATCTGAACATCCATTAGCATCTGTCACAGTTACTGTATATGAACCAGCATTAAGTCCAGTAATAGCATCTGTAGTTTCCCCGTTAGGAGACCAAGAATATGTATAAGGTTCCACACCACCAGTAGTTACTGAGTTTGCAGTACCATCACCCGTATTAGGACCTAATTCGTCTGTAGTTGTTGCTGTAATATTTAGAGCGTTACTAGGTTCTGTAATAGCAACTGTTTCTTCTACTGCCTGACAAACTGTACCGTCTATAGTTACACTTACCGAATATACACCTGCGTTTGCAGCGCTAAGTGTACTAGATGTTACACCAGAGTCCACTTGCCCATTAGACCAAGTGAATGTAAATGTAGCACTAGGATTGGCTTCAGAGTTAGCAGTTACCGTAGCAGCACCCGTATCATCACCAGTACAAAGTACATCAGTAACATCAGCTATTGTTATTTCAGCATCACAAGTATTGACACATTCGATAACAATACTTTGCGTTAATTGACAATTGTTAGCATCTGTAATAGTCACAGAATGCGTACCATTAGATAAGTTAGAAGCAGTAGCAGTTGTTACGTTTCCAGCAGAAGCACTCCATTGGTATGTGTAATCTGAAGTTCCTCCAGAAACAATAGCAGTAGCTTCACCATTAGCACATCCTTGAGCTGTAGTAGCATCAATTTTGGTAATGTTTAAGCTCAGTGGGCTAGTTGGTTCAGAAATTGTAGCTCCAATAGAAGTTGTACATCCTTTAGCATCTGTAATAGTTACATTATAAGCATCAGCAATTACATTAGATAAATCTTCTGTAGTTGAATTATTAGTATCATTCCAAACGAATGTATACGGAGCAGTACCACCAATAACAGAGATATCGATACTTCCCGTAGCTTCACTATTACAGAGTACATCTGTTATAGTTGCTATTGAAGCAGCTAAAGCCTCGTTAGGTTGTGTAATAGTTACTGTTGCAGTTGCACTACAATCTTTATCATCTGTAACAGTTACGGTATGCGAACCAGCATTTAAACCCGTTGCAGTAGCAGTAGTTTCACCATTATCCCAAGAGTAGGTGTAATTTCCATTACCACCAGCAGGCGTTGCAGTAGCAGAACCATTAGCTTCTCCAAAACAAACCACTGGGCTATCTTGTGTAGCAGTAGCAGTTAATGCAGCACTAGGTTGTGCAATTGTTACTGTTGCAGTTGTACTACAATCTTTATCATCTGTAATAGTTACGGTATGCGTTCCAGCATTTAAACCCGTTGCAGTAGCAGTAGTTTCACCATTATCCCAAGAGTAGGTGTAATTTCCATTACCACCAGCAGGCGTTGCAGTAGCAGAACCATTAGCTTCTCCAAAACAAACCACTGGGCTATCTTGAGCAGCAGTAGCAGTTAATGCAGCACTAGGTTGTGAGATTGTTACTGTTGCAGTAGTGGTACAATCTTTATCATCTGTAATAGTTACGGTATGCGAACCAGCATTTAAACCCGTTGCAGTAGCAGTAGTTTCACCATTATCCCAAGAATAGGTGTAATTTCCATTACCACCCGCAGGCGTTGCAGTCGCAGAACCATTAGCCTCTCCAAAACAAACCACCGGGCTATCTTGTGTAGCAGTAGCAGTTAATGCAGCATTAGGTTGTGCGATTGTTACTGTTGCAGTAGTGGTACAATCTTTATCATCTGTAATCGTTACGGTATGCGAACCAGCATTTAAGCCTGTAGCAGTAGCCGTAGTTTCACCGTTATCCCAAGAGTAGGTGTAATTTCCATTACCACCAGCAGGCGTTGCAGTCGCAGAACCGTTAGATTCTCCAAAACAAACCACCGGGCTATCTTGTGTAGCAGTAGCGGTTAAGGCAGTACTAGGTTGTGCGATTGTTACTGTTGCAGTTGCACTACAATCTTTATCATCTGTAATAGTTACGGTATGTGTACCCGCATTTAAACCCGTTGCAGTAGCAGTAGTTTCACCATTATCCCAAGAGTAGGTGTAATTTCCATTACCACCAGCAGGCGTTGCAGTAGCAGAACCATTAGCTTCTCCAAAGCAAACCACCGGGCTATCTTGTGTAGCAGTAGCAGTTAAGGCAGCACTAGGTTGTGCAATTGTTACTGTTGCAGTAGTGGTACAATCTTTATCATCTGTAATAGTTACGGTATGCGAACCAGCATTTAAACCCGTTGCAGTAGCCGTAGTTTCACCATTATCCCAAGAGTAGGTGTAATTTCCATTACCACCAGCAGGAGTTGCAGTAGCAGAAGCATTAGCTTCTCCAAAACAAACCACTGGGCTATCTTGAGCAGCAGTAGCAGTTAAAGCAGCACTAGGTTGTGCAATTGTTACTGTTGCAGTAGTGGTACAATCTTTATCATCTGTAATAGTTACGGTATGCGAACCAGCATTTAAACCCGTTGCAGTCGCAGTCGTTTCACCATTATCCCAAGAGTAGGTATAATTTCCATTACCACCAGCAGGCGTTGCAGTAGCAGAACCATTAGCTTCTCCAAAACAAACCACTGGGCTATCTTGTGTAGCAGTAGCAGTTAAGGCAGCACTAGGTTGTGCGATTGTTACTGTTGCAGTTGTACTACAATCTTTATCATCTGTAATAGTTACGGTATGTGTACCCGCATTTAAACCCGTTGCAGTAGCAGTAGTTTCACCAGTATCCCAAGAGTAGGTATAATTTCCATTACCACCAGCAGGCGTTGCAGTAGCAGAACCATTAGCTTCTCCAAAACAAACCACTGGGCTATCTTGAGCAGCAGTAGCAGTTAAGGCAGCACTAGGTTGTGCAATTGTTACTGTTGCAGTTGTACTACAATCTTTATCATCTGTAATAGTTACGGTATGCGAACCAGCATTCAAGCCTGTAGCAGTAGCCGTAGTTTCACCATTATCCCAAGAGTAGGTATAATTTCCATTACCACCAGCAGGAGTTGCAGTAGCAGAACCATTAGCTTCTCCAAAACAAACCACTGGGCTATCTTGAGCAGCAGTAGCAGTTAATGCAGCACTAGGTTGTGCGATTGTTACTGTTGCAGTTGTATTACAATCTTTATCATCTGTAATAGTTACGGTATGCGTTCCAGCATTTAAACCCGTTGCAGTAGCAGTAGTTTCACCATTATCCCAAGAGTAGGTGTAATTTCCATTACCACCAGCAGGCGTTGCAGTAGCAGAACCATTAGCTTCTCCAAAACAAACCACCGGGCTATCTTGAGCAGCAGTAGCAGTTAATGCAGCACTAGGTTGTGCAATTGTTACTGTTGCAGTTGTACTACAATCTTTATCATCTGTAATAGTTACGGTATGCGAACCAGCATTCAAGCCTGTAGCAGTAGCCGTAGTTTCACCATTATCCCAAGAGTAGGTATAATTTCCATTACCACCAGCAGGAGTTGCAGTAGCAGAACCATTAGCTTCTCCAAAACAAACCACTGGGCTATCTTGAGCAGCAGTAGCAGTTAATGCAGCACTAGGTTGTGCGATTGTTACTGTTGCAGTTGTATTACAATCTTTATCATCTGTAATAGTTACGGTATGCGTTCCAGCATTTAAACCCGTTGCAGTAGCAGTAGTTTCACCATTATCCCAAGAGTAGGTATAATTTCCATTACCACCAGCAGGCGTTGCAGTAGCAGAACCATTAGCTTCTCCAAAACAAACCACCGGGCTATCTTGAGCAGCAGTAGCAGTTAATGCAGCACTAGGTTGTGCGATTGTTACTGTTGCAGTAGTGGTACAATCTTTATCATCTGTAATAGTTACGGTATGCGAACCAGCATTTAAACCCGTTGCAGTAGCAGTAGTTTCACCATTATCCCAAGAGTAGGTGTAACTTCCATTACCACCAGCAGGAGTTGCAGTAGCAGAACCATTAGCTTCTCCAAAACAAACCACTGGGCTATCTTGAGCAGCAGTAGCAGTTAAAGCAGCACTAGGTTGTGCGATTGTTACTGTTGCAGTAGTGGTACAATCTTTATCATCTGTAATAGTTACCGTATGCGTTCCAGCATTTAAGCCTGTAGCAGTAGCCGTAGTTTCACCATTATCCCAAGAGTAGGTGTAATTTCCATTACCACCAGCAGGAGTTGCAGTAGCAGAACCATTAGCTTCTCCAAAACAAACCACTGGGCTATCTTGAGCAGCAGTAGCAGTTAATGCAGCACTAGGTTGTGCGATTGTTACTGTTGCAGTAGTGGTACAATCTTTATCATCTGTAATAGTTACGGTATGTGTACCCGCATTTAAACCCGTTGCAGTAGCCGTAGTTTCACCATTATCCCAAGAGTAGGTGTAATTTCCATTACCACCAGCAGGCGTTGCAGTAGCAGAACCATTAGCTTCTCCAAAGCAAACCACTGGGCTATCTTGAGCAGCAGTAGCAGTTAAGGCAGCACTAGGTTGTGCAATTGTTACTGTTGCAGTAGTGGTACAATCTTTATCATCTGTAATAGTTACGGTATGTGTACCCGCATTTAAGCCTGTAGCAGTAGCCGTAGTTTCACCATTATCCCAAGAGTAGGTGTAATTTCCATTACCACCAGCAGGCGTTGCAGTAGCAGAAGCATTAGCTTCTCCAAAACAAACCACCGGGCTACCTTGTGTAGCGGTAGCAGTTAAAACGTCAGGTTGGTTTACTAATACGTTAGTGGTGAATGTAAATGTACATCCAACAGAGTCTAAGATTTCAACATTGTAAGTTCCAGCGGGTACATTAGTAATATCTTCTGTTGTTTCACCGTTATTCCATAAATAGGTATAAGGCGGATTACCACCAGTTACGTTAAGATCAATACTTCCTGTTGATGCACCAAAGCAATCAACTGGATTGTTTGCAAAAACAGTAGCTTCTAATGCTTCTGATGCTAAAGTTATAGATGTTGAACCACTTTCGCAGGTACTGTTAATATTTTTTACTTTAAAGTTATGAGTGCCTGGGCCTACATTATTAAAATTAGGAGAGCTTTGATAAGCACCACCGTTAACTAAGTTGGAGCTATATTGATATTGAGAACCTAAAGGGGTTGTAATATTTATATTGTAATTTCCAGCTGTGTCAGTACATTCTACTTCTAGTTCTGGATCATCAGGTAAATCATTAAATGTTAAAGTTACCGTGTTGGTATCTGTAATGTCATTATTTGGAGCAGGGAGTGTAACTCTATATGTAAAGGTTACGTTTCCTATAAAGTTAGGGGTAGATGTATATGTATAAGATCCATCTGTGTTTAAATTAAAACCTAGACCGGTAGGTGTTGGTCCCGAAACTAAATCATAAGTAGAACCTGCAGGGGTACTAGATTCGTTATGAATTTGTCCATTAAATGTGCCTTGATCAATACATCCAAGATCAATTTGAGGTTGCGCGTAGCGTTGTAAAACAAACAGCTTACCATCACCATCATCATTAGAGGCAGAAATAAATCTAATTCTTGATATTTTTGATCCTGTAGGAGCAATTGTATTTAAATTAAAAAGTGCAATTGCAATATCTTGATCGTTATCTTGCTCACGTCCAGAAGACCAGTAATCTGTGGCATTATTTCTTGGTGCAGAGAATCCAAAGTTTCTATATTCTGCAGAACTTCTTACAAAAGTGTCTCCAAGAGGTTCTTCTACAGTACTTCCTGGAAGTGTTCCAAATAAGCGAATGTAAAAACAGTTGTTTCCACCTCTTTCTGTTACGGCTAGTAAACCGCCTTCGTTAGATGGTAAAGCAGGATCATAAATAAGGGTTTGCATTTGGGCATCTGTTTCTTGTTGTCCATTAATGCCGTTGGCTCTATTAAAATTACCACAAATATTATCACCATTACCATTAGATGTATAGTAACGGTTAAGATTTTTAGATTCAAAAGTTGCTAATGCAGCATCATCCCATAGTGTATTATCCGTAGCGTCCAACGTTGCGGTTGCACTAGATTTAATTACACTAAGGCCATTTTCAAAGATTTCATTTATAAAGTGTCCGCCAGGTCCTAATCGAGTAAGTTGGTATCCCGATGGTACAGCGAAGGTGTTATAAACAGCACCGCTTACAGTAATGGATTCTATTGTTGCAGGTCGGTTGTTTTCAATTGAGGAAATAACACCATCGTTATTTGTATCCTGAACATCCGACCATTGAAAGGTAACATTTTCTCTAATAGAGGGAGATTGTACACCAATTTGTGAGTAAGATGAAATTGTTGTTAACAACAATAAAGCAATAAGCGATAAAAGCTTATTTGGTGTTGCTAATTTGAGTAAGTAATTTACCTTCATAATAATAAGTTTAAAAGGAACTTTAATTTATTTTTTGTGTGAATGTTTTTTTAAGTTGTTAATCTGTATACTTAGTTTTTGTGAACAAAAATTGAGAGTAAAACGTCTAATTTGTTTAGTGTATAAAAATAGGACGCGCGTAGTCAATCTTTTTACTTGGTAATACAATAACATTTAAAACTACATTCCATGAGTTTTTGATGTGCAATAGCCTAAAGATTATTTTTGAATCTCGAAGCTATATCAATAACTCATGTTTTTGAAAACAATAAGTTTTGCACTGTAATTGATTAAGTCGTTAGTTTTTAGCTTCCTGATAAATTGGGCGAGAGGCTATTAAAATAGTTTTAGTTTTCATAATTATGTTTTTAGAGAGTAGCAAATCTACAATTACATAGACACAAAATATTACGAAAAGTCACATTTGCTGACTAAAAACGATTAAACTCAAATAAATTATTTTCAAAAAATACAAACGTAAGTGGTTTCTTTCATTTTTATTGTTTATTGATTGTTATAATGGTTTTATGTATTTAAGCGTAAATAAATTGAATTTTAACGATAAAAACAATTTATAATCGATAAAAAATGCTTTTTGTCGAGTAAAAGTGTTTTTAGTCGATTTTTTTAATAAAATTATTTTTAAAAAATAGATGGTACTTTTTTGAAATGAGAAGTTGGAATTATCAAATTTTTGTTAAAATAGACTTACACTTTTGGGTATTTCGGAAGAATATGTTAAGGAATTTGTGGGGTAAAATTCTCTTTTTAGATTAATGTGTAGTTATCAGCTGTAAAAAAAAAAGCCTGTTTCAAAAGTTGAAACAGGCTTTAATAATTATAGATTTAAAAGAAATTAATCTTCTTTTTTATCTTCTCTTGGTTTTCTATCGTCACGACGGTTATCACGACCTCTATTGTCACGAGAACCTCTGTTGTCACGTCCACCAGAACGTTTATCATCTCTTGGTGGTCTTGCAACATAACCTTCTGGTTTTGGTAAAATAGCTTTACGAGATACTTTCTCTTTGCGAGTTCTTGGATCTTGTCCAAAATACTTCACGTCAAAAACGTCTCCCATATTAACTACGTCGCTTACATTTTCAGTACGTTCCCAAGCCAATTCACTTACGTGTAATAAAACTTCGTTTCCTGGTGCATCCATATATTCTACAACAGCTCCAAAATCCAACATTTTGATTACTTTTACTTCGTATACGCTACCAACAGTTGGTTTAAATAATAGAGAATCTATTTTTGCCATAACAGCATTAATTCCTTTAGAACCTACACCTAATATTTCAACAATACCTTCTTCAGTAACTGGATCTTCGTTAATAACGATAGTAGTCTCAGTTTCTTTCTGCATTTCTTGAATTACTTTTCCTCCAGGTCCAATTAAAGCACCAATAAATTCGTTAGGTACACGACGCGTTACCATAGTAGGCGCATGATCTTTAACGCTTTCTGCAGGAGCAGCAATAGTATCTGTAATTTTACCTAAGATATGTAAACGACCTTCGCGAGCTTGTTTTAGTGCATTTACTAAAATTTCGTAGCTTAAACCTTTAATTTTAATATCCATTTGGCAAGCTGTAATACCTTCAGAAGTACCAGTTACTTTAAAATCCATATCTCCTAAGTGATCTTCATCACCTAAAATATCAGATAATACTGCGTAACGATCACCATCAGAAATTAATCCCATAGCAATACCAGAAACAGGTCTAGTCATTTTTACCCCAGCATCCATTAAAGCCATTGTTCCAGCACATACTGTTGCCATAGAAGACGAACCGTTAGATTCTAGTACTTCAGATACAACACGTACAGTATAAGGGCAATCTGCAGGAATCATTCCTTTTAAACCACGTTGCGCTAAATTACCATGACCAACTTCTCTACGAGATGTTCCTCTTAATGGTCTAGCTTCACCTGTACAAAAAGGAGGGAAGTTGTAATGTAAATAGAAATTCTCTTCACCTTCGTAAGATGGCATATCTATTTTATTAGCATCTCTAGATGTTCCTAAAGTTACTGTAGCTAATGCTTGAGTTTCTCCACGAGAAAAGATAGAAGAACCGTGAGTAGAAGGGAGGTAATCTACCTCACACCATATTGGTCTAATTTCATCAGTCTTTCTTCCGTCTAAACGTAAACCTTCGCTTAATGTTAATTCACGTACTGCTTCTTTTTCTGCTTTGCTGTAGTATCCTCCAACAAGGTGTCCAAATTCTGCCATTTCTTCTTCAGTAAAAGATGCTTTAACTTCTTCTTTTACTTCAGCAAATGCAGCGCTACGTTCTGCTTTAGAGGTTCCCTTCTTTGCAATAGCGTAACATTTATCGTAAGCTAATTCGTGTATTCTTTTTTGTAAATCTTCGTTAACTTCTGCAGTTGTGTACTCACGAACTTCTTTTTTACCAAAAGCTTCCGCTAAACGCAATTGTGCATCAATTTGTACTTTAATTGCTTCGTGAGCAAATTTGATAGCGTCTGCCATTTCTTCTTCAGAAATTTCATCCATCTCACCTTCAACCATCATAACCGAATCAGCAGAAGCGCCAATCATCATCTCTAAGTCAGACTCTGCTAATTGTGCTCTAGTTGGGTTGATTACGAATTCACCATTTACACGTGCAACTCTAGCTTCAGATATTGCGCATTCGAACGGTAAATCTGATAATTGAATAGCAGCACTCGCCGCTAATCCAGCCATAGCTTCTGGCATAACATCATCGTCATGAGACATTAACTGAATCATTACTTGTGTTTCTGCGTGGTAATCTTTTGGGAATAATGGACGTAAAACACGATCCACTAAACGCATAGTTAAAACTTCACCATCACTAGGTCTTGCTTCTCTTTTAAAGAAACCACCTGGGTAACGTCCGGCTGCAGCAAACTTTTCTCTGTAATCTACCGTTAAAGGTAAAAAGTCAACATCACTTTGTTTGTAATTGGAAACAACAGTACATAGCAACATACATTTTCCAGATTGAACAACAACAGAACCGTGGGCCTGTTTTGCTAATTTTCCGGTTTCGATAGAGATTTCTCTTCCGTCACCAAGGTCAATAACCTCTTTAAACACTTTTGGAATCATAAATTTTTTCTTGTAATTCGAGCATACAATATACTCAAATTATGTTAAACAATGGTCGTTGTGTTGTTGTACGTAGTTGTTGTGTGTGTGCGACCAATGAAAAACTTTTTGTCCCAAACTCGTTTTGGGATCTAGCTTCTTATAATTTGAAATTTATACTCTTTCAAATCGAGTTAATATATAACAAAAAACCACGCTGAAAGGCGTGGTTTTGTATTGAGATTATTTTCTTAATCCTAATTCTTTTACTATGGCACGATATCTTAAGATATCTTTCTTGATTAAATAATCAAGTAAACTTCTTCTTTTACCTACTAACATTACTAAAGAACGTTCAGTGTTGTAATCTTTACGATTCTTTTTTAAGTGTTGAGTTAAGTGCTCAATTCTTTGTGTAAATAAAGCAATTTGTCCTTCTGCAGAACCAGTATCACTTTTGTTTTTGCCATGTTTGGCAAACATTTCTTGTTTCTCTTCTTTTGATAAATACATTCTAATATTATTGTAAATGATTGTTATGTAGCTCGAAAGTTTTTCTTTCAAGCGTGCAAATATAAGACTTTTTTACATTTATCTAATTTTTTATCTAAATTTTACTATCCTTTTTGGTAATTTATTATTTTAAAATTTCCAAAAGAAAAATGAGGTATATAATATAATTTATGTATGTCTATATATATAGGTGTGCTAATTACATTTTTCATTGAAAGATAATTGAAAAACACAATAGGCTTTAAGTTGCTATGTATTGCAAAAATCACTTGGGGTATAACCAAATTGTTCTTTAAATTTTTTACTAAAGTAGGAAGAGCTATTTATACCTATACTATATTGTACTTCTTTTATCTTTATATTCTTGTCACTCGATAATATGTCATAAGCTTTTTTGAGTCGTAATTCTAAAATAAGTTTTACAGGCGTTTTATTGGTTTCGGCTTTTACAATTCTTGCTAATTGTCTTTGGCTGTACCCCATTTTGTAAGATAGTATTTTAACATTAAATTCTTCTTTAGAAAGATTTCGTTGTATAAGCTCTAATATGGTGTAGAAGGTACTATTTTTCTTTTTGGTTTGTACTATAGCAGAATCTGCATTATTTGTGTAAAGTTTTATTTTAGAAATTATCTTTTTTTGATTAGAAAAATTAATGACATAGTTTTCTGTTTTAAAGTTTAAATCTTCAAAACTAGTATCTTGAACATCTCGAGTTGTAATTATTAATATAGGAACATGGCTATTATTATTATTAAAGTCATCCGTAAAGGTTGATACTTCTTTTTGTAATATTTGTCCTCTTATAATAGGTTTAATAGCTTTGTTTAAAATTAAATTAAATTGATTTTGAGTTGTTTTTTCTAATGCTTGTAAACTGTTAAATGAAAAAACATAATCAAAATTAGGACTTAGAATTTTGTCGTAATTCTGGTTAATTTTCAAGTTATCTTCAATAATCAAAATGTTTACTTCTAAACCTTCTATTTCTACTAATTCGGGTTTGATGTTTTCATTAAACAAAGATGTGAAATCAAAAATGTCGCTATCAATATTGTTTTTTAAAGTTCTCAAAAGGATGGTTTTAAGATTTAGACCCAATTATGTTTGTTTAAGTCACATTAATCTTGATTTTAATTGTTTTATCCATGTGAAAAAGATAGGATTAATATAGAGTAACAAGTTAGAAATTAAATGATAATAATCAAAGAAAAATTGTGATTTAATTAACAAGACAATTATGCTTAACTGTGCATTTCATACTGATAAAAAGTAATAACATCGATAAAGTGTCTGTTTTGAGGTGTTTTATTGTGTTTTTTGAGTTAGATAAATTTATTGAGCAACTGTATTTTTGTTGAGTGTATGTACTTATGTTTTAAGTTTAGTAATGTTTTAAGTTTTTCAATCTTAAAGTAATTTCTAAAATATACATGAAAAACACAATAAATTAAGACTGTTTTACCAAAGAAACTAACTTCAAAAAGTTTCTTCCCTGAACAATAAATTATTTAATAGATAATAAATATGAAATCAAAATTACAATGCTCAAATTTAGTTAAGGTTAACCTAATACAAGCTAGAAACATGATGTTGTTCTTAGCTTTTTTTATGTTTTCGCTTGGTTCTGTTTTTGCTCAGTCTTTAGAGAATGGAGATTTTAGAGCAACCTACTTAACAAGTAGTGCTTCGGACCTAGTAGCTCTTGGAGCTAGTACAAGTAATTCTATTCTTGTTACTGGGAAAAAGGATCCGCTGTCGCAACCATTGGCAAATGTAAAGATAACCTTGGATTTACCCGATGGTATATTTTATACACCTAATTCAGCCATAATAACTAATATAGAATCGGTATCTGCTGGAAATTCATTTGTAATTGATGATAGTGAAACCGTATTTATCACAGATCCTTTAGTTCCTGGTTATCCAGGAAGTAATAGTCCTGTATTTACCATTTCTAGAGAAGTGGGAGGTGTTGCATCACCAAATGATCCTTGGGCATCTGCTGATAAAGTTACATTTAGTTTTGATAGAACTTCAGAGTGTGATGCTGTTTTATTTAAAGAGGCAGGAAATTCATTTAAAGATAATATAGCTAATTTTGAGTATACCAATTCTACGGTCGCTCAATCCATGACAGATGGAAATGATTTAATTGGAGGTTATGAGTTTTTTGCAGCTGCATTTACCGTTTCTATTAATCCATTACCAGCAGTAAATGGAGTTGTAGGAGGAGTGCATACAAGGTCTGTTTCAGTGATTAATGGCGGTAATGCGGGGGTTTCAGAGGGAAGACACGAAGTTGCTCTTGGAGCTAATGTAGATAATTATGTTCTGAAATATGGGAATATAACATTAATTGAAGATCCATCTTCAACATCTACTCTAAAAGTGTATTTATATCATTTAGATATTGGAGGAACGACAGCAAATTATTTAGTGCCAGAAGCAGGAATGACTGGTGAGGATGGTGATGGTGTGCTTAGTGGAACTGAACAGTTAGATTTTGTAGAAAGTTTTACATTAACGGGCTGTGAGAGTACAAATACTGCTCATACAGCTTCTTGGGAATGCCAAGAGTCACCATCTGTTTCCGCAAGTGTTGTTTTCGGGGCAAATAGTCCAGCTTTTACTATCGTTCAAGAGCTTGCAAACACTCAAATTAATAATATTGGCCAAGTAAACCATGTTAAATTAACAATTACAAATACAACAACAGATGTGGCAGGTGGTGCAACTGATGTGTTATTCAACTTAGGTTTAGGATCTAATACTGAGGATACTTCAACTACGTATACTGAAAATCCACATAGAGGGCCTGAGGCTTATGGAACTAGAAGTTTTACAAATTTCACAATTGGTGAAGGGGCTGATCAAATGGCGTTTACACCAACACCTTGGGCCTCGGATAGAACCGGTACTCCTCCTACTCTTAATAATACTTGGGGAAATACTTTAACTATATCTCCATCTATAACAGGTATACCAGGTGAAAACCGCGCAGCCACTTTTACTAGTGATCCAGATGGTTCGGGAGGATTTGAAGATTTAGATGGCGATGGGGCTTGGGATGATATAGCTCCAGGAGGTTCAATAGTAATTGAATACGATTATACTCCAGACCCAACCGTTAGAATGAATTGTGGTACTGGGGTTGGAAATTTTATGGTACATGAACATGTGTTTGTAAATGTTTTAACCAAAGATCAATGTAATGCAGCGAGACCAACTGTAGGAAGAGATTTAGGGTATTTTAATTTCTACAGAGATTATGCTGATCCAACGATATTTGAGCAAGATACGGATATTTTGGAAGGTCAAGAATTTGAAGTAGCTATAAAGCCAATATTGTATGGTAATTTTTACCATAATAACCATGCAATGTTAAACTCAAATACAGATAGTGAATTTGTAGTTAGTATAACTGTACCAAGAGGGGTAGATTTAGTTGCTGGATATGATCCTGCAATTTATACGCAAACTATAAACCCAGCAGATCCTTATACTGAAGGAACTATTGAAGGAGAAGCAGGAAGTGTGGGTACAAATTTAATTACATTTTCAACAACCGATCTTAAGAATTTAGATATTTTAACAAATGCAACAGGAGATGGGTTTGCTCGTTTTCCTTTAATAATGAATTGTGCTGAGTTAGAGGCCGGTGGAGTTCGTAATACAATTAATACCAGTTATGAAACAAAGTTAATACTTACGGGTGGTACAATTAGCCCTTTAGAGTATGATATTCATTGCGGTAATTTTGAGCCTATAATAGAGCATTCTTGTAACCCACCATGTCAAGGCCCAAATATTACTGGTTTAGATGCTTATAGAATTACGGCAGGTTGGACAGATGCCTCAATGACAACTAAAGTTGATTTAAATTCTGGAGCTTATGAGTTAGATAAGTATTTGGCAGGAGATGAAATGATGGTTGCAACTACTGGTTTCATGAGTGATTTAACATCAGATAATTTTTATTTTATACAAACTTATACTACAGATGCCACAAATACGTCTAATGCCTCGGCATCTGTTACAAACGGATTGGATGATATTGAGTTTTTAAGAGGGACAGTGAAAATTTATAAAGGTGGTGTAGGACCAGCTATTGAAGTTCCTTTTGATAATACTTTTTCAGGAGGAGGAGGACTCACTAGGTCTAGTGTTGCATCAACAGCAGGGACTGATAAACATACATTAAGGTACGATCTATCATTTGCACTTTCCGCTCCGGGTGTTGGAGGGTTATTAGAAGATGATGACACTTTTGAAGTTGATTTTGTGTATTGGTTTACTACTGAAACGTATACTGATATTAATTACCACATACTTTCTGGTTTTAGAGGAAGATATCAAGTTGAGGAAACACTTCCGGCTTCAGTATCTGGTGCAACCTTAGACAATGATAATGATGATGATGGAATTACAGGAGAATTAATAAGTTGTTATGATTGGGGAGATAGTGTTAGTTATGTAAGACCAAGAATCTATTCAGGTGTTGAGAGAACAACTACTTTTCAATACTGTAATAACGGAGATATTTACCTTTACAATGACTATACGCAGTCAAATTCACCAAAATTATTCCCAGGTGAATTTAGACCAATAACAATGATTGAGTCCGTAAAGTTAGAAATTCCAGATGGTTTTAGAGTTTCTAGAATTTTACAACAAAATGGTAATAATGAAGTTACTAATACTTATGAATTAGCTGATGGAGAATTAACTATTTCACCTGCTTTGGGTACAGCACCTAGTGTAGGCGGTATACAAACTTACATAGTAACACCAAATAGAGCGGGTGGTTACGAAGATCAAGATGAAGGTAGATCTGGTAGTTGGAGAATGAGAGTTATTGGTATAGGTTCTTGTGAGTTAGGTGAAGGGGTTCCTTACCCTCAAATTGTTGCAACAACAACAACTCAAGCCTTGGCATATGCTGACGATGCTCTAAAACCAGCAAAAATAGAAAAAGTAAATATTCAAAATTTAAATTATACAAAACCAACTTTTGTTTTACAGCCATTATCAAGTCCAACAATAATTGGTTATGGTCCTGAGGCAGAATTTGATATTCAAGTTGTTAATACCAGTGCAGCCGGCGGAGATACTGGGTATAATTGGATATATGTACCGGATACTGCAAATATTGATATTACAAGTGCAGAAGATTTTACTGGCGCACCTATACCGTTAAATATAATTAAATTAAATGGCGCATCATATATTGAGATAGGGAGTTTAAGCATTTCTGAAACTAAAAATATTAAAGTTAAGGCTACATATGATATTTGTACAGATATTCCAGTAGATTTTAGTTTGGGTTGGGATTGTGAGAGTTACCCTAATTATGGAGATGTTACAAGTGCTTGTTATGATGACACTCTTGAGTTAACATTACAGCCTGCATTGGCTCAAATACAGCAATCTATTCTAAATCAACCAACAGCAGCTATTGATGTATGTGATGATTTTGTAGTAGAACTTAATTATTTAAGTGCTCGTAATGGAACTATTGTTAATCCACGTTCATCAGTTCAAGCTTTTAATGGTTCGGGAGCGTTAACTGTTTCTCTTGTAGAGGTTCAGTATCCAGCTAATTCCGGAACCTGGGAAACTATTCCTTTATCTTCAGTTATTACAGATCAAGATGGGTATTCGATAAATATTGAACACTCAGGATTAGTAGATTATGGAGGTATTCCAGGTATAGGTACTGTTGGAGCAGATGGCGATTTAAGAGGTGTAAATGTTAGATATACTTTACAAACAGCTTGTGATTTTGTATCTAATTCGTCATTAACATTTTTAGTTTATGGAGATAGAACCTGTGGAGAACCAAGTATTGGTAGTGGAAATAGAAGTTTATCAAGCGGTATTCAAGTTAATGGGTTAGAAGCTACTTATGATGCTATTCCAACAATTACGCTACCAGGTTTCCTTGATGCAGATGGTGCTCATATAGATGGATGTACAGCTCAAGAAACAGTAAATATTGTAACAAATATTAGTGAAATTACTAGTGCTACAGGAACTGAAGATTTTGGTAGAGTAGATTTACCTACCGGCGTTACTTATGTAAGCGGAACTTTTAATAGTATTTCTACGGGGGTAAGTGAAATTACTTTCGTTAGTTCAACCGATACTGAAATAATTATTCAATATCCAGCAGGTCTAGGTACTGGAGATAGAACTGAGTTCGAGTTTGATATTGTTCCTGATGCCGGTTATTGTGAAGAAAACGCATCGGTAAGTTTTACAAATTATATAGAGAGTAGTGCATCTCTTGCGTGCCCATCAGTTCCATCAGGGACTTGTAGTGACGCTTTAATTTCTACAGGAAGTTCTAATGAAAGTTTAGACATTAATAAAGCAGCTGTTATAATAAACTTAGATTCTGCTATTTCAAGTGTAAGTTTTGCAGACGAATTAATAACCGCAGGATTTACAATAGATAATACTTCAGATATTGAAGTGACAGCTCCATCAACAATTGGAGCGTATTATGATGTAAATAAAGATGGTTTATATGATACAGGAGATTTATTGCTTGGAAGTCACCAAATAACATCTGCCATACCAGGAGGAACATCCATTACAGAAAGTATTCAATTTGTAGCAACTCCAGAGCAAGCATGTAATATTCTATTGGTAATGACAGTAGATGATAATCCTTGTATCTGTTTACCAGCAAGTGTAGATATGGGTTCACCTAGTGTGATTTCAGGAATTGGAGGTTCAGATATTCCAGTTTGTGAAACATTGGAAAGCGTAGAACTAGGTTCAGCTAATAATCCTTCTTACTCTTATTCTTGGGCTGGTCCAACAAATGCGGAAGATGCTTATTTAGATAACCTTACTGTAGCTCAACCAAATTTCACATATTCAGGACCAACTTTAACTGCTATAACTACGTTTACTTATACAGTAACAATTACGCGTCCAGAAGGATGTACATCTATAGATACTGTTGATGTAACTGTTAATCCATCACCAGCAGCTCCAACTGTAGGTGGAGGAGAATTGGATGTTTGTTCAGATGAATACCTATCAATAACATTTGGCAATGCTCTAGGAGCAGATGAAGTTATAGAATTATGGAAAAATGCAGCGCTTACAACTGCTGCAAATGCTCCAAATACAAGTGGTAATTGGACTTCAACAGAGTTGTTTCCAGCAGGAACAGGTAATTTATACGCAACAGTAAGAAATACAGTAACTGGTTGTAGATCTAGTGTAACAGCAATACCATATACAATAACAGATTGTGCTACCGATTTGGTAACAGTGAAATCTGTATCACCTGCTACAGCATCAATTGGAGATAACGTAGTGTTTACTATTACAGTTAGTAATATTGGGGCAAGTGTTGATAAAAATGTAACCTTATCAGATGTATTACCAAGCGATGTTACATTTGTAAGTGATAATAGTAGTGGCGCTTATAATCCTGTTTCGGGACTATGGACTATAGGAGATATAGCGAGTAGTGGTTCTGCTAGTATAGAGATAACAGCAACTATTAATTCACAAGCAGCAGGAGGTACAGTAACTAATACAACTTCAGCAGCTTCGGGAGATTATACAGATGATACGCTAACTAATGGAGATGATCTTACAGCTTCGGTTACCGTAAATAATTTAGTAATTGCAGCAGCAAATGATAATTATTCAGGAATTAATGGTTTCGATGGAGATACTAATCTCGGAAACATATTAACAGGTACAGGAGACGATTTTTTAAATGGAAACCCTGTAACTACTGCAGATGTAGCTATTACATATCCAACACCAGCAACTGTAGATGGTAATCCAATAACGGGAACAGCTCCGGTTATTAGCGCCTCTGGAGATGTGAGTGTACCAGCAGGAACACCTGCAGGAACATATTCTATTCCATATACTATTTGTGAAATAGGGAATTCAAGTAACTGTAGTTCTGCAACAGTAACTGTGGTTGTAAATGCACCAGTAATAGTAGCGGTTAACGATGATTTTAGCTCAAATCAGGTACTTAGTGCAGATGGAAACACGAACTTAGGTAATATATTAATTGGGACAGGAGATGATACATTAAATGGAGATCCTACTGATATTAATGAAGTTGATATTACTTTAACTTCAGGAATGTTCTTTAACGATGGTTCAGGACCAGTTGCAGCTTCGGGTACAATACCAGAAGTTGATCCTTTAACAGGGAATGTTAGTGTACCAGTAGGAACACCAGCAGGAACTTATACTATCAATTATAATATTTGTGAAGAATTAAATCCTACAAATTGTAGTACTGATGCTGTTGTAACTATTTTGGTTGTAGAGCCACCAGTTGCTAATGTAGATAGTAATTCAGGGAATACACCAACTCAACCAAGTACACCTATAAATATTCTATCCAATGATTTATTAGGTGATGGAATAACTACTGCTACAGTATTAAATACAACGGTAGATTTAGATCCGAACATAGCAGGAGATCAAGATGTATTAGTCGTGCCAGGCGAAGGAACTTGGAATTATAATACATCTACGGGAGAACTTGTTTTCACTCCAGAAACCATAGCAGGAGGCTTTGGATCTAATTACACAGACGATCCAACCCCAATAGAATATACCTTAACCGAAACACAAACAGGCTTAAGTGATACAGCAACGGCAACAGTAGATTATGATGCTATATCACCAACAGCAGAGAATGATGAGAGCTTAGCAAATGTAGCAGGCGCAGTAACGATCGATCCATTAGTAGCTAATGGCGGTGGCGTAGATGCCGATCCAGATGGAGAATTAGACCCAACAACGGTAAGTTTAGTAGCACCAACAAATGCCACAAGTATTGTAACCGATGCCAATGGTGATGTTACCAGTTTTGCAGTACCAAACGAAGGAACATGGAGTGTAGATGAAACTACAGGCGCAATCACATTCACACCGTTATCAACTTTTACAGAAGACCCAACGGTTATCAGTTATAATGTAGAAGATAATGATGGTAATCAATCAAATAATGCTACGGTAACCATAGATTATGTACCAGTAGCAGAAGATAATACAAGTAACGGCAACACCGTAGGAACACCAG